>NZ_MTBE01000001.1:0-415493 GCF_002916785.1 Diaphorobacter sp. LR2014-1 | reverse complement strand
GGCGAACCATGCCCTGATTGAGGCGGTCTTGTGCGTGCCGTAGTTGTCCATCACCAGATGCACGTCCAGCCCCGCAGGCACGTTGGCTTCGATGGTACGCAGAAATTGCAGGAACTCCGCGCTGCGATGGCGCCGATGCAACTCCCCGATCACTTCGCCCGTGGCAATGTCCAGCGCCGCAAACAGCGTCGTCGTGCCGTGGCGCATGTAATCGTGGGTGCGCCGCTCGGCAATGCCCGGTGCCAGCGGTAGTATCGGCTGTGTGCGGTCCAGCGCCTGGATCTGGCTCTTCTCATCCACGCACAACACCATCGCCTTGAGCGGCGGATCCAGGTACAGGCCGACAATGTCGCGCACCTTCTCGACGAACAGCGGATCACTGGAGAGTTTGAATGTTTCCTGGCGGTGCGGCTGCAAGCCAAAAGCCCGCCAGATTCGGCTCACAGCCGTCTGTGACACATCCATGGCGCGCGCCATGCTGCGCGTGCTCCAGTGCGTGGCACCGGCGGGCACACACTCCAGCGTCTTGGCAATGACGGCATCGACTCGGGCATCGTCAATCGTACGCGGCGCACCCGGGCGCGGCGCATCAAACAGACCGTCCAGGCGCAGCTGGACAAACCGACCGCGCCACTTCGATACCGTTTGCTGAGTGACCCGTTGACGCGCTGCCACCACCTTGTTTTCCAGGCCCTCGGCACAGGCCAGCACAATGCGTGCTCGCAAGGCCAGGGCCTGCGCTGTCTTGCGACGCTTGGTCAGCGCGATCAGTTGTTCGCGCTCCGTCGCGCTCAACACCAATGGAGTCTTTGGTCTTCCGCTCATGGGCACCTCGTCGTGCAACACACTACACGACTGACTGCATTGGCAGAAAATAATTCAATGAATTTTTAACTCACGACACTAGGGAACGCTTCGGCGTTGTTGGAAGCCACGACGATACCCTGCCCGCCGCTCACGTAGAACCACACATAACGGAACGAAGCGCGCAGCGATTGCATCACGTACAGAAAATCCAAAGGGCGCATATGGTGCAGCTGCACCCACTGCTGCAGCACACCCTCGTCGGTGAGGCGGCGGGCAACCAGCTCGTAGAACTCCTTGTTGTAGAGGTTGGCGGCACCCGCGAACCAGATGGAGCTGATTTCGATGCTGATAAGGTCGTATTCCTTGGATTGCGTCAAGAGGAAGTTGCGCCCATCGGTGTAATACGTGTTTACACCGGGCTGGGACGTGACTGCATGGTTAATATTCTCAAAATGCCGGTCGGCCAGCCGCACCATATCCTCCGACAACTCGGCGATGTCCAAAGAGCGAAATTCGTTCTCGTGGATCACACGCGGAGTCATTCCGGTGCCGTAGCCGATAACCAGTGCGGTGTCGCGCTGCGCAGTGTGCAGCAGCGGAATGAGCGCAATTGATTTCTGAGCAATCATCTCTCCTTGTTCGGAATTGTTGCCCTGAAACTTGCCGTTGGTCAGCAGCGTGAGCAGACCATCGGCAGATTGCGTGACGGTGGTCAGCCCTCCCTCGGCGCTTTCCGCGTGGTCGATGACTTTGCCCCACTGCTGGGGGAAGAAGTAGACGTTCGAACCCTCCGAGAGTTTGTCCAGATCCCAGTGGGCAGGAAAGAGCAGCGCTAGGCCAGCCGTGCAACTAAGCGCCCAAGCCATGCCGCGGGCTGGCACGTGCGGGCGGGCCGGCCATCAATCGCGGCCATCTGCACATGGCCGTATGATGCCCCGGCCATTGGAATGTTTCGCACCCGGTTGTAAACCCGCCTTATGACAACGTCCCCCTCTCCCCTCACCCACTTCGACGCCCAAGGCCAGGCCCACATGGTGGACGTCGGCGCCAAACCGGCCACGCACCGCGTGGCCATTGCCACGGGCCGCATCGAGATGCAGCCCGCCACACTGGCGCTGGTGGAGTCCGGCACGGCCAAGAAGGGCGACGTGCTCGGCGTGGCGCGCATTGCCGGCATCATGGCGGCCAAGCGCACCAGCGAGCTGATCCCGCTGTGCCACCCGCTGGCGCTCACGCGGGTGGCGGTGGAGTTCGCGCTGCAGCGCGAGGCCAGCAGCGTGCAATGCACCGCCACGGTGGAAACGGTGGGCCCCACAGGGGTGGAGATGGAGGCTTTGACGGCGGTGCAGGTAGCGCTGCTGACGGTTTACGACATGTGCAAGGCGGCTGATAAGCGCATGGTGATCACCGGCGTGCAGGTACTGGAAAAGCACGGGGGAAAGTCGGGGAGCTTCGTCCATGCCCCTGGAGGTGTGGGGTGATTTTGGGCGTAAAGCCAATCACAGCAAGCGCTAGCAGCTATGTTTTTGGAAGCGCTGAGGCTGGCCCCCGGAGGGACTCGAACCCCCGACCTATTGCTTAGAAGGCAATTGCTCTATCCAGTTGAGCTACGGGCAGAAGAATGGTGCACACAAGAAGGTGCGCATCATACTGCTTGCGTGTATCCGTGAAATTCTTTGAGTACCCCCTATGTCCGATGCCTCCCAACCATCCCTACTCGACACTTTGCAAACACGTATTGCCCAAGCGCAGGCGTGCGTAGGTATATACGGTTTGGGCTACGTGGGCCTGCCTTTGGCATTGCGTTTTGCCGAAGTCGGCCTGCAAGTCGTCGGCTTCGATATTGATGAGGACAAAATCCAGCAGCTGAATGCGGGCCACAGCTATATCGAACGCATTACACCCAGCACCATCCAGCGTGCGCAGGCGCAGGGCTTTGAGGCCACTTCGGATTTCGCCCGTACGGCAGAGGTGGATGCGCTCATCATCTGCGTGCCCACGCCACTGAATGCACACCGCGAGCCGGATCTGAGTTTCATCATCAACACCATCGAGGCCGCCTTGCCCTTCATGCGCCCAGGCCAGTTTGTGAGCCTGGAAAGCACCACATGGCCCGGCACCACCGAAGAGGTGCTGGCCCCGCGCTTGCGGACCCGGGGCCTGGTGCCCGGTGTCAACTGCGCTCTGGTCTTTTCACCCGAGCGCGAAGACCCGGGCAATCCGGATTACGGGACCAAGGACATTCCGAAGGTCATTGGTGGTAGCACACCCCGCTGTCTGGCGCTGGGCATGGCGCTGTACCAGCATGCGATCAAAACGATGGTGCCTGTCAGTTCGACCCGCGCGGCAGAGATGACGAAGCTGCTGGAGAACATTCATCGTAGCGTGAACATTGGGCTGGTTAACGAGATGAAGATCGTGGCTGACAAGATGGGCATCAACATTCACGAAGTGATTGATGCTGCTGCCACCAAACCCTTCGGCTTCGTGCCCTACAAGCCGGGGCCCGGCCTGGGTGGGCACTGCATCCCCATCGACCCGTTCTACCTGACCTGGAAGGCGCGTGAATACGGCGTGAATACCCGCTTCATAGAACTGGCGGGCGAAATCAACCACTACATGCCGCACTGGGTGGTAGAAAAAATCACCGATGCCCTGAACGAGCGCAGCAAGGCCATCAAAGGCAGCCGCATTTTGGTGCTGGGCTTGGCCTACAAGAAAAACATTGATGACACGCGCGAATCGCCCGCTGTGGAAATCATGGACTTGCTGCAAGCCAAAGGCGCGCACATCGATTACAGCGACCCGCATGTGCCCGTGTTTCCGCGCAAGCGCGATTACCACTTTGACCTGCAATCGGTGACCCTGACGCCCGAGAGCATCGCCAGCTACGACTGCCTGGTGCTGGCTACCGACCACGATGGATTTGACTACCCGCAGCTGGTGCAGCACGCCCGTTTGATCGTGGATACGCGTGGGCGGCTGGGTGTGGGTACGGTGAGTGTGGTTGCGGCCTGATCAGCACAAGCTGCCGCCATGCCCCAGCCCGCCCATCTTCTTCTGCAACAGCCCGAGGGCAAAACCTTGGAGTTCAAGCGTGACCTGTCGTCACCGCGCAATGTGCTCAAGACCCTGGTGGCCTTTGCCAATTCAGCGGGCGGGCGTCTGGTGATCGGTGTGGACGATGACCGCACGCTGCTGGGCGTGACAGACCCGCTGGATGCTGAAGAGCGCCTCTGCAACCTGATTGCAGACAGCATCTCGCCACGCCTGATTCCCCATGTGGAACTGTTGAGCTTAGAAAACCGCACCTTGCTGGTGATCGAAGTCTTTCCCAGCAGCGCCCGACCACATTACCTGAGCAGCCAAGGGGTGGAAACCGGCACCTACATACGCCTGGGCTCCAGCAACCGACAGGCAGGGCCAGACTGGATTGCAGAGATGCACCGCCTTGCATTGGGCCAAGTTTTTGACGAGCAGCCCATGCCCACATTGAACCGTAACGACCTGGACATGGCATCGATCGCGCGCCTGTTTGGGCCGCAGCGCTCTTTGAGCGACAAGGGCTTGCAAACCCTGAAGCTACTGCGCCCCGAGCAGGGCCGCATGGTGCCCACGAGGGGTGCCGTGCTGCTATTCAGCCCTGACCGAGAACTGTACTTCCCCGATGCCTGGGTGCAATGCGGGCGTTTTCGCGGCCAAGACAAGGTGGACATCTTCGATCAGCAAGACATCCGCGCCCTGCTACCGGACACGGTGGAGCAAATTGAGCTGTTCCTGAAAAAACACGCCTACAAAACTGCCCGCTTTGGTGCCATGCGGCGCGAAGACGTTTGGAGTATCCCGCTGGCCATACTGCGCGAAGCCATCGTCAACGCCCTAGTGCATAGCGACTACGCCCAACGCGGCACCCCCATTCGCGTGGCCTTTTTTGACGATCGCATCGACATTGAAAGCCCGGGCCTGCTGCTACCAGGAATGACCATTGAGGACATGAAGAGCGGCATCTCGCGTATCCGCAACCCGGTGATTGCCCGCGTATTCCGCGAGCTGGGCTTGACCGAACAATGGGGCAGCGGCATCAAGCGCATCTTTGAATCCGCCGCACAACAAGGCCTGCCCGAACCCCTGATTGAGGAAATAGCCACCGGTATTCGGCTGCGTATCTGGCTGGCACAGCCCCACGCGGCAGGACAAACGCCTGCACCTGCGGATGACACCCCCATCCTGCAACGGCTAGAGTCGCGGCTAGGGTCGCGGCTAGAGTCAAAACTGGCAGCCAAGGTACTCATGCACCTGACCACCCAGCCCATGGGCAAAGCCGATCTGGCCAAGGCACTGGGCCATACCACCGTATCGGGCGAGTTGCACAAGCAAATTCGCCGCCTGCTGGACTCAGGGCACATCGAAATGACCCTCCCCGACAAACCCACCAGCCGCCTGCAGCGCTATCGGCTGACCGAAGCGGGGCAAGCGCTGTTGCAGCAGGAGCGCCCATGATCCAGCCCCGCATCCTGCACATAACGCGCAACCTGCCGCCACTGGTCGGCGGCATGGAGCGGCTGAACTGGCACATTGCCGATGAACTATCGCGTTCTGCGCAAGTGCAATTGATTGGCCCCAGCGGCTCTGCAGCGCAGCGCCCTGCTGCCGTACCAGTGACCGAAGTGCCACTGC
Organism: Diaphorobacter sp. LR2014-1; assembly: GCF_002916785.1. Classification (NCBI taxonomy): domain Bacteria; kingdom Pseudomonadati; phylum Pseudomonadota; class Betaproteobacteria; order Burkholderiales; family Comamonadaceae; genus Diaphorobacter; species Diaphorobacter sp. LR2014-1. The sequence continues at coordinate 410,009 of NZ_MTBE01000001.1, read as the reverse complement.
GCCCGTTGCCTCGCTTTTTGCTGGCATCGGCTTGGCAGGCTGTGGCAGTGGCGCGGCGCTTTCAGCCACACATCGTGCTGGCAGGAAGCGGCTTGACGGCCCCTGCCGCCTGGCTGGCTGCCCGCGCCAGCGGCGCCCATGCCCATGTGTATTTGCATGGGCTGGATGCCGCTGTGCAACACCCCGCTTACCGCGCAGTGTGGCACCCGGCCATCCGGCGCATGGATGGCGTGATTGCCAACAGCCAGCCCACCGCCGAGCTGGCACGCAACCTGGGCGTAGCAGCCGAAAAAATCCGCATCGTCCATCCTGGGGTAACACTGCCCACCGCGCCACAAAGCGCCACAGCGTTGCAGGATTTTCGTCAGCGCTATCAGCTGGGGGGGCGGCGTTTGCTGCTGTCTGTGGGGCGCCTGACCACCCGCAAGGGGCTGCGTGAATTTGTCCAGCATGCCTTACCTGCCATCGTCCAGGCCGCACCCGATACGTTGTTGGTGATTGTGGGGGAGGCACCTGCAGATTCCTTGCATGCCGATGTGCAATCCCGCGACAGCATCCAGGCGGTGGCCGATGCTGCGGGCATTGGCCAGCATCTGCGCTTTCTGGGTGTGATTACCGACCCGCAAGAGTTGGCATGCGCTTATGAAAGTGCGGCCCTGCACATCTTTCCTGTGCGCCAATTGCCTGGAGACCCGGAAGGTTTTGGCATGGTGGCCATTGAAGCTGCAGCGCATGGCCTGCCCACGGTGGCGTTTGCGACGGGGGGAGTTGTGGATGCGGTGGCTGAGGGGGAGTCTGGCCATTTGGTTGCATCCGGAGATTACCTTTCACTGGCGCAGGCCGCTCTACAAATCCTGGCCGATGGCCCCGGCGCATGGCAAACACGCGCCAGTGCTTTTGCGGCGCAGTTTGCATGGCCAGTAATGGGGCAAAAGCTATGGCACATGCTGGCGAAGGGCACTAATCCATTGGATTATTGAGGAGCATTTTTTGAGGCTCTTATTTATTGGAAAACGCTTTAATACCAACCGCGATGCCTTGCTGGAAAAATTTGGCCGTAATTACCAATTCCCTCTGCACTTGGCGCAGCGCCACAGCGTGACCTTGTGGCTGGTGGATTACCACAGCAAAACCACCATCCAGTGCAGCGATGGGCCACTGACCATCACCTCCACCCCTGTTAAAAATCTGGCCGTATTCAAGCACTATTTGTTGGGCACTTATCAAACTACCCAGCCCATAGACATGGTGATTGCCAGTGGGGATTGCTACATAGCCCTGATGGCGCAGCGCATCGCCAAAAAGCTCCGGGCTAAATTCATATTTGATGTGTATGACAAATATGATGAATTTGGCGGCTATATCAAACCGCTGGGTTTTGACCTGTTTGGCCACTTGCTGAAAACTGCCGACATGCGTCTGTTTGCCAGCCATGCTCTGCTACATAGCTTGGGCCAGCCTGAGTACGATGCGATATTGAGCAACGGACTGGATGCCAACCATTTTCGCCCTATAGACAAAGCCAAGGCGCGGCACAAACTGCAACTGCCTGCAGATGCCACCTATGTCGGCTACTTTGGCAGCATGGAGCCAGACCGTGGCGTACAAGACCTGATAGCCGCCGTGCAAATCCTGCGTGAACAAGGGCAACGCATAGAACTGCTCTTGGGTGGCAAAGCCCATAACAGTCTGCAACTTGATCAACCCGGCATCCGTTACCTGGGCAATGTGCCCTTTGCCGATGTGCCCTATGCGTTGGCGGCCTCTGATGTGCTGGCCATTCCCTATCGCCGATCACCATTTATGGATGCTGGCGCATCCAACAAAATTGCCGAGGCCATGGCCTGCCAGCGTCCTATCGTGGCCACCCGTTCGCCCAATCTCACGGCGAACTTCCCGCAGCAGGCGCAAGAGCTAGAGCCATATTTGGCTGAATCCAGCCAGCCCAGCAGCCTGGCCACTGTACTGGCCCAGCAACTGCTAGACCGCAAGTTGGTCGCTGCGCCACAAAACATCTACTGGAGCGGCATTACCTCCACCCTAGAACAAGACTTGAAAAGGCTAAACCATGACCCAGCGTAAAACCGTCCTGTGCATTTTTGGCACGCGGCCTGAAGCCATCAAAATGGTTCCGGTCATTCGTGCCCTGCAAAGCAGCAACTGGGCGCGCTGCATCGTTGTCGTCACTGCCCAGCACCGTGATTTACTCGATCAAATGCTGACCCGTTTTGGCATTGCCGTGGATTACGACCTCAACATCATGCAGCCCAAGCAAAGCCTCAATAGCGTACTGGGCCGCATGCTGCCCGAGCTGGAAGGCATCATTCAAACTGAACAGCCCTACGCTGTGCTGGCCCAAGGCGATACCGCCACTGTGTTTGGCGCGGCGCTGGCGGCCTTTCATGCCCAAGTGCCTTTTGGCCACATTGAGGCAGGCCTGCGCACCCATGATTTGCAGCACCCATTCCCTGAAGAGGGTTACCGCCAAATGGTCTCGCGCATCACCCAGTGGCACTTTGCACCCACTGAGAGTGCGGCCCATGCCCTGCGACGAGAAGGCATAGACCCCAGAAAAATTCATGTAGTAGGCAACACCTGTATAGACACACTGCTGCAAACCGTGGCTCAAATGCCGGCACCCGGCCAGCAAACAGGCCGCCTCATCCTATTGACCGCCCACAGGCGTGAAAACTTTGGACAACCGCTGCAAAACATTTTTAACGCTGTGCTGCAAATCTTGGAACAACACCCCGATGTGCGCGTGCTCTACCCCGTCCACCCCAACCCCAATGTGCAGAAACTGGTCCACACCATGTTGGGCCGACACCCCAGAATTGAGCTGGTCGCACCACTGGACTATTTTGACTTTGTAGCCGCCATGCAAGCTGCCCACCTGATATTGACCGACAGCGGTGGCGTGCAAGAAGAAGCTCCAGCGTTGGGTAAACCTGTGCTGGTATTGCGTCAGACCACAGAACGTCCCGAGCCCGTGGGTGAAGGCGTAGCTCAACTGGTAGGTACTGAACAAGCCACCATCGTGCAGCAGGCTACACGTTTGCTTAACGAGCCCGAACACTACCAAAGCATGGCCAGGGTGTGTATGCCTTATGGGGATGGCACGACTGGGGTAAAGTTGACGCAATTGCTGAAAAAACCAGTATGAAAATTTATTTAATCAGCTTGGAGCGCGACAAACAGAGGCGGGATTTATTAAAAGATAGATTTCCTGCTCACTGGGATAAATTTACATGGGTAAAGGCAATTGACGCCTCTGAAGCCAAGAGTCAAATTATTGTTAATGGTTACAAGAACAACTGCCCTGAAAATACTAGGCTCCCATTAAGTTTGGGTGAAAAATGCTGTGCAATTTCACATCTTCAATGCTTACAACAATTTTTGAAATCAGATGCTCCTTACTGCATCATCATCGAAGATGACATAGAAGGTTGTGACACTGATTTTACGGAAGCCTTAAATATCACAAAAAAATTGCGAAATGAGCCTGCTATTGTTGTTTTGGGCGGGCAGCAAGGAATGAAAAATGCAAAATATCTTTCTGGGCAGCTACACAGCGATAACTTCTGGAAAGTTCCAAAAATATCCATGCCATTCCTAACAAGAGCTTGTTGCTACGCCTTAAATCGAGCGGCAGCTGAAAAATTAGTTAAAAGCCAAAAATCTTGCCTACGAAGGTCAGATATTTGGGAGTATTACTTCAAGCTGGAGATTAGATTTTTTTATTCAGATATTTTCAAACACCCAATTGATTTAAAAAATAGTCGGTTAGAGACAGAGAGAAAAACTATCGGAGTTGTTCAAAAAATAATCAATGATGGAATTTCTAATATGGCTTCCAGAAGTTTTAAGAAAATATTAATTTTCATTGGCTTTACCTCAAGACAATTAAGCAAGGTCAGCATCAAATGAAGATCAAATCGATGATAGAAAAAAAATCGCCAAGCTGGATTTTGAATATATATCAGAGAATTAGATTCACCTATGGCTTCAAGGGTGGCAAAAAAACATATAGCCAAGAAGGTGAAGATTTAATATTGAACAGGATTTTAGATAAAGACGATGGATTTTATGTCGATATTGGTGCGCACCACCCATTTCGCTACTCGAACACCTATAGCCTTTTAAAAGAGGTTGGAGTGGCTTAAATATTGATGCCTCACCAGAAGCGATTTCCCTGTTCAAAAAACATAGACCAAAAGATACAAACCTAAATCTAGGCGTATCTGATTCTGAAGGTGAACTTTTATTTTATCAATTTGAAGATGGGGCATATAGCACCTTTTCACAAAATTTGGCTGAAAACCTACTATCCCAGATGTCAATCAAATTGCGTAATAAAATTAAAATTCCAGTGCAAAAACTATCTACGATACTAAAAGACAACCTGCAACCAGGGCAAGCCATTGATGTCATGAGTGTAGATGTGGAAGGCTTCGACTTTAATGTCTTAAAGTCTAATGATTGGGGTCGTTTTAAGCCGAAAATTATTTTAGTTGAATTGCAATCAAAAAATATTCCAGAAGTTGTTGATTCGGAAATCAATAAATATCTATCCAGTTTTGACTACATTTTATACTCCAAGCTTGTACATACCGCCATATTCATTCAGCCAGAATTTGCTGAGCTTAATAGCTGACTTGGTGTTTGAATCTAATAAAAGCCACCCCCGCTAGCACCATGCCCCATTCTGATGCCGCCAATGCCAACGCCATTCCTTTGGCGCCAAACTGGGGATATAGGGCGAAGGCGGCTATGGCGAGGGTGGCCATGCCAAACACTTCAAACCCAGCGCGTAGCCAGGGCTTGTCTTGGGTCATCAAGATGCTAGCGACGGTTAAACGCAAGACCAAGCCCGGTACGGCAATGCAAAGCCAGCGCAGCATGTCGCCCATACCTTGATATTGGCTACCGAATAACCATTGCACCGCAGGGGCGGCGAACCAGAGCAGGCTAGCCAACGCCATGCCATATATCAGCACGCTGAGGTAAATCCAGCGGTTTAAGCGTTGGCTTTGGGCGCTGTGTTCACCGGCTTGGCGAAATAGACGGGGCAGCGCCGAGAGTAAGAGTGCCGTCACGGGTAAGGTGGCCGCACCTATGACACGAGATGCAGCTGCATACAGGCCGCTCACCCCTAATGGCAGCAGTTTGACGGCCAGCATCTTGTCCAGCTCACTGGGGCCAGCCGCGGTGAGGCTGAGCGTGGCATAGCCAATGCTGTGTTTGAGTTGGACGCGGTTGGGCAGCTTCCAGTGCTTGGGTTGTAGCCAAGCATCATTTTTGTAGACTTTCATGCAGACCAAAGCCAACAACGCAGTGGCTAGGTAGAGCCACGCAAATAGGGCTAAAGGCTGCGCAGGTGCCTGCAGCATAACTATGCCCGCCACGGCCATGCGCAGCGCCAATGGGAAGATAACCAAAAGCTGGGATCGAGCGGTTTTTTCTAGTGCTAGCTCTTCCGTGGCAGGCAGCAGGTAGAGCGGCAGCAGCAGGGTTTCCGTCAGGCCAATGCAGGCCATGACTTGCAACGGCACACTGGTGCTGGCCAGCCAAAATTGGCCTGTAGCCAAATAGAGCAAAAACAGCACACTGCCGCTGATGAGGGTTATGGGAACGGCGTAGGCCAATACAGGTTGGCGCTGGTCGGGGCTTTTAGACACTTCAGCCAGCAGCACCAAGTGTGTGCCACAAGTGGCAAAGGTGCCCATGAGCACGGCTAGTGCAGCAATTGCGGCAAAAGCACCATAGTCTGATGGCCCTAACATGCGGGCGACCAGTAGTAGTGTGCCGGCCTGTACTAATAAGCGTAGCCCCAGCACAAAGCTGGTGCGGATGGTTGCTCGTGCTATTGGCCCATTCAGCAGCTTACGCAATGGCTTACCAAGCAACTGCTCAACCTTCAACAATCTAGGCTTTCCTCACGATTTATTCCAGGCAATTTGGCAATCGAACACAATCAACTGTCATCCTTATACATCAATGCCGTAATTTGCTCAGATATTAGCCCCATCATGAAGGTAATGACACTCCCCGTATAAAGCAAGGCACTCATATTGGTGAATTTATGCATGGTGATAAATGTCCAACCGTACCAGCCGCTGGCCAGAAAAAACATCAATAATGCTACCGGTGCAAAGATTTTCATTGGCGAAAACAGCGTGCCAATCTTGAAGATGATGAGCAGGAAGCGCGTGCCATCGCGCAGCAGGCGGATGTGGCTTTTACCAATGCGCTTGGCAGCGTGAATGGGGATATAAGCCACCGAATACCCGGCGCGGAAAAACGCCATGGTGCTGGTGGTGGGATAAGAAAAGCCATTGGGCAAGAGGTAGAGAAACTCACGGAACTTGTCTGCCCGCACGGCGCGAAAACCGCTGGTCAGGTCTTCCACCTTGTGCCCGGTCATCCAGCTGGCCAGCCGGTTGTACAACCCATTGGCCAGCCCGCGCCCCACGCTGGCTTGCGAGCCCTTTTGGCGCGCGCCCACCACCATGTCATGCCCCTGGTTCAGCTGGTCCAGCAGGCGTGGAATGTCGGCGGGGTCGTGTTGCCCGTCGGCATCCATAAACACCAGTACATCCCCTTGTGCGGCGCGTGCGCCGGTTTTGATAGCCGCGCCATTGCCTTTGCTGTAGGGGTGGTGCACCACGCGCGCGCCCGCTGCCTGGGCCACGGCAGCGGTGTCGTCGCTGGAGCCGTCGTTGACCACCAGCACCTCGGCAGCGGCCTCAAGCCCCATCAGTGCCAGTTGGGCATGGATTTTGTCCACGGTGGCGCCGATGGCGGCAGACTCGTTTTTGGCGGGGAGGATGATGGAGAGGTGCATGGATGCTGAAGGTTGCATAAATTGCCCTACTTATTCTTCCGCACGATCAGATGCCAGAATCTGCTGCATTCGTTGAATTTCTTGTTGGTAATAGGCTTGACCTAACGGATCGGTATTGAGCTTGCCGCTCTCTACGCCCTGCTGAATATAGTCAAGCAATCGCTGCGCTTCTTCCAAATGACCAGAAATAGCCATTTCTGCAAACATTTGCATAGCAGAGCTGGCTCTCCCATAGCGCTGCACGGCTTCTAGGTAATATTTTTGGGCTTGCGGCGCATTGCCCATCAGCAGGTACAGACGTGCTTTGTTGTAAGCAATCACACGCATGAACAGCGGAAACTTCCGATAAGGCCCCTGTTCGCTCAAGGTATCCAGCAGCTGCAGCAAGGGCTGATGGTATCTGGCGAGCTCTGGCGCAGCTATGGCATCGTCCACCAAGATACGCAGCCCGGCAACAGTTTGTGCGTCAAAAGGCTGTTGCACCAACAGCTCAGCCGCACGGGAAAAATGTTGTTCTGTAGCTTGACCGGTATTGACGTGAATAAGCAGCCAACTCATGGTGATGAGTGAACTGTGGGGCAGCTCCTGCACAGATTTATCTGCCCATGCCAGCGCTTCGCTATATTTTTTCTCATCCACCAAACGACTAATCAGGTAGTTTCGCCCGCGTGCAGACTGTGGGTCTTTCATAGCCCAGTAGGTTTGCAACCGGTTGGCATCGGCCCAGAGTAGGCTGCGCTGCCAGGTCATGCCCGCCAGCATAGCCATCAGTGCCAAAGTGACGGCAATCGCCATCCGAGGGCGGTACCGCTGTCCCAGCCAGTCGATACCGATGGCCAGGGGCAAGAACATAAAAAATGCCGGGGCGTAGTTGCGATGCTCGAAGTGCAGCTCCAGCCCGATAACAGTCGATTCGATCAAATGTCCGCATAAGAAAAAGACGATCGCCAACCACACAAAAGGCAACCGACGGTACAGCAGCGGCAGACACAACAACACGGCCACCCACCCCACCACCGCCCACACGGTACTCATAGGCTGCAGCAAGCTGCGTGAAATTTCAAAGCCGTCTTGAAACAAACCCGCGCCTTCAATGCGGGGTAACCAGAGCTGGCCCATGTAGTCCCACAGGATGCGGGTTTCCGAATACAGGCGCTCCACTTGATCAAAAGGCCGGTTGGGCCAGAGATTGGGAGAGAAATTGATATGTTTGGCCAGATACATCACCACGGCCAAGGCAGGCAAACCCAGCACCACAGCCAGCCAGATTTTTTTAGGTGGCGCGTCGGCACGCATGCGGTGCAAAAAGGCTTCAACCACTAGGAGGAGTAGTGGCAGTAAAGCGCCATTTTCTTTGGACAGTACGGCGAGCAATGTGCCCAGACCAGCACTCATCGTCATCAATGCATAAGCGGCCAGCGGGCGGTGCCGATCTGGCTGCATCAGCCACAAGCGCCCTTTCAAATAGCCCACCATACCGGCCAGCATGAACAGGCCGCTGAGAATGGTCATGCGCTGCACCACGTACAGCGTGGTCGATACCCAATAGGGGTGCAGCATCCACAGGCCAGCAGCCACTACAGCAATCCACGCGGCGCGCACCTCCACAAAACGCACGGCACACAGCAGCAAATAGGTGGCCCAAGCCAACAACAGGCCACACAATAAATGCAGGCACAGATTGGTGTATTTAAAAGAAGCGGCAACACTGGGCCACGTGTTGTCGTCAATCAAAAAGCTAAGTAAGGATAGAGGGCGGCCAGTAGGGCCAGACCAGCCGCTAAGAATATAGCTCTTTAGGCTTGTCCAATCATGCACTCCACCAACATCACCCAAGGCTTTAAGGTTGGGCTCATCATCAAACAAAAATGGCCCAATCAAGCCATGCCAATAAGCCACCAACGTCGCAACAAAAAAAATAACAAACAACACACTTGGTGTTATTTTTTCATGAAATACCCTCATGGATTGCATGTGAATATTAGGTGTTGGCAATTGGAAAGAACCCGTCAAATAAAAAGCCCACCGAAGTGGGCTTATTATCGCATCGTTAATAATTAACGGCAGTTAGAAGGACGATATTTTGCATTCACCGTACCACCCTTGCAGCTCCATTGCACACCACCAGCGCTCGTACTTGGGCTCAGTTCAAGTTTGGCATCATCAGTAACTTTATTGTTGTAGGTAATTGTGATCTTGCCATTCGCAACTTCCACCGATTTCACTGCATTACCTTTGATAGCGGTGGCGGCAGCTAATCCTGCAGATGAATTATTTGAGGGGAAATTGCCTTGCGACGAGTAATACTCCGTCACAGAAGCTTTGGCTCCGCCAGCCAGCGTCAGGCCCTCGGACACATGGGTACGCTTGGTGTAATCCTGGTAAGCAGGCAGCGCAATGGCCGCCAGAATGCCGATGATGGCCACCACGATCATCAGTTCGATCAGGGTGAAACCTTGTTGCAGGGTACGCTTCATAAATCCTCCTCGGAATTAGGTAATAGCCCCCGCAGAGGAATCCTGCGGGTTGAGAAAACTTGAGCAGCTTCTGTGCCAACATCAGAATGCAACCAAACGTTGCAGCGCGCGACATTTTTCACCAGTTTCCTAGGCCCCGCAAAGGAAAAGTCTAACCAATCGGTCACACGTCGACACATTTGTCACCCCAAGGTGTTCTACGTGGAGAACTACGCAATTCGGTCTGTTAGAGGCAGCGCGGCATTCTGCGACCCGCGGCAGCACCCTTTCTCCCATCAGGCGCTAACGGCTTTTAAAAGCGAAGCGCTAATGATCGCCACACTACCGTTGCCCTCTGCACGCTCTAGCCTTGCACAAACTCCATCTCGGTACTGGCCAGCGCGATGCGGTCGCCATTTTTGAGAGTTATGGGGTCCACTCCAATGGGCGTACCGTTCAGGAACGGAAAGTCCCCACCCTCCACATGGGCCAGCACGAAGCCGCTGTGCCGCTTGGTGATGGATGCCACGGCGACGCCGGGCTTGCCAATGGTGGTAACCACTTTTGTCAGAGCCACCTCACGGCCGGCGGCGGGGCCGTTCATCACCCGTACGGCGGCGCTCAGCACGACTGGCACAGGGGCCGCAGGCTTGGCCAGCGGCGGCAGCATGCCCGGCTTGAAGACCATCGTCTTCTCATAGTCGTGACCAGGCTCTTCGTGCAGGAAGCGGATTTTGTACTTCCCCAATTCCACCGTGTCGCCGTTGCGCAAAGGCTGTCGCTTGATGGCCTTGCCATTGACATAGGTGCCGTTGGTGCTGCCCAGGTCTTCCACTTCTACATCGTCCCCATTCATGAGGAAGACCGCATGTTCACCACTGACGGCAAGGTTGTCGATGACCACGTCGTTGTAGGGGCGGCGGCCTACCGTTGTGCGTTCCTTGGTGAAGGTAACTTCCTTGATGACAACTCCATCGATCGACACGACCATTCTGGGCATGATCACTTTTCCTTATCCAAACAACTTAGCTAGTAGAGGGAAGTAGCAATTTCCGGGCACAGGCAAACGAAGCCCTGGCGGTCGGGCTGAGCTTGGCGGAAGGGTCACGAGGTGCGCAGCAGGCGCGCCATGAGGCCGCCGCGTTTTTTGGGGTCCTGAGCGAGTTGCGTTTGCGCCAGCACTACGCTGATGTTGTCCCGCCCTCCCATGGCGTTGGCCATGGCCACCATGCGCGCCGCTTTATCTTGTAGCGCAATGGGCATCCGCGCCAGTTCGGCCAAATCTGTGTCACTCAACATATCTGTCAGCCCGTCGGAGCAAAGAATGAACAAATCACCGGGCTCGACAGGAAACTCGTTGATTTCTATGTGCACGGACACATCCACCCCCAGCGCCCTTGTAACCAGGTTGCGCTGCCCCGAAACGGCGGCCTGTGCCGGCGTGAGCAGTCCCAGGTCGATCTGCTCCTGCAACCATGAGTGATCGCGCGTGATCTGCCGCAACAGGCCCTCGCGCCACCGGTAACAGCGCGAATCGCCAATGTGGCCGAGAATGAGCCGGTCGTCACGGAACACACCGACGACCAGCGTGGTACCCATCCCCAGGTATTGGGGATTGGACATCGAGGCGCCGAGGATCGCGTGGTTCGCATTGTCCACACAGGCCTCTAACGCATGCCGCACATCCGAAGGCGATGCCGCGGAGCCGTCGTCCTGCAGCCAGCGGACCATCTCGGTGCCGATGTAGGTGATCGCCATCCCGGCAGCCACCTCGCCCGCGTTGTAACCCCCCATGCCGTCGGCCAGGATGACCATCTGCGCCGTCTCATGGATGGCCACAGCGTCTTCGTTGTTGGAGCGCACCCGCCCCGTGTCCGTCAACGCGCAGAATTCGTAGCTCAGCATCGGCAGAGGTTTCATAGGAGACTCCCGCGATACGCTTCACGCGAAGGCGCTGAACATGCGGTTGAGGATGGAATAGCTGCTGATCCCTCACACAACGGCATTGCGGGACTGCGCATCATAGTCGAGGCGCACGGGGCAGCAGATCCACTATTGCATAGAACGCGTGCAAGTCAGGCCCGTTGACGTGTCTTGCAAAAGAGGCCCTACCCGGCCTTTTCTGCCTGCCATTTTTGCTACTTCATGGACATGTCCGTCAGGTCGCGGCACATTCCCGTCGCACTGCCGCGTGCCAAACTTTTCAGGCCTGCCGTGGCTCGCCGCGGGATTGCATCAGCTTGCCCACCATCACCACCAGCATGGCGCCCGCTATGGCGGCTGCGTAGTGGAGCCACGGGTGACCCATCGCGTAATCGTGGAGCAAATTGTCGTTGACGATGGTCTCGCCTCCCACCCAACCAATCAGCGCGGCCCCCAGCGTGACGATGACGGGAAAGCGCTCCATGAGCTTGATCATCAGGGTGGAGCCGAAGATCACCAGCGGAATGCTGATGGCCAACCCCAGAACGAGCAGCACCATGTTCCCCTGGGCCGTCGCCGCAACGGCTATGACGTTGTCCAGGCTCATCACCAAGTCGGCAATCAGGATGGTACGGATGGCCGCGAACATGCCCCCGGTGGATTTGGATGCGCCGTCATCTTCCTCCTCGTCCGTGAGAAGTTGATAACCAATCCACAGCAGCAGACAGCCCCCGACGATCTGCAGGAAGGACAGTTGGAGCAGCTTGGCCGCCACTACCGTCAATACGATGCGCAGCACCACCGCCGCGCCGGAGCCGAACATGACGGCCTTCCTCTGCTGCTGCGGAGGCAGCGAACGCGCCGCCAGGGCAATGACGACAGCGTTGTCGCCCGACAAAATGATGTTGATCCAGACGATCTTCACCAGGCCGATCCAGAAATCGGCATTGCTCAAGTACTCCATTGATGGCTCCAGTGTTATGAATCGAAAACGCCAGCCTGGGTCAACCAAGCTGGCGTTTCTTTTGTGTTGGAGCTGTCAGTGTAGAGAGGGTAGACCCTCTCGCGCGTGCGTAGTTTTGCGTAACCTGGCGCGCTACACCGCGCCAGGCTCGCGGATTACAGCAGGCCCTTGAGCAGGCGACCCATCTCGGAAGGATTGCGGGTAATGGTGAAACCGCACTCTTCCATGATGGCCAGCTTGGCGTCGGCTGTATCGGCGCCGCCGGAGATCAGCGCACCCGCATGGCCCATGCGCTTGCCCGGAGGAGCGGTCACGCCTGCGATGAAGCCCACGATGGGCTTCTTCATATTGGCCTTGCACCAGCGGGCAGCTTCTGCCTCGTCGGGGCCGCCGATCTCGCCGATCATGATCACGGCGTCGGTGTCAGGATCGTCGTTGAAAGCCTTCATCACGTCGATGTGCTTGAGGCCGTTGATCGGGTCGCCGCCGATGCCGACGGCGGACGACTGGCCGATGCCCAGTTCGGTCAACTGTGCCACGGCTTCGTAGGTCAGCGTGCCGGAACGGCTCACCACGCCCACACGGCCCTTCTTGTGGATGTGACCGGGCATGATGCCGATCTTGATCTCGTCCGGCGTGATCAGGCCAGGGCAGTTGGGGCCCAGCAGCAGCGTGCGCTTGCCGCCGGCGGCTTCCTTGGCCTTCATCTTGTTGCGCACTTCAAGCATGTCGCGCACGGGAATGCCTTCGGTGATGCAGATCGCCAGGTCCAGGTCGGCCTCGACGGCTTCCCAGATGGCGGCGGCCGCGCCCGCGGGCGGCACGTAGATCACGGAGACGGTAGCACCGGTTTCCTTGGCGGCATCCTTGACCGACCCAAAGATTGGAATGTCAAAAATCTTCTCGCCGGCCTTCTTGGGGTTCACACCTGCCACGAAGCAGTTCTTGCCGTTGGCGTATTCCTGGCACTTTTCCGTGTGGAACTGACCGGTCTTGCCGGTGATGCCCTGGGTGATGACCTTGGTGTCTTTGTTGATGTAGATCGACATGTTTTATCTCCGGGCCTGCTTAACGGACGGCTTCGACAATCTTCGTGGCGGCTTCCGCCATGGTGTCGGCGCTGATGATGGGCAGGCCGGATTCGGCCAGCATCTTCTTGCCCAGCTCTTCGTTCGTGCCCTTCATGCGCACGACCAGCGGCACCTGCAGGTTCACGGCCTTGCAGGCGGTGATCACGCCGGTGGCGATGGTGTCGCACTTCATGATGCCGCCGAAGATGTTGACCAGAATGCCCTTGACCTTGGGGTTCTTGAGCATGATCTTGAAGGCTTCGGTGACCTTCTCGGGGGTGGCACCGCCGCCCACGTCCAGGAAGTTGGCCGGCTCGCCGCCGAACAGCTTGATGGTGTCCATGGTGGCCATGGCCAGGCCGGCTCCGTTCACCAGGCAGCCGATGTTGCCGTCCAGGGAGATGTAGGCCAGGTCGAACTTGGAGGCCTCGACTTCCGCCGGATCTTCCTCATCCAGGTCGCGCAGAGCCACGATTTCCGGGTGACGGAACAGCGCGTTGGCGTCGAAGTTGAACTTCGCGTCCAGGGCCATCAGGTTGCCCTTGGAGTCGCAATTCAGCGGGTTGATCTCGACCAGGGACGCGTCGGTGTCCATGTAGCACTTGTAGAGCTTGGCGAACAGGTCCACCGCCTGGTCCACCGAAGCGCCCGTCAGGCCGATGGCTGCGGCCACCTTCTTGGACTGCTCGGGCGTGATGCCGGTCAGGGGGTCGATCATCTCGGTGATGATCTTCTCGGGGGTGGAGTGGGCCACTTCCTCGATGTCCATGCCGCCTTCGCTGGAGGCGATCAGCGCCACTTTCTGCGTGCCGCGGTCGGTAACCAGGGACACATACAGTTCGTTCTTGATGTCGGCGCCGTCTTCAATGTACAGGCGGCGCACCTTTTGCCCTTCAGGGCCGGTCTGGTGCGTGACCAGCTGCATGCCCAGGATCTCGCTGGCGCGTGCCTTCACGTCATCAATGGTCTTGGCCACCTTCACGCCACCGCCCTTGCCACGGCCACCGGCGTGGATCTGGGCCTTCACGACCCACACGGGGCCGCCGAGCTTTTGTGCGGCTTCCACGGCTTCTTGCACCGTGAAAGCGGGGATGCCACGCGGGACGGGCACGCCGAAACTGCGCAAGATTTCCTTGCCTTGGTATTCGTGAATCTTCATGAGGTCTCTCTCAGGGGAAGGATGGTGTTTGTACCCGTTCTGCCGAAGAGCGGAAATACAGCCGCATGCTCGGGAATGGCAGCCGGTAAATGTATCATGCTGCGACGCACCATTGATGTGGATATAACTTACGCCCCCGGCCCCACCCCTGGGCCGGCCCTTGCAGGAGCTACTGATGTCCAAGGTCTTTATTGATGGCGAGGCAGGCACCACCGGCCTGCAGATTCGTGAGCGCCTGCAGGCCATGCCCCAGGTCGAGTTGGTCAGCATCGCCCCCGAACTGCGCAAGGACGCCGCCGCCAAGCGCGCACTGATCGCCGGTGTGGACCTGGTCGTGCTGTGCCTGCACGACGATGCCGCGCGCGAAACGGTCGCGCTGGTGGACGCCATCACTGCCGAGACCGGCCGCGCCATCAAGATCATTGATGCCTCCACCGCCCACCGCACGGCGCCGGGCTGGGTGTTCGGCTTTCCCGAACTGGCGCCCGGCCAGTTGGATGCCGTGCGCAGCGCCACGCGCGTATCCAACCCCGGCTGTTATGCCACCGGCGCCATCGCCCTGCTGCGCCCGCTGGTCGACGCCGGCCTGGTGCCTGCCGACCACCCGCTGGCGCTGCCGTCGGTGAGCGGCTACTCCGGCGGCGGCCGTACGATGATCGAGGCCTACGAGCAAGGCCAGGCGGCGCCCTTTGAGCTGTATGCGCTGGGCCTGTCGCACAAGCACCTGCCGGAGATCCTGAAGTACACCGGGCTCACGCGCCGCCCGATCTTCATCCCCTCGGTGGGCAACTTCCGCCAGGGCATGCTGGTGCAACTGCCGCTGCATCTGGACCTGCTGCCCGGCCAGCCGAAGGCGGCGGACCTGCACCACGCACTGGCGGCCCATTACGCCAAGAGCAATACGCCCGAGCAGTGGGTGAAGGTGCTGCCGCCCACCGAGGACGGCAAACTCGATGCCCTCGCGCTCAACGACACCAACCAGTTGGAACTGCGCGTGTTCGCCAATGAGAGCTACCGCCACGCCGTGCTGGTGGCGCGCCTGGACAACCTGGGCAAGGGCGCGAGCGGCGCCGCGGTGCAGAACCTGCGGTTGATGCTCGGGCTATAACATCAAAAAACATAGCTGTCTGCGCTTATTTCATCCAGGTTTCAACGGAAAAATCCTTTGAAATGGATGTACAGCAAGCGCGAACAGCTCATTTTTATATAGCAAACACGTGCCCGTACCGCGCCGGCTGATCCGCCGGCCGGTCAAGGCCACGCGGCAAGCCCCTTCCCCGCAGGCGTGCGCCGCGAAGCACGCACTGCCGTCGCTGCTTTCAGGCCTGCCCCACGCGCTGGAACAGCCCGCCGGGCAGGCGCGCGACACGCCCCTCCAGTTCCAGCTCCAGCAGCCGTACCTGCAGCGTGGCGGCATCCAGCCCCGTGCGCGCCACCAGTGCGTCCAGCCCCAGCGGATCGAACCCCAGCGCATCCAGCACACATTGATACGACGGCGCGAGGGGCTCCTCGGACGCGGGCTGTTTCGCGGGGATGGCGGCTGCCGGCGCATGCCAGCGCAGTTCTTCCAGCACATCCTGCGCCGACTCCACCAGCTTGGCGCCCTGGCGTATCAGCGCGTGGCAACCACGCGACTGGGGCGCGTGGATGGAGCCTGGTATGGCGAACACCTCGCGCCCCTGCTCGGCCGCGAGTCGCGCGGTGATCAGCGAGCCCGAGGCCAGCGCCGCCTCCACCACCAGGGTGCCCTGCGACAGGCCGGAGATGATGCGGTTGCGCTTGGGAAAGTTGGCCGGCAACGGCGGCGTGCCCAGCGGGTATTCGCTGACCAGCAGGCCGTGGCGCGCGATGCGGTGGGCCAGCTCCTTGTTGGCACGCGGGTACACCCGGTCCAGCCCGGTGCCCACGATGGCAATGGTGGCGGGCGCGGCGCCGTCGGGCGGATCGATCAGCGCGCCCTCGTGCGCCGCCGCGTCGATGCCCAGCGCCAGCCCAGAGATGATGCACAAACCCGCCTCCCGCAGAGCACGCGCGAACTGCCGGGCATGGTCCGCCCCCTGGGCCGTGGGGTTGCGGCTACCCACCATGGCCAGGCTGTGCGCCGGCGCGAACGGCGCGCCGCCCTGCACGAACTGCGGAGCACCCAGCAGGTACAGCAGCAGCGGCGGATCCTCGGTGGCCAGCAACGCAGGAGGATAGGCCTCGTCACCCAGCGTGACGATGCCGTGCGCCGGCTGCGCGGGCGCCCGCCCGTCCAGCAGCCACTGCCACGTCCGCTCGGTCAGCACCTCCAGCTCATCGGGCACGCGGGCGAGCGCGCGCGCCTGCGCGGTGGTGACGCAGGACTGCCAGGCCCTCTCGCCCTGCGCAAAGATGTTCTGGGGAAGGCCGAACGCGGCCAGCAGCCTGCGCGCGGCACCGTTGCCCACGCCTGGCGTGAGCGTCAGACGCAGCCAGGCGGCCAGTTCGTCGCGTTGCATGCGCGGTGACAAGGCGGGGGAGCGGCCGCCCGCAGGTGGCGGCGCCCGGGGCTTACTCGGGGTTGACCAGACGGTCGCCCACACGCACCGCCTGCTGCGACTGCAGGATCAGGGCGTAGGACACGCGGTCGAACGTGAGGAACACCATCGCCACGCCATTGCTCTCGCTGGGCAGGCGCACCATGGCGCGCTGCTCGTCGGTCTTGTCCTTGAAGCGCTCGCCCTGCGTGAGCAGCTGCAGCACATGGCCGGCTTCCATGCCGTCGCGCGTACCGCGGTTGATGGTGATCACCTGGTTCTGGCCGGCATAGGCCACGGCCGCGCTGCCGTAGATCGACACCACGCTGGCATCCACGGGGCCCTGCGGTGCCCGCGGGGTGTAGCTGTTGAAGCTGCGCTGTGGTGCGGGCAGCAGGCGGTCGCCGGCGCGGATCTCTTCCTTCGCGCCCCTCAGGTCCACCGTGGCGGGAACGATGTCCACCGCTGTGCCGTCGGCTTGCCCCTCCAGCACTTCCCCCCGGCCCTCGCTGGAACTCTTGCCCCGCGCTACATCGCTCTGGGGCACTGGAGTGGTAGTTTCACTGCGCACCAGTTCGGCGCGGCCGACATACTGCGCTTCGTAGCCCAGCACCTCACCAGTGTGCGGATCCTTCAGCGGAATGGCGTTGCGGAACACGCGGTACTGGCGCGGCACGCCAGGCGCCATCACGAGGGGGCTGCCTTCAGGGCCGCGCACGTAGGCGCGGTCGCCGTTGGCCATGATCATGCGTTCGTCGCGCGTGGCCACGATGCGCGGGGCCTGCTGCAGTGTGAGCTCGTCCACCACCAGAGGCTCGACGAGGAAGGGTTCGATCAGGTGCGGCTTGAGCGTGGGCAGCGCCGTGCCGGCCAGGCTGTCATAGCGCGTGCGCGGCGACACGCGCACGGTCTCGGGCGCGCCTTTGCGGCTGGTGCTCAGGCGGGCATAGCCGTCCACCTTTTCCAGGTACAGCGTCTGGCCCGGGAAAATCAGGTGCGGGTTGGGAATGGACTGCAGATTCATGCCCCACAGTTCCGGCCAGCGCCAGGGGCGCTTCAAATACATGCCGGAAATACCCCACAGCGTGTCTCCCCGTTTCACCACGTAGGTATCGGGCGCATTGGCGGCCAATTCGGAAAGGGGAACGCCGCGTGAAGCCACCTGCTGCGCGGTGGCGCGCTGCTCGGAAGTAATCGGGTAATTCTGGGCCTGCGCCGCCGGTGCCATGG
Organism: Diaphorobacter sp. LR2014-1; assembly: GCF_002916785.1. Classification (NCBI taxonomy): domain Bacteria; kingdom Pseudomonadati; phylum Pseudomonadota; class Betaproteobacteria; order Burkholderiales; family Comamonadaceae; genus Diaphorobacter; species Diaphorobacter sp. LR2014-1. The sequence goes on along the minus strand of NZ_MTBE01000001.1, from coordinate 391,865 downwards.
CGGCACCCGCCAACAAAGCCAGTGCGCCGAGCGCCGTCACGCGCATACGGGCCTGAGCCGCCATATTGTTCCTCGTGTCATTCATTGGAAAAACGCCCCTCTCGCTGCGGTGCAGTTAATTGTTTTACAGAAGAAACTGCCGCGAATACATTACAAACCATTTGAGATTCTGTGCCCAAGCCCTTGATCGGGCAACGATTATTGTGATTGGGCGCCGCAATGGCGGGCAAAAGTGGCGAAAATAGCGACATATTGAGCGCTCTGCCATGGCAATTCTTCCGATTCTCTGTTACCCCGATCCTCGCCTGCACAAGGTCGCCCAGCCCGTGACGGCGGTGGATGAGCGCGTGCGCGCCATCGTGGACGATATGTTCGCCACCATGTACGACGCCCATGGCATCGGCCTGGCCGCCACGCAGGTCGATGTGCACGAGCGCATCGTGGTGATCGACGTCTCCGAAGAGTGCGACACGCCGCTGGTGCTGATCAACCCCGAGATCACCTGGGCCAGTGCCGAGAAACAGGTGGGTGACGAGGGCTGCCTGTCGGTGCCTGGCATCTACGATGGCGTGGAGCGCTCCACTGCCGTGCACGTGCGCGCGCTGGACCGCGACGGCCAGCCGCGCGTGATCGAGGCCGAGGGCCTGCTGGCCGTGTGCATCCAGCACGAGATGGACCACCTGCTGGGCAAGGTGTTCGTGGAATACCTGTCGCCCTTGAAGCGCAACCGCATCAAGACCAAGCTGTTGAAGCAGCAAAAGCAGGCCGAACGCGCATGACCCCGCTGCCGGCGCACGCAACCGCACCGCGCCGGCTCCGCTGGAGCGCACTGCTGCTGGCTGGTTTTTTGGCGGCCTGCGCCGTACCCGAATGGCAGAAAGCAGGCACGCCGCGTGCGGACATCGAGCGCACCATGGGCGCACCCACGCTAACCGTAATGCTCCCGGAAGGCGGAGAACGGCTGGTCTACAGCCGCCAGCCCGCAGGCCAACAGGTCTACCACCTCGACTTTGACGCCCGGCAACGCCTGGTGCGGGTGGAGCAGGTACTGACGCTGGAGCACTTCCATGCGCTGCGCAATGGCGTCGATACCCGCGCAGCCGTGCGACGCACCTTCGGCCCGCCTGCGCTGGTGGAGAAGGTGGCGCGCTTCAATGGCGATATCTGGACCTACCGCTTTCGTGACAATGGAGAGCCCCGCCAGGCCCATGTGCACATCGACCCAGCGGGCGTCGTGCAGCGCGTGATGTTCACGGACGAGCGGCTGAACGACAACGACCCCTTTCACTGAGCCCCACCCCGGGGCCGCTATTCCACGCGTTGTATGAGAGTCATTTTTGCCGGCACGCCCGAGTTTGCGCGCGTGGCCCTGGAACGCCTGCTGGCCGCGGGATTCACCGTGCCCCTGGTGTTGACCCAGCCCGACCGCCCCGCGGGCCGCGGCATGAAACTGCAGGCTTCACCCGTCAAGCAGTGCGCGCTGCAGCACGGCATCGCCGTGGCGCAGCCGCTGAGCCTGCGCCTGGATGGCAAATACCCCGAGGACGCAGCGGCCGCCAAAGCCGCCATCGAGGCTGCGCAGGCCGATGTGATGGTGGTGGCCGCCTATGGGCTGATCCTGCCGCAGTGGGTGCTCAACACGCCCCGGCTCGGCTGCCTGAACATCCACGCCAGCCTGCTGCCGCGCTGGCGCGGCGCGGCGCCCATCCACCGCGCCATCGAGGCCGGCGACGCGGAAACCGGCGTGACCATCATGCAGATGGACGCGGGCCTGGATACCGGCGACATGCTGTTGCTGGAAAAGACCGCCATCAGCCCCGCCGATACCACCGCCACGTTGCACGACCGGCTGGCGCAGCTGGGCGGGCGGCTGATCGTGGAGGCGCTGGAGATGGCCGCCTGCGGGGGCCTCAAACCCACACCGCAGCCGGCCGAGGGCGTGACCTACGCGCACAAGATCGACAAGGCGGAAAGCACCATCGACTGGAACCAGCCGGCGGAGGTGATCGCCCGGCGCGTGCGTGCCTTCGACCCCTTCCCCGGCGCGGCCACCACGCTGGGGGCCGATGCCATCAAGGTATGGAGCTGCGAAATAGATAGCTGCTCGCGCACGCTGGATGCGGCCTGCGGCCAGATTTTGTCTATAGATGCCGACGGCATCGGCGTGGCCTGCGGCGCCGGCAGCCTGCTGCGCTTGACGGTGCTGCAACGCGCGGGCGGCAAGCGGCTGCCCGCCGCGGACTTCCTGCGCGGCTTCCCACTGGCGCCAGGCATGGTGCTGGGCGCCGCCCCATGAGTCTGCCTTTCCTGCGCGCCCAGCTGCGCGACCCGGCCTTCCGCCAGGGCGCCGGTGACATGGCCGGCACCTGCCTGGGCATCGGCGCCTGGGGCCTGGTGACGGGCGTGGCCATGGCCAAGAGCGGCATGTCGCTGCCGATGGCGCTGTTCATGTCGCTGGCGGTGTATGCCGGCAGCGCACAGCTGGCCGTGCTGCCGCTGATGGTGGCGGGCGCACCGCTGTGGGTGGTGTGGCTCACGGCCACCTGCGTGAACCTGCGCTTCGTGATCTTCAGCAGCATGTGGCGCAGCTACTTCGCCCACCTGCCGCGCCGCCACCGGCTGGCGCTGGGCTACTTCAGCGGCGATGTGATCTTCGTGAGCTTCATGAAGCGCTTTCCCAAGCCCGTGCCTGCGCCCGAGCAGGTGCCTTATTTCTGGGGCGCGGCCTCGGCCAACTGGCTGGCCTGGCAGGTGCCGTCCATTGCGGGCATCGTGCTGGCCAACGCCATCCCGCTGTCCTGGGGGCTGGGCTTTGCGGGCGTGCTGGCGCTGCTGGGCATCCTGCTGTCCATGCTGAACGACCGCGCCACCTGGCTCGCCACGGCCGTGGCCTGCACGGCGGCGGTGGCCACCTTCGCGCTGCCGCTCAAGCTCAACATCCTGGTGGCGATCGCCGCAGCCGTCACCGCAGGGCTGGCCGCCGAAGCGGCCGAGCGTGCGCTGCGGCGTGCGCGTACCCGCGCCGCGGGGGGCGACACATGAACGGTGCCTGGATCGAGCCGGCCATCGCCATCCTGGGGCTGGCGGGCATCACCCTGCTCACGCGCGCGTTCTTCATGATCCCCGAGCGCGACCTGCCGATGCCCGACTGGCTGCGCCGCGGCCTGAAGTACGCGCCGCTGGCCGCGCTGGCCGGGGTCATCGCGCCCGAGCTGGTCATGACCCAGGGCGCGCTGATCCAGACGCTGCAGGACGCACGACTGCCCGCCGTGGCCGCCGCCGCGGGCTACTACTTCTGGCGCCGCGGCATCCTGGGCACCATCGTCGTGGGCATGGCGGTGTACCTGCCGCTGCACATCGGGCTGGGCTGGTAGAGAGTTACGGCGCGGTTACCAGGCGCCTACAATCCGCGCAGTTTTCATGACCGCACCGTGACGGCGCGGCGCACTCACCCACTGTTCCCATGCACATCCTTCGCTTTTCCGACCTTTGCGCCCAGGGCCAGGCCCGTGGCCAGCGCGTGTTCATCCGTGCCGACCTGAACGTGCCGCAAGACGACGCCGGCCGCATCACCGAGGACACGCGCATCCGTGCCTCCGTGCCCTGCATCCAGATGGCGCTGGAAGCCGGCGCCGCCGTGATGGTGACCAGCCACCTGGGCCGCCCCACCGAGGGCGAGTTCAAGCCCGAGGATTCACTGGCCCCGGTGGCCCAGCGCCTGGGCGAGCTGCTGGGCCACCCGTACGAGAACGGCGTGCCGCTGGTGACCGACTGGGTGGACGGTGTGCAGGTGCAGCCCGGCCAGGTCGTGCTGCTGGAAAACTGCCGCTTGAACAAGGGCGAGAAGAAAAACGACCCCGAGCTGGCGAAGAAGATGGCCCAGCTGTGCGACATCTACGTGAACGACGCCTTCGGCACCGCCCACCGCGCCGAGGGCACGACCTACGGCATCGCCGAGTACGCGAAGGTGGCCTGCGCCGGCCCGCTGCTGGCCGCCGAGATCGACGCCATCCAGACCGCGCTGGCCCACCCGAAGCGCCCGCTGGTCGCCATCGTGGCCGGCTCCAAGGTCTCGACCAAGCTGACCATCCTGCAAAGCCTGTCCAAGAACGTGGACGGCCTGGTGGTGGGCGGCGGCATTGCCAACACCTTCATGCTGGCGGCCGGCCTGCCCATCGGCAAGAGCCTGGCCGAGCCCGACCTGGTGAACGAAGCCAAGGCCGTGATCGCCGCCATGGCCGCGCGCGGCGCCGAGGTGCCGATCCCCACCGATGTGGTGGTCGCCAAGGCCTTCGCGGCCGACGCACCCGCCACCGTGAAGAAGGCCAGCGAAGTGGCCGAGGACGACCTGATCCTGGACATCGGCCCCGAGACGGCGGCCCAACTGGCCGCGCAGCTCAAGGCCGCGGGCACCATCGTCTGGAACGGCCCCGTGGGCGTGTTCGAATTCGACCAGTTCGCGGGCGGCACCAAGGCCATCGCGCAGGCCATCGCCGAATCCAGCGCCTTCAGCATCGCCGGCGGCGGCGACACCCTGGCGGCGATTGCCAAGTACGGCATCGAGAAGGACGTGGGCTACATCTCCACCGGCGGTGGCGCGTTCCTGGAGGTGCTGGAGGGCAAGACCCTGCCGGCCATCGAAATACTGCAAAAGCGCGCGGCAGGCTGATCCCGCCCCAGAACGCTATAAAAATCAGAGCTGCTTGCGCTTATTGCATAAGCGCTAGCAGCTCTTTTTACTTGAACTCCTGCGCCTGCACGGCGCGGGCCGGCCACAGCACGGTGCCGATGGCCACGGCCATCAGGCCCACGGCGCTCCAGTCCTGCCAATGCAGCACCTCGCCCAGCCACAGCGCGCCGCTGAACACGCCCAGCACCGGAATCATCATCACGCTGAGCGTGGAGGCCACGGGCGGCAGCGTGCGCACCAGGAAGAACCACGCCGTCTGCGCAAAGCCCAGCGCCAGCAGCCCGTTGTAGAGAATGGCGGCCCAGGCCTGGGCGTCGGGTGCCACCCAGCGCTCGCGCTCGAACGCCACCGCCAGCACGGTGAGTACCACGCAGGTGATGGCCACCATCCAGAACGACAGCGTGAGCAGCGGCACCGGCACGGTCAGGCGCCGCAGCAGCTGCGTGCCCATGGCCCAGCTCGCGGCAGACACCAGCATCAACGTCACGCCCAGGGGCCGGCCGCCCAGCGCGCCGATCTCATGCCACAGCAGCAGCACCACGCCCAGCAGCGCCGCGCCCACGCCCATCCACGCGCGCCCGGCCAGGCGGTCGCCGAACACCAGCGCGCCCAGCACGGCCGAGAAGATGGGCATGGTGTAGCCCAGGATGGCCGCGCGCCCGCTGGACAGCTGCGGGATCGCCAGGATCATGAGCACGTGCCACAGCACCATGTTGGTCAGCGCCAGCAGCGCCACGCGGCCCCAATGCGCGCGCGCAATAGTGAAGGGCAGCTTGCGCACCCCTATCACCGCGGCCAGGATGGGCAGGCCCAGCCACAGCGACGCCATGCGGAAGGTGAGCGGCGGAAAGTGCGCCACACCCATCTTCATCACCGGCCAGTTGAGGCCCCACACCAGGGTCAACAGGGCAAGAACGACGAGCTGGCGGCGGGAAAGGGCAGGCATGGACGGCGATTGTGCCGGGCAGGCGCCGTCCTTGCCGAAGCCGCCCGCGAAAACACCAGGACGCCATGGCGCACGGCAGCGGCACGGTGTTGCCTAAAATCACGGACATGACTTTTCTTGACATGCTGCGCGACGCCACCACGCGCAACGACTCCCTGCTGTGCGTGGGCCTGGACCCCGAACCCACGCGCTTTCCCGAGTCCGTGCGTGGCGAGGCGCACAAGATCTACGACTTCTGCGCCGCCATCGTGGACGCCACGGCCGACCTGGTGTGCGCCTTCAAGCCGCAGATCGCCTACTTCGCTGCGCACCGTGCCGAGGACCAGCTGGAGCGCCTGATGCAGCACATGCGCTGCAACGCCCCGCATGTGCCCGTGATCCTGGACGCCAAGCGCGGCGACATCGGCTCCACGGCCGAGCAATACGCCAAAGAGGCCTTCGAGCGCTACGGCGCGGATGCCGTGACGCTCTCGCCCTTCATGGGCTTTGACTCCATCGAGCCCTATCTGGCCTACCACGGCAAGGGTGCTTTCCTGCTGTGCCGCACCTCCAACCCCGGCGGCGATGACCTGCAGGCCCAGCGCCTGGCCAGCGTCGAAGGCCAGCCGCTGCTGTACGAGCACGTGGCCCGCCAGGCGCAGGGCCCCTGGAACAAGAACGGCCAGCTCGGCCTGGTGGTGGGCGCCACGTACCCACAAGAAATAGAGCGCGTGCGTGCGCTGGCACCCACGCTGCCGCTGTTGATCCCCGGCGTGGGCGCGCAGGGCGGCGACGCAGCCGCCACGGTGCGCGCCGGGCTGCGCGCCCACGGGCCAATCATCGTGAACTCCTCGCGCGCCGTGCTCTATGCCTCAGGCGGTGCGGACTTTGCCGCGGCCGCACGCAACGCGGCCCAGGCCACGCGCGCCGCGCTCAACGCCGCGCGCGCCTAGCCCTCGCACACGCTGGCGCTCGGCCGGCTGGTGGAAGACCGCCTGGCGCATGACCCGCTGGCGCCGCGCCTGGCGCGCGTGGTGGAATGCGACTCGGCCGACGCGCAGTACGAGTACGTGCTGCGCGGCCTGGGCGTGGCCTGGCTGCCCTGGTCCATGGTGCATGCCGACTGCCAGTCGGGGCGGTTGGCCCGCGCGGGCGACGAGCGCATGCAGGTGCGCTTCGACGTGCGCATGTACCGGCCCAAGCGCCGGCTCTCGCCCTGGGCCGAGGCGCTGTGGGCCACATTGGCGCGCCAGTGATCCCCGGATAAACCCGCGGGCCGCGTGCCCACAATGCACGGCCTGGTGCCACTTCGGCACGACGCGGCCATGGTGCGCTTTCCACAATGGCACCCACCTCGACCTGCCTATGGAAAACGCCATGCACACTTCCCGCACCCCCGCCCCGTTGCGCCGCGCGCTGCTGGCCAGCGCCGCGCTGCTCGCCGCTGCCAGCCCTGCCGCTTTCGCGCAAGCGCCCGCCTACCCCAGCAAGCCCATCACCATCGTCGTGGGCTATCCGCCCGGCGGCAGTACCGACCTGACCGGCCGCGCCGTGGGCGCGGAGCTGTCCAACCGCCTGGGCGTGCCCGTGGTGATCGAGAACCTGGGCGGCGCGGGTGGCGCCATTGGCGCGCAGAAGGTGGCCAGCAGCGCGCCCGACGGCTACACGCTGCTGGTCGGCGCCAGCAACGAGATCGCCATCAACAAGCTGGTGACCAAGAAGGTCAAGTACGACATCAAGGACTTCACCGCCATCGGCCTCGTGGCCTCGCAGCCCCTGGTGCTGGTGGCCAGCACCGGCACCGGCGTGAAGAACCTGGCCGAATTCACCGAACGCGTGCGCAAGAACCCCGGCAAGCTCAGCTATGGCAGCTCGGGCGTGGGCACCTCGCTGCACCTGGCCGGCGAGATGATCAAGGAACAGGGCCAGCTGTTCATGACGCACATCCCCTACCGCGGCGTGGCGCCGCTCACCAACGACCTGGTGGGCAACAACCTGGAGTTCGGCGTGTTCGTGCTCTCCAGCGGCCTGCCGCACATCAAGAGCGGCAAAGTGATCGCCCTGGGCACCACCGAGGCCAAGCGCTCGACCGTCGCGCCCGACATTCCGGCGCTGGCCGAATCGGCGCAGTACAAGAACGTGGACATCGGCACCTGGTTCGCCCTCATGGCGCCCGCCCACCTGCCCAAGCCCGTGGCCGAGCGGCTCAAGAAGGCGCTCAACGAGACGCTGGAGTCGCCGGACTTCCGCAAGCGAATGGAAGCCGCGGGCTCCACCGTGGCATCCCCCAGCCTGGACGTGGACAAGTTCCTCGCCGCAGAGGTCGCCAAGTACAAGAAGATCATCGAGTTCGCCAAGATCGAAGAATGATGAGCGCTCCCCTGCCTTTCACTTTGACCGCGCCCGACCTCGGCGCCTGGCGCGCCGGCAACACCGGCACCGAGGGCGTGTGGCGCTTCGACTCCGGCACGCCGGGCCGCCACGTGATGATCAGCGCCCTCGTGCACGGCAACGAGCTGTGCGGCGCCTGGGCGCTCAAGGGCCTGCTGGAAGCCGGCCTGCGCCCCGCGCGCGGCACGCTCACGCTGGCGCTGTGCAATCTGGCCGCGTTCGACCGGTTCGACCCCCACCACCACGACGCCGCCCGCTTCGTGGACGAAGACCTCAACCGCCAGTGGGTGGATGCGCGCATGGACGCCGGCGACACGCTGGAGCGCCGGCGCGCGGCCGCGCTGCGCCCCTTCGTGGCCGAGGCCGACTGGCTGCTGGACCTGCACTCCATGCACGAGCCCTGCGCGCCGCTGCTGCTCACCGGCATGCAGCCGCGCAACCTGCACCTCGCGCGCACCCTGGCCGCGCCCGAGCACATCGTGGTGGACGCGGGCCACAAGGACGGCACGCGCATGCGCGACTATGGCCGCTTTGGCCAGCCCGATGCCGAGGGCGGCGACACGCGCTCGCTGCTCGTCGAATGCGGCTTCCATGGCGACCCGGCCAGCCGCGCCGTGGCGCAGGACCAGTGCGTGCGCTTCCTGCAAGCGGCGGGCGTGGTGGATTCCGCCACCCTGGCACGTGGGCTGCCCGGCTGGCGCCTGCCCGACGCGCCGCGCCAGTGGGCGCTGGAGGTCACCGGCCCGGTGGTCGCCAGGAGCGAGCGCTTTCGTTTCACCCAGCCCTTCACGGGCCTGGAGGTGATTCCCCAGGCCGGTACCGTCATCGGCGACAACGATGGCGAGCCCGTTACCACGCCGTACGACGACTGCGTGCTGGTCATGCCCAGCACCCGCCAGGCGCGCGCCGGCGTGACGGTGGTGCGCTTCGCCACGCGGCGGCCGCTGTAGGCGGCACGACCAGCGGCCGGTGCTTCGCCCCGCGCAGGGCAGGCCGGTCGCGTGGCAGCGTCTGGGGCATGCGCAGGTTTCGCTTCCATACTGATAGCTGCTAGCGCCCGTATTTATTGGGCCAGGGGCCAAAAACACCCTTAAACCCGTCGCAACACCTCTGGGACGGGATGGAGCCCCTGCGCGCCCAAAAAGCTGAACTCGTTCAAGGACAGGCAGGTTTTTGCCGAATAACATTGCGTTACACGTTCTTGACATCTCTTTGTCTCGCCCGCCCTCTAGGGCCTGTTCACACTATTTTTGCCAGTGCGAATGGCGTGAAAACCGCGCCAATCTAGGCGCGTGACGACGCCAAGGCCGGGGCCTTGGCTAGGAGGGCAACGACGAATGGCGCGGTTTTCACTCCGTTCCCTCCGGGTTGCGATCAAAAAGGGCCATTCGCGGCGTTGCCAAGCCTCGCTGGGGTAGCACCCCAGCTTCGTTTGGCGCCTTGCGCCTGGCCCTTTTTGATCGCAACGCATCTGGCAAAAATAGTGTGAACAGGCCCTAGGCGGTCTCGCGGACAAGGAAAGGTTCCCGCTATGACCTCGCTTTCTCAGCGCCTGCCGCTGCTTTACAAATTCCTCATCCTGGGCCTCGCCGGCATCCTCATGAGCGCCGTGCCCACCTGGCTGTTCGTGAGCGGCGCGCTCGACGACCTGGCGCACGCCCGCCACGAGGCCCGCGGCGCCCCGCCGCTGCTGGCACTGCACAAGGTGGTGCAGGGGCTGCAGGTGCACCGCGGCCTGTCCAACGGCATGCTGGGCGGCGACGAGACCTTGGCCGCGCGGCGCCCGGCCGCGCGCGATGCGGTGAACAAAGCCTTCGCCGAGGCCACCGCCCGCCTGGACGCGGCGCAGGTGCCCGCGGCCCAGCGCGACGCCTGGCAGCGCGCCCAGCAGGCCTGGCAGCAGCTGGAGCCGGCCGTGGCCGCACGCTCGCTGCCCGCCGCGCAAAGCACGGCGCAGCACACGGCGCTGATCACGTCGCTGCTGCAGACCGGCGAGCAGCTGCTGCACAGCTACGAGCTGCAGCTGGACCCCGACTTCGCCACCAACGCGCTGATCCAGGCCTCGCTGGTGCATGCGCCGCAGCTGGGTGAGAAGCTGGGCGTGATGCGCGCCCAGGGCGCGGGCTTCCTGGGCCGCGGCGGCGAGCTGCCGCTGGAGGCCAAGGGGCTGCTGCAGTCGCTGCGCCAGCGCGTGGTGGAGCTGCAGGGGGACACGCTGCGCAACCTGGCGCGCGCCACCGAGGCGAGCCCTGCCTTTGCGGCCACGCTGGGCGCGCCCGCGCGCACGCTGGACGCGCAAATCACGGCCACGCTGGCCCTGGCCGACAAGGCCCTGCTGCAGGCCGACACGCTGACGCTGCCCGCGCAGGAGTATTTCGACACCTACACCCGCACCATCGACGCGCTGTACGCACTGAACGCCCAGGCCATGCAGGGCGTGGACGAGGCCCTGCAGGCGCGCATCGACCGCCTGCGCGCCACGCTGGCGTGGCAGGCGCTGGCACTGCTGGGCACGCTGGCGGGCGCCACGGTGCTGATGCTGGTCTTCGTGCGCTCCATCACGCAGCCGGTGGCGCAGGCCGTGGAGCTGGCCCGCGCCGTGGCGCGCGGTGACCTGTCGGGCAGCGACATCGCCCACGGCAGCAACGAGATGGGCCGCCTGATCGCCGCGCTGTTGCAGATGCGCCGCCAGCTCACCGAGGTGGTGGGCCGCGTGCGCCAGGGCGCGGAGGGCGTGGCCACGGCCAGCGCGCAGATCGCGCAGGGCAACACCGACCTGGCCGCCCGCACCGAAAGCCAGGCCAGCGCCCTGGAAGAGACCGCCGCATCGATGGAGCAGATGACCGCGACCGTGCGCCAGAACGCCGACAGCGCCGCGCGTGCCAGCGAGCTGGCCACCAGCGCCAGCGGCGTGGCCGCACAGGGCGGCGAGGTGGTGGCGCAGGTGGTGCAGACCATGCACGGCATCCACAGCTCGTCCGGCAAGATCGCGGACATCATCGGGGTGATCGATTCGATCGCGTTCCAGACCAACATCCTGGCGCTGAACGCCGCCGTGGAGGCCGCACGCGCCGGCGAGCAGGGCCGCGGCTTTGCCGTGGTGGCCAGCGAGGTGCGCAGCCTGGCGCAGCGCAGCGCGGGCGCTGCGCGCGAGATCAAGGAGCTGATCTCCGCCAGCGTGCATGACGTTGAACGCGGCAATGCGCTGGTGGAGCGCGCCGGCAAGACCATGGAAGACGTGGTGACCGCCGTGCGCCGCGTCAACGACATCATGGGCGAGATCAGCAACGCCAGCCGCGAACAGTCGCTGGGCGTGGCCCAGGTGGGCGAGGCCGTGAGCCAGATGGACCAGACCACGCAGCAGAACGCCGCGCTGGTCGAAGAGATGGCCGCCGCCGCCGCCAGCCTGCGCAGCCAGGCGCAGGAGCTGGTGGAGGGCGTGGCGGTGTTCAAGCTGGGCGAACGACCACACGCCGTTGCGCTAGCCAATTAATAGCTGTTAGCGCTTATCCCCAAAGGGTTTGAGGCCACTTTGCCTCAAACCCGCATTCGCCTCAGGCTTGCAGACGCGCCATCTCGGCGTCCACCGCGTCGTGGCGCTGCAGCATGGCGGGCGAGGGTTGCTTGCCCAGCTTGCTCACCAGCACCACGGCCAGCGCGCCCAGAACGAAGCCGGGCACGATCTCGTACAGCCCCAGCCAGCCGCCCTGCTTCCACACCACCACCGTCACGGCACCGACCACGATGCCGGCCAGCGCGCCGTTGCGCGTCATGCCGCGCCAGAACAGCGACAGCAGGATGACCGGCCCGAACGCCGCGCCGAAGCCCGCCCAGGCGTAGCTCACCATCGACAGCACGCGGCTGTTGGGGTTGCCCGCGATGACGATCGCCACCACGGCGATGGCGAACACCATCGCCCGGCCCACCCACACCAGCTCGCGCTGCGTGGCGTTCTTGCGCAGGAACACGCGGTAGACGTCCTCGGTCAGCGCGCTGGAGCACACCAGCAGCTGGCACGACAGCGTGCTCATCACCGCCGCCAGAATGGCCGCCAGCAGCAGGCCGGCGATCCAGGGGTTGAAGAGCTGGCGCGCGATCTCGATGAACACCGTCTCGGCATTGGCCTGCACGCCGGCGGCCTGCTGCGTGTGCACCGCGAAGTACGGGATGCCGACCAGGCCCACAGCCACCGCGCCGCCCAGGCACAGCACCATCCAGGTCATGCCGATGCGGCGCGCGCGCGGGATGGAGGCCACCGAATCCGCCGCCATGAAGCGCACCAGGATGTGCGGCTGGCCGAAGTAGCCCAGGCCCCAGGCCATGAGCGAGACCACGCCGATCACGCTGGCGTTGTGCATCAGGTCGAGCTTCTGCGCACCGATCATCTCGGTGAGGCTTTGGCCGGCCTGCAGTTCGCCGGTGACGGCGAAGTAGGCCACCACGGGCGCCAGGATCAGCGCGGTGATCATCAGCGAGGCCTGGATGGTGTCCGTCCAGCTCACCGCCAGGAAGCCGCCGATGAACACATAGGCGATGGTGCACAGCGCCCCCACCCACAGGGCCGTCTGGTAGGGCAGGCCGAACATGCTCTCGAACAGGCGCGCACCGGCCACCACGCCCGAGGCGCAGTAGATGGTGAAGAACACCAGGATCACCGCCGTGGTCACCAGGCGCAGCACGTTGGAGCCGTCCTCGAAGCGCGAGGCCAGGTAGTCGGGCAGCGTGAGGGCGTTGTTGGTGCGCTCGGTGTACAGGCGCAGCCGCGCGGCCACGAGGCGCCAGTTGAGGTACGCGCCGATGGTCAGGCCGATGGCGATCCACGCCTCGCTCAGCCCGCTCAGGTACACCGCGCCGGGCAGGCCCATGAGCAGCCAGCCGCTCATGTCGGACGCGCCGGCCGACAGCGCGGTGACGAAGCTGCCCAGGCTGCGCCCGCCCAGGATGTAGTCGGAGAGGTCGGTCGTCGCGCGGTAGCCCAGCCAGCCGATGAACAGCATGGCCAGCAGGTAGATGCCGAAGGTGATGACGGTCGGGTCTAGCAGGTTCATGAAACGTCCAGGCCCGCGGGGCGCGCTGCGCGCCGCGAAGTCCTGCCAAAAAAAGGTGGAGGAGAAGCCGGCGCGGAGGCCGGGGGCTGCCGTGCCGGCAAGCGCCGGCCAGCGAAGTGGCGCGATGATTCCAGAGCCCGCGCCCATTCATTCGCCATAAAGCCGCGCTGGCGTAGTGAAACACTCCGCCGCGGCGCGCAACTGTAACTGCCGGCGGCGCAAAACCTCAGGGTTACTACTGATTTGGGGCGGCAGACAGGTATGGCGCCAGGTAGCGGCCCGTGTGGCTGGCCGCATTGTGGGCCACCTGCTCGGGCGTGCCCTCGGCCACCACGGTGCCGCCGCCGGCCCCGCCCTCGGGGCCCATGTCGATGACCCAGTCGGCGGTCTTGATGACGTCCAGGTTGTGCTCGATGACGATGATGGTGTTGCCCGCGTCGCGCAGCTGCAGCAGTACCTTGAGCAGCAGGTCGATGTCGGCGAAATGCAGGCCGGTGGTGGGCTCGTCCAGGATGTAGAGCGTGCGGCCGGTGTCGCGCTTGGAGAGTTCCTGCGCCAGCTTCACGCGCTGCGCTTCGCCGCCCGAGAGCGTGGTGGCGCTCTGGCCCAGGCGGATATAAGACAAGCCCACGTCCAGCAGCGTCTGCAGCTTGCGCGCGATCGTGGGCACGTCCTTGAAGAAGGCGTGGGCGTCCTCCACCGTCAGGTCCAGGATCTGGGCGATGTTCTTGCCCTTCCACTGCACCTCCAGCGTCTCGCGGTTGTAGCGCTGGCCGTGGCACACGTCGCAGGGTACGTACACGTCGGGCAAGAAGTGCATTTCCACCTTCACCACGCCGTCGCCCTGGCAGGCCTCGCAGCGCCCGCCCCCCGAGCCCTGCGCCACGTTGAAGGAGAAGCGCCCGGGGCCGTAGCCGCGCTCCTTGGCGGTGGTGGTCTCGGCCATCAGTTCGCGGATCGGCGTGAACAGGCCCGTGTAGGTGGCCGGGTTGCTGCGCGGCGTGCGGCCGATGGGGCTCTGGTCGACATTGATGACCTTGTCGAAATACTCCAGCCCCTCGATGGTTTCATGCGCTTCGGGCTCTTCGTGCGCGCGGTAGAGCTGGCGCGCCACGGCCTTGTGCAGCGTGTCGTTGACCAGCGTGCTCTTGCCCGAGCCGGACACGCCCGTCACGCAGGTGAACAGCCCCACCGGGAACTGCACGCTCACGCCCTTCAGGTTGTGCCCCGTGGCGCCCACCACGCGCAGCGCCTGCAATTGCCCCTGCGTGGCGCGGTGCTCGGCCAGGCGCTCCTTCTTGCGCAGGCTGGCAGCCGTCTCGGGAAAGCGCGACTTGGGCTTCTTGTCGGGTTCGGGCGCTGCGGCGCTCTGTTGCAACACGGGCAGCCAGGGCGTGCGCCGCGCAGGCACCGGCAGGGTCTTGGCGCCGCTCAGGTACTGCCCGGTGAGCGATTGCGGGTTGGCGCACAGCTCGTCGTAGGTGCCCTGCGCCATCACGCGACCGCCATGCACGCCCGCGCCGGGCCCCATGTCCACGCAGTGGTCGGCGGCGCGGATCATGTCCTCGTCGTGCTCCACCACGATCACGCTGTTGCCCAGGTCGCGCAGCCGCGTGAGGGTGGCGATCAGCCGGTCGTTGTCGCGCTGGTGCAGGCCGATGCTGGGTTCGTCCAGCACGTACATCACGCCGGTCAGGCCGCTGCCGATCTGCGAGGCCAGGCGGATGCGCTGCGCCTCGCCGCCCGAGAGCGTCTCGGCGCTGCGGTCCAGGCTCAGGTAGGACAGGCCCACGTCGTTCAGGAAGGTGAGGCGCGCGGCGATCTCGCGCACGATCTTGCCGGCAATCTCGGCCTTGGCGCCGGCCAGCTGCAGCGACGCAAACCACTGCAGCGCGTCCGCCAGCGTGCGGTGGCTCACGTCGTAGATGCCCAGCGCGGCGTCGCCCTCGCCCACCTTCACATGGCGCGCTTCGCGGCGCAGGCGTGCGCCGTGGCATTCGGGGCAGGGCTGGGCGCTGCGGTAGCGCGCGAGGTCTTCGCGCACCACGGCCGAGTCCGTGTCGCGGTAGCGCCGCGCCATGTTGGGCAGGATGCCCTCGAAGGGGTGCTTCTTGACGATGGGCTTGCCCTTGTTCGGGCCGCTGTCCAGCAAGTAGCTGAAGGCGATCTCTTCCTCGCCCGAACCGTGCAGGATGACCTCGCGCACGCGTTCGGACAGCTCCTCGAAGGGCGTCTCCACATCAAAGCCGTAATGCCGCGCCAGGCTCTCCAGCATGGCGAAGTAGTAGCCGTTGCGCCGGTCCCAGCCCTTGATGGCGCCGCTGGCGAGGCTGATGGCCGGGAAAGCCACCACGCGCGCGGGGTCGAACACCTCCTGCTGGCCCAGGCCGTCGCACGCGGGGCAGGCGCCCGTGGGCGAGTTGAACGAGAACAGGCGTGGCTCCAGCTCAGGCAGCGAGTAGCTGCACACCGGGCAGGCGAACTTGCTGGAAAACAGGTGCTCCTGGCCCGAGTCCATCTCCAACGCCAGCACCCGGCCGTTGCCCTCGTGCCCGCCCACCCGCAGGGCGGCCTCGATGCTCTCGGCCAGGCGCTGCTGGGCGTCGGGGCGCACTTTCAAGCGGTCGATCACCACGTCGATGTCGTGCTTCTCGGTCTTCTTGAGCTGCGGCAGGCTTTCGTGCTCGTAGATCTGCCCGTCCACGCGAAAGCGCACGTAGCCCAGCGCCTGCATCTGCATGAACAGCTCGGTGAATTCACCCTTCTTCTGGCGTGCCACGGGCGCCAGCAGCATGAGCTTGGTGTCCTCGGGCAAGGCCAGCACCGCATCCACCATCTGGCTCACGGTCTGCGACGACAGCGGCAGGCCGTGGTCCGGGCAGTACGGCGTGCCCGCGCGCGCGAACAGCAGGCGCAGGTAGTCGTGGATCTCGGTCACCGTGCCCACGGTGGAGCGCGGATTGTGGCTGGTGGCCTTCTGCTCGATGGAAATGGCCGGCGACAGACCCTCGATCAGGTCCACATCGGGCTTGTCCAGCCGCCCCAGGAACTGCCGCGCATAGGCCGACAGGCTCTCCACATAGCGGCGCTGCCCTTCGGCATACAGCGTATCGAACGCCAGGCTGGACTTGCCCGAGCCCGACAGCCCGGTGATCACCACGAGCTGGTTGCGCGGGATGTCCAGGTCGATGTTCTTGAGGTTGTGTGTGCGCGCCCCGCGGATGCTGATGCGCTGCTCGCGCAGGACCTGCGCCAGTGGGCGCCCTCCGGCCGCATCGGCAGGCGAAGGGTGGCGATCGTCGGAGGGTGGCTCGAAGGTGGGCATCGCGCGTGCCTGGAGGCAAACGCACGATGATAGGTCACCCACCCCGCCCGCGCAGAAGCCGCGGCCGGAGCGCCCTGGGCGTCAGTCTGGTAAGCCATGCAGATGCTCCCAAAAAAATAGCTGTTTGCGCTCATCTGTATTGCATCTGACCGCGATTTCATGCCCAATTCGCCACACGCCGCGATGGCCCGCCCTGCCGCATGCGGCCCGGCCATGGGCGAGAATCACCGCTTTGACTTGCCCCCGCGCCCGTGCCGGACACCACCACACCCACTCCGCCCTCCACCGCCATGACCCCGATGGAGCGCCGCGCCAGCGTCAGCCTGGCGCTGATCTTCGCGCTGCGCATGCTGGGCCTGTTCCTGGTGCTGCCGGTCTTTGCCCTCGAAGCCCGCAAGTACCCGGGCGGCGACGACCCCGCCCTGGTGGGGCTGGCCATGGGGATCTACGGGCTCACGCAGGCGGTGCTGCAGCTGCCGCTGGGCATGGCGTCGGACCGCTTCGGGCGCAAGCGTGTCATCGTCCTGGGGCTGCTGGTGTTTGCCGCGGGTAGCCTGCTCGCCGCGCTGGCCGACTCGGTGATGGGGCTGCTGGTGGGGCGCGCGCTGCAAGGTGCGGGCGCGGTGTCCGCCGCCGTCACGGCGCTGCTGGCCGACCAGACACGCGACGCGGTGCGCACCAAGGCCATGGCACTGGTGGGCGCCAGCATCGGGCTGATGTTCGCCATCGCCCTGGTGGCGGCGCCGCTGCTGGCCGCGCACATCGGCCTGGCCGGCCTCTTCGGCCTGACCTGCGCGCTGGCGCTGGGCGGCGTGGCCGTGGTGCTGTGGATGGTGCCGCCCGAGCCGGTGCAGCATGCCGACGCACCGCGCGGGCGCCTGGCCGACGTGTGGCGCCATGCCGACCTGCTGCGCCTGAACCTGGGCGTGTTCGTGCTGCACACGGTGCAGATGGCCATGTGGGTGGCCGTGCCGGCCCTGCTGGTGCAGGCCGGCTTGCCCAAGGACGCGCACTGGCAGGTGTACCTGCCGGCCGTGGTGCTGTCCTTCGTCGCCATGGGCGGGCTGTTTGCCATGGAGCGGCGCGGGCGGCTGCGCGCGGCGCTGCTGGTCGCCATTGGGCTGGTGCTGGTGGTGCAGATGGGCTTTGGCCTGCTGGCGGCCGGAGGGGCTGCGCCATCGCTGATGCCGGTGGCGGCGCTGCTGTTCATCTTCTTCTGCGGCTTCAACGCGCTGGAGGCCACGCAGCCCAGTCTGGTGTCGCGCATGGCGCCGGCCAACCTGCGCGGCGCGGCGCTGGGCGCCTACAACACGCTGCAGTCGCTGGGACTGTTCGCGGGCGGCGCGCTGGGCGGCGCGCTGGCGAAGTGGGCGGGCGCGCCGGGATTGTTCACCGCCACCGCCGTGCTCACGGCCCTGTGGCTGCTCGTCACCTGGCCGCTGCGACCGGTGGGCCGCGGCGGCAGCCACTGATTTTTTCACCCTCCGGCGCACCGGCGGCGTGCAAGCCGCTATGCTGCGCACCTGCGGCCTCGCAGGGGTCGCCTGTTGGACTCATCTGGCCCGGAACCCTTCCCTGCCGTCCGGGCTAAGCACAAGGATTTTTCATGGCATCCGTGAACAAAGTCATCATCGTCGGCAACCTGGGGCGCGACCCCGAGATGCGCACCTTCCCCAGCGGCGACCAGGTCGCCAACGTGCGCATCGCCACGACGGACCGCTGGCGCGACAAGAACACCGGCGAGAACAAGGAAGCCACCGAATGGCACAGCGTGGTCTTCAACGGCCGCCTGGCCGAGATCGTGGGCCAGTACCTGCGCAAGGGCTCCCAGATCTACGTGGAAGGCAGCCTGCGCACGCGCAAATGGACCGACCAGAGCGGCCAGGAGCGCTACACCACCGAAATCCGCGCCGACACCATGCAGATGCTGGGCAGCCGCCAGGGCATGGGCGGCGGCCAGGGCGGCGGCTATGACGACAGCGGCTACGGCGACAACGGCGGCGGCGGTGGTGGCGGCTACGAGGCCCCGCGCCGCGCCGCACCCGCGGCCCGCCCCGCCCCCCCCGCGGCCCGCCCCGCCCCCGCGCCCGTGGCACAGCCGCCGCGCGCCGCATCGGGCTTTGACGACATGGACGACGACATTCCGTTCTGATTCGGCCTCGCACCAAGCACAACGGGCGCCCCAGGGCGCCCGTTTGCTATTGCAGTGATAGCTGCTCGCGCTGGATGGACAAGCGCTGCAGCCCAAAAACACTCAAATCAGTGCACCACCATGAGGGAGAACGGCCAGACATAGGCCTGCATCGTCACGTACAGGCCCACCAGGCAGGCCAGCGCGATGGAGTGGAAGAACACGTAGCGCAGGATGTCGCCCTCGTGGTCGAACCAGCGGGTGGCGGTGGAGGCCACGACGATGGACTGCGCGTCGATCATCTTGCCCATCACGCCGCCCGAGCTGTTGGCTGCGCCCATCAGGTTGGCCGACAGGCCCAATTGCTCGGCTGCCACCTTCTGCATGCCACCGAAGAGCACGTTGGAGGCCGTGTCCGATCCCGTGAGCGCCACGCCGATCCAGCCCATGAGCGTGCCAAAGAACGGGTACAGCACGCCGGTATTGGCAAAAGCCAGGCCCAGCGTGGTGTCGGTGCCCGAATAGCGCGTGAGCGTACCCAGCGCCAGCATCAGCACGATGGTGAGCAGCGAGTAGCGCACCAGCCAGAAGGTGCGGAAGAACGTGGTGACGATGGCCACCGGGTTGTACTTCATGACCAGCGCGCTCACCACGGCCGACAGCAGGATGCCCGTGCCGGTGGCCGACAGCAGGTTCAGCGTGTAGACGGCGGCCTCCTTGTGCGGCGCTGGCACCACGGGCGGCACCTTCTCGATCAGGTTGTGCAGCCCGGCCATGGGGAAGGCCGGCGCGAAGATGCCATTGAGCCAGGCCTTCACCGAGGGCAGGCCCCAGATGAACACGAACACCGACAGGATGACCCAGGGAGTCCACGCCGCCACCAGCGCCTGGGTGCTGTGGCGCTTGACCGGCTGCGGCGGCTTGGCCTCTGCGGCGCTGGGGTCATGCCCGCGCAGCGAGGGCGACGTCCACACCGTCTTGGGCTTCCACACGCGCAGGAAGGCCACCAGGCAGACCATGGATACGATGGCGGCGATGATGTCCACCAGCTCTGGCCCGATGAAGTTGGACACCAGGAATTGAGGAATGGCGAAGGACACGCCCGTCACCAGGATGGCCGGCCAGATTTCCATCATGCCCTTGCGGCCGGCGAAGGCCCAGATCAGCCAGAACGGCACCAGCAGCGAGAAGAAGGGCAGCTGGCGGCCGATCATGGCCGTCACCTCCATCAGGTCGTAGCCGTGCACCTTGGCCAGCGTGATCACCGGCGTGCCCAGGGCGCCAAAGGCCACCGGCGCCGTATTGGCGATCAGCGACAGGCCCGAGGCCGCCAGCGGCGAGAAGCCCAGGCCGATCAGGATGGCGGCCGTCACCGCCACGGGGGTGCCGAAGCCGGCCGCGCCTTCAAAGAACGCGCCGAAGCAAAAGGCGATCAGCAAGAGCTGGATGCGGCGGTCTTCCGTGATGCCCGACAGCGAGTCCTGCAGCACGGCGAAGCTGCCGTTCTGCTCGGTGAGCTGGTGCAGGAAGATGATGTTCAGCACGATCCAGCCGATAGGCAGCAGGCCGGTGAAACCACCGAACAGCGCCGCACGCCCGGCCATGTCGCCCGGCATGCCGTAGACGAAGACCGCCACAAGCAGCGCCGTGATCAGGCCCATGCCTGCCGCGATATGCGCCTTGATGTGGAAAAAGCCCAAGGCCGCGAGCATGACCACCACCGGCAGCGCGGCCAGTGCGGTGGAGATGACCATATTGCCCAGTGGGTCGTAGATTTGTTGCCAGACCATAGCCTGTGCCCCTGTTGTTGTCCCGGTTTTGGAAGGAGAAATGCCTCGCACGCCCAGTACCGGAGGTCAACCGGCTGGAGCGGCGCGGACGAGACTGTAGAAAGCCCGCCCGCGACGCAGCGTGAAAAAACCGGAGACCGGTGCTGAAGCAATTTCACACCATAGCAGGGACTCAGGTCCGGCATCCCGGCTATTCGGGTATCCCCTGATGCCGCCTACGCCCCCCCGGGGCGGGCTTTCAGCCGTTCACGGCCGCAATCACCCCACCGCCCAGGCACACCTCACCGTCGTACAGCACGGCCGACTGGCCCGGCGTCACGGCCCACTGCGCCTCAGGGAAGTGCAGGCTGAAGGCGTCGCCCTGTGCGGCCAGCACCGTGCAGGCGGCGTCCTGCTGGCGGTAGCGCGTCTTGGCCGCGCAGGCGCCTGCTGCGGGCGGATGGCCGGCAATCCAGCTCGCGTCCTGCGCATCCAGTCGGTGCGACAGCAGCCACGGGTGATCGTGGCCCTGCACCACGCGCAGGGTGTTCGTCTCCAGCTCCTTGCGGGCCACGAACCAGGGCGCATGGTCGCCGCCGCCGCGCACCGGCTGGCCAGACGGTGCTTTCGCCCCGGCGCCTTTTTCCTTGACACCGCCGATCCCCAAGCCCTGCCGCTGCCCCAGCGTGTAGAACGACAGGCCCACGTGGCGGCCCAGCTTGCGCCCGCGGTCGTCCAGGATGGGGCCGGGTGCATGCTGGATGTAGCGGTTGAGGAACTCGCGGAACGGTCGCTCGCCGATGAAGCAGATGCCGGTGGAGTCCTTCTTCTTGGCGTTGGGCAGGCCGATGTCGGCAGCGATGCGGCGCACCTCGGTCTTGTGCAGCTCGCCCACGGGGAACAGCGTCTTGGACAGCTGCGCCTGGTTCAGGCGGTGCAGAAAGTAGCTCTGGTCCTTGGACGGGTCCAACCCCTTGAGCAGCTCGAACAGGCCCGTGGCCGGGTTCTGACGCACGCGCGCGTAGTGGCCGGTAGCGATCTTCTCGGCGCCCAGGCGCATGGCGTGGTCCAGGAAGGCCTTGAACTTGATCTCGGCGTTGCACAGCACGTCCGGGTTGGGCGTGCGGCCGGCCTGGTATTCGCGCAGGAACTCGGCGAATACGCGGTCCTTGTACTCGGCGGCAAAGTTGACGTGCTCGATCTCGATGCCGATCACGTCGGCCACGCTGGCCGCGTCCAGGAAGTCCTGGCGGCTGGAGCAGAACTCGCTGTCGTCGTCATCTTCCCAGTTCTTCATGAAGATGCCGACCACCTCGTGGCCCTGCTGCTTGAGAAGGTGCGCCGTGACGGCGGAGTCCACGCCCCCCGACAGGCCCACCACGACCCGGTGTTTTTTCATCGCCCGGCCGCCCCAAGAGGAAAAGCGGCCCCTCTGGGGGGCAGCGACCACACGAAGTGGGGAGCGTGGGGGGGATGTTTCATAGGTGTGCGATTATCCCAGCCCACCCCGGCCGGGCGGCGCCTGGGGTCAACCGGGTGTTGGAGACGATGGAACTGCGGCAATTGCGATATTTCGTGCGGGTGGTGGAGCTGGGCTCCATGAGCCGCGCCGCGCTCGACCTGAACCTGGTGCAGTCCGCGCTGAGCCAGCAGATCACCCGGCTGGAGGGCGAGCTGGCCACGCGCCTGCTGCACCGCACGCCGCGCGGCGTGGCCCCCACCGAGGCCGGGGCCGCGTTCTTCCGCGAGGCGCAGCTCACCCTGCGCCATGCCGAGCAGGCCGTGCGCGCCGCCCAGCAGGCGCGGCTGTCGGGCACCGTCACCGTGGGCCTGGCGCCCACCACCTCGGCGCTGCTGGGGCTGCCGCTGATGCAGGCCATGCGCGCGCGCTACCCCGACGTGCGGCTGCACATGGTGGAGGGCATGTCGGGCCACCTCTCGGCCATGCTGCATGCGCGCGAGCTGGACCTGGCCGTGCTGTTCGACTCGCGCCTGCACCAGGCGCAGCTGGCCGGGCGCACCCAGCGCTGGCAAATCCAGCCGCTGCTGGAAGAAGACCTGTTCCTGATGCGCGGCGCCGCCGCCCCGCGCCTGGCCGCCGAGGTGGCGATCACCGAGCTGCGCGAGGAGCCGCTCATCCTGCCCACCGGCCCGCACGGCCTGCGCAGCACGCTGGACACGGCCTTTGCCAGCGCGGGCATCGCCCCGCATGTGGTGCTGGAAGTGGACTCGCTGGCCATGGTGATGGCCGCGGTGGACGCCGGCCTGGGCTCCACGCTGCAGCCCTGGGCGGCACTGGGCCGCTACCCGGACGCGGCCACGCGCTTTCAGTGCGCGCGCCTCACGGGCGCGCCGGCGCGGCGCGTGAACCTGCTGTGCGGCCTGCCGGACGAAGAGCTGTCCCCCGCCGCACTGGCTGCGCGCGTGGTGCTGCTGGACTGTGCCCGCGGTCTGGTCACCGAGGGCCGCTGGATCGGCACCTCACTGCTGGCGCAGGCACCGGCAGGGGTTCCCGCCCCGTAGCGGCTGCTTTCGGGCGTCGCGCCCGGGCGCGCAGCCATCACCGTTCGTGATACCCCCATACCCGCCCGCGGCTGCACGGCTGGCGGGCCGCTGCCTACAGTCCACGCTCGACTGCTGCGCCCCTCGCCCCTGCCTGGCGCGCCCCCACGAGCGAAACCTATGCAATCTCCCCCGATGGACACCGATGTCCTGGTCATCGGCGGCGGCAACGCCGCCCTGTGCGCCGCGCTGATGGCCCGCGAGGCCGGCAGCCGCGTGCTGCTGCTGGAATCGGCCCCGCGCGCCTGGCGCGGCGGCAACTCCGCCCACACCCGCAACCTGCGCTGCATGCACGACGCGCCGCAGGACGTGCTGGTCGATGCCTACCCTGAAGAAGAGTACTGGCAGGACCTGCTGAAGGTGACCGGCGGCCAGACCAACGAGCACCTGGCGCGCCTGGTGATCCGCGCGTCCAGCACCTGCCGTCCCTGGATGCGCCGCCACGGGGTGCACTTTCAGCCCGCGCTGGCCGGCACGCTGCACGTAGCGCGCACCAATGCCTTCTTCATGGGCGGCGGCAAGGCGCTGGTGAATGCCTACTACCGCAGCGCCGAGGCGCTAGGCGTGCAGGTGCGCTACGAATCGCCCGTGGAGCGCATCGAGATCGAGAACGGCACCTTCCAGGCCGCTTGGGTGAAGGGCCAGCGCATCACCGCCAAGAGTTGCGTGCTGGCCGCCGGCGGCTTCGAGTCCAACCGCGAATGGCTGCGCGAGGCCTGGGGCCAGAACGCGCACGGCGAGTGGCCGGCGGACAACTTCCTGATCCGTGGCACGGCCTACAACAAGGGGGTGCTGCTCAAGCACCTGCTCGACGACCACGGCGCCGACCGCATTGGCGACCCCACGCAGGCGCACATGGTGGCCATCGACGCGCGCGCGCCGCTGTACGACGGCGGCATCTGCACGCGCATCGACTGCGTGTCGCTGGGCGTGGTGGTCAACCGCGAGGGCGAGCGCTTCTACGACGAGGGCGAGGACTTCTGGCCCAAGCGCTATGCCATCTGGGGGCGCCTGGTGGCGCAGCAGCCGGGGCAGATTGGCTACTCCATCATCGACAGCAAGGCCATCGGCCGCTTCATGCCACCGGTGTTCCCCGGGGTGAAGGCGGACAGCCTGCCCGCGCTGGCCGAAAAGCTCGGCCTGCCCATAGAGACCTTCATGCAGACGCTGAACGTCTACAACGCCGCCTGCCGCGTGGGCCAGTTCGACCACACCACGCTGGACGACTGCCATACCGAGGGCGTGGCGCCCGCCAAGACCCACTGGGCGCGGCCCATCGACACCGCGCCGTTCTACGGCTACGCGCTCAAGCCCGGCGTCACCTTCACCTACCTGGGCCTGCACACCGACGACACCGCCGCCGTGCGCTTCGCCGACAAACCCAGCCGCAACCTGTTCGTGGCGGGCGAAATGATGGCCGGCAACGTGCTGGGCAAGGGCTACACCGCCGGCGTGGGCATGTCGATCGGCACGGCCTTCGGTCGCATCGCCGGGCGCAACGCCGCGCTGGCCGCCGCGGGCCAGGCTGCCGCGCACGGCGCGGTGAACGACGAGGGCTGAACACCATGCAAACCCTGAAATCCCTGACCGACGAAGCGATAGGCCTGGCCCAGGGCGGGCCCGCCCGCGTGATTCCCATCGTGCCCGCGCCGGCGCAGAGCGCCGCCGAGACCGAGGTGGCGCGGCAGATGCAGATCTGCAACGCCTGCCGCTACTGCGAGGGCTTTTGCGCCGTGTTCCCGGCCATGACGCGCCGCCTGGACTTCACCCAGGCCGACGTGCACTACCTGGCCAACCTGTGCCACAACTGCGGCGCCTGCCTGCACGCCTGCCAGTACGCCCCGCCGCACGAATTCGCCGTGAACATCCCGCAGGCCATGGCCCAGGTGCGTGGCCAGACCTACGCCGACTACGCCTGGCCGCCCGCGCTGGGCCGGCTGTACCGCCGCAACGGCCTCACGCTGTCGCTGGCCCTCGTGGCCGCGCTCACGCTGTTCCTGGTGCTGGGCGCCGCGCTGCAGGGCGGCGGGCTCGGCGCGCTGTGGGGCGCGGACCTGGGCGGCAACTTCTACCGCCTGTTCCCGCACAACCTGCTGGTGGGCCTGTTCGCGCCGGTGTTCCTGTTCGTGGTGTTGGCTTTGTCCATGGGCGTGCGCCGCTTCTGGAAGGACGTGAAGCCCGCCACCAGCGGCGCCGACGTGAGCGCCCCCGCCGCCACCGAGGCCGCGCACGACGTGCTGCGCCTGAAGTACCTGGACGGCGGCCATGGCGACGGCTGCCACAACGAGGACGACGCCTACACCCTCAAGCGCCGCCGCGCGCACCACCTCACGTTCTACGGCTTCCTGCTGTGCTTTGCCGCGACCTCGCTGGCCACGGTGTACCACTACGTTTTCGGCTGGCCGGCGCCCTACGAGGCACCCAGCATTCCCAAACTGCTGGGCGTGGCGGGCGGCGTGATGCTGGTGCTGGGCACGATCGGCCTGTGGTACCTGAACCGCACACGCCACCCCGCGCACGGCGACGCCGCGCAAAAGCCCATGGACCTGGGCTTCATCGCCCTGCTGTTCCTGGTGGCCGCAAGCGGCCTGGCGCTGTGGCTGGTGCGCATCACCCCGTCGGCCGCGCCCGCGCTGGCCCTGGTGCTGTGCCTGCACCTGGGCGCGGTGATGGCCCTCTTTGCCACGCTGCCCTACGGCAAGTTCGCCCACGGCGTGTTCCGCACCGCCGCGCTGCTGCGCCACACCACCGAAAAGCGCCAGCCCAACCCGATCGGGCTGGGCAGCGATTGATTGCTTCTAAAACCATAGCTGTTAGCGCTTGATGGATAAGCGCTAGAGCACCATTTGACTTACAACGACTAAAGGAGCCTCGCCATGAAAAAACGCACCCTGATCCAGGCCGCCGCCGTGGCCCTCACCTCCGTCGCCTGGGCCGGCCCGGCACTGGCGCAGGACTTTCCGCCGGCCAAGCCGGTCACGCTGGTCGTGGGCTTTGCGCCCGGGGGCGCAGCCGACGCGGCGGCCCGCCTGATCGCCAAGAAGCTGGCCGAGAACATCGGCCAGTCCGTGGTGGTGGAGAACAAGGGCGGCGCGGGCGGCAACATCGCCCACCAGCAGGTTGCCGCGGGCGCATCGGATGGCACGGTGCTGCTGTTCGGCTCGGTGGGTCCGCTGACCATCGCGCCGCACCTCATGAAGCTGCCCTACGACCCGTTCAAGGACCTGGCGCCGATCTCGGGCGGGGTGTACTTCCCCAACGTGCTGGTGGTGCACAAGGGCGCGGGCGTGAAGACCCTGGCCGAGTTCGTGCAACTGTCCAAGGCCAAGCCCGGCAGCGTGGACTATGCCTCCACCGGCGCGGGCTCGGCCTCGCACCTGGCGGGCGAGCTGTTCAACCAGCGTGCCGGCATCGACATGGTCCACGTGCCCTACAAGGGCGGCGCCCCCGCGCTGCAGGACCTGCTGGGCGAGCGCGTGACCAGCTACTTCGCCGCGCCGCCCACCGCCATGCCGCACGTGGAGGCGGGCAAGCTGATCCCGCTGGCCACCACGGGCCTGACGCGCCCGGCCTACCTGCCAAACATCCCCACGGTGGCGGAGTCGGGCTTCCCGGGCTTTCAGGCGCTGAACTGGTATGCCTTCGTGGCCTCGGGCAAGACGCCCGCGCCGCTGCTGGAGCGCTGGAACAAGGAGATCGTGAAGGCGCTCAACGACGCCGGCGTGAAGGAGGCCCTGAACAAGCACGGCCTGTCGCCCCACCCCACCACGCGCGCCGAGCTCGCCAGCTTCATGAAGAAGGAATACGAGCAGTGGGGCGCCATCGTGCGCGAGCGCAAGATCACCGCGCAGTGACCTCCCCATGAGCAGCTGCGCCGCATCCCCCTGCTCTCGCTTTGCGAAAAGGAGGGGCGACGGCCAGTGACCGTGCCAAGCCCGCGCCACGGCGTCTGCTGGCTTGGCTGGCGCTGCGAGCCAAGCCCAGCGCCCTGATCCTCAGCCCGGCGTCCGCAGCACGCTGGCGTCGGTGTGGATCAAGTCCAGCGGCGCGCGCCGGCCGGCCAGGTAATCCTCGACGCACTGCAGCACCAGCGGGCTGCGGTGGCGCGCGCTGCAGCTGCGCAGCTCCTCGGGGGTGAGCCACACGGCGCGCAGGATGCCGTCGTCCAGCGACCGCCAGGCGTGGTGCGCGCCCACATTGCCCGCAAACGCAAAGCGCAGGTAGGTGATGTCGTCCCCCGTGCGCGTGCGCGTGAAGCGGTTCAGGTACACGCCCACCAGCGCCGTGGGCTCGAAGTCGTAGGCCGTCTCCTCCAGCACCTCGCGCACGCAGGCCTGGATGGGCGACTCGCCCGGGTCCAGGTGGCCCGCGGGGTTGTTCAGCCGCAGCCCGTCGGCCGTGTCTTCCTCGACGAACAGAAAGCGGCCCTCGCGCTCGACGATGGCGGCCACGGTGACGTTGGGTTTCCAGCGGTTTGGCATGGCCGCGATTATCACCAGCGCATGTGGACACTTTCTGACGGCTTGCGCTGGGTCAAGTTCCGGCGCGCCCCGAACGCGCAGCGCTCGGGATAATCCCCACCCCATGCTGCAGCGCATTCGCCACCACCGACGCCTGGGCTCCGCGGTCCTCGCGGTGTTCGTGTGTGCGTGGCTGGTGGCGCTGTGGGCCAACGTGCAGGTGCGCCAGGCGCTGCCGGCAGTCGACCTGGCGCACCTGGACGTCTGCTTCGCCGCACCCGCGGGTGGCCCCGCGCCGCACGCCGACCCGGCTGCGCACGACAGCCACCATGCCGACCCCGGCTGCCTGCTGTGCATTGCCCTGGCCACACCGCCGGCGCTGACGCTGGCCGCCCTGCGCCCGCCCGCCCCGCACGTGCACCCCGCACAGCGCAGCCGCGCGCCGGCCGTGGCGGCCTGGCGCGCCCAGGCGCCGCTGCCCCCGCGCGGCCCGCCTTCCACCCACGCCTGACTGCAACCACCCGCCGGCCCCTGGGGCAGGCGCCTTCCGTTGTTTGCCTGCGCGCTGATCTGCCGCCCCCGCGGCCGAGCAGCGCCGGGCGTGGATTTCTCATGACTGCATATTCCTTCCGCGCGCCTGCCTTGCGGTGCGCGCCCCTGTCCTCGCACCTCACCCCCTGCGCGCTGGCCTGCGCGCTGCTGCTGGCAGGCCCGGCCCTGGCCGCGAACGACGCCGTGAACAACGCCGTGAACGACGCGGCCGCGGCCCCCGAGCACACGCTGCGCGACGTGGTCGTCACGGCCGTGCACGACCACTCGCCCGTGCAGGTGATGGCCGACCCCAAGCAGCCGCGCCAGCCCGTGCCGGCCAGCGACGCGGCCGACTACCTCAAGACCATCCCGGGCTTCTCGGCCATCCGCAGCGGTGGCTCCAACGGCGACCCGGTGTTCCGCGGCCAGTTCGGCTCGCGCCTGCCGCTGCTGACCAACGGCACGCAGCTGCTGGGCGCCTGCCCGGGGCGCATGGACGCGCCCAGCTCCTACATCTCGCCCGAGACCTACGACACGCTCACCGTCGTCAAGGGGCCGCAGACCGTCGTCTGGGGGCCGGGCACCTCGGCCGGCGTGGTGCGCTTTGACCGCGAGCGCCCTGACTTCACCGAACCGGGCGTGCGCCTCAGCGCCAGCCTGCTGGGCGCCAGCGCCGGGCGCAACGACCAGAACGTGGACTTTCAGGCCGGCAACGCGCAGGTGTACGTGCGCGTGACCGCCAACCATTCCCACGGCCAGGACTACAAGGACGGCGACGGACGGCGCGTGCCCTCGGCCTGGGACAAATGGAACACCGACGTGGCGCTGGGCTTCACGCCCGACGCCGACACGCTGCTGGAGCTGAGCGCCGGCACGGGCGACGGCGAGGCGCGCTACGGCGGGCGCGGCATGGACGGCACACAGTTCAAGCGCGAGAGCTGGGGCCTGCGCTTTGAGAAACGCCACCTCACACCCTGGCTGGCCAAGCTGCAGGCACAGGTCTACGGCAACCGCGCCGACCACGTGATGGACAACTTCACGCTGCGCACCTTCCAGCCTGGCGGCAGCATGTCCATGCCCATGGCCAGCAACGTGCGGCGCACCACCGAGGGCGCGCGCGTGGCCGCCACGCTGCAGTGGCAGCCCGACTGGCAGCTGGAGACGGGTCTGGACGCGCAGCGCAGCCCGCACGACACGCGCAGCGGCACGCCCAGCGTGCCCTATGACGGCAAGCCCTGGATGCGCGACGCCAAGTTCGAGAACCTGGGCGCATTTGCCGAGCTGTCATGGCAGGCCCAGGCCGACACGCGCTGGGTGGGCGGCCTGCGCCTGGACCGCGCCGAGGCCTGGCGCTACCGCTGCCCCGAGCGGCATGGGCGGCATGGCCCCGGCGGCCGGCGCGGACCACCGCACGCGCTCGGCCATGCCCAGCGGCTTCGTGCGCTGGGAACGCACGCTGGCGCCGCAGGGCGCGCTGGTCTACGCGGGCCTCGGGCACGTGCAGCGCTTTCCAGACTACTGGGAGCTGATCTCCCCCGGCAACAGCGCGGCCAGCGCCGGCAACGCCTTCGCCACGCTGCGCCCCGAGAAGACCACGCAGCTGGACATGGGCGCGCAGTGGAAGGGCGCGGACTGACAGCTGTGGACCTCGGCCTATGTGGGCGTGGTGCGCGACTACATCCTGTTCGACTACACCGGCATGAAATCGGCCGTGCGCAACGTCGACGCCCGCACCGCCGGGCTGGAGTTGGGCGCCAGCCAGCGCCTGGGCACGGCGTGGACGGCGCAGGGCACGCTGGCCTACAGCTGGGGCCGCAACACCAGTGAAGGCCGCCCGCTGCCGCAGATGCCGCCGCTGGAGGCACGCCTGGGCCTGGAATACGCCCAGGGGCCGTGGAGCGCCGGCGGCCTGTGGCGCCTGGTGGCCGCGCAGCACCGCCATGCCAACGGCCAGGGCAACGTGGTGGGCCGCGACCTGGGCGCAAGCGCCGGCTTCGGCGTGCTGTCGCTGCACGCGGGCTACCGCATCAACGCGCAGCTGAAGCTTGCCGCCGGGGTGGACAACCTGCTGGACAAGAACTACGCCGAGCACCTGAACCTGGCGGGCAACGCCGGCTTCGGCTACCCGGGCGGCGTGCGCATCAACGAACCCGGCCGCACGCTGTGGCTGCGCGCGGACCTGCAGTTCTAGGCTTCGGAGGTAATTAAAAAGATAGCTGGTCGCGCTTGCTGCATGGGGCATTCAGGAACAAAACGTTCTGAAATCCTTTGATGGCAAGCGCTAACAGCTATCGTTTTTACAGTGCCTGCGCCATGTACACCGCGCCGGCGCCGTAGCTGTCCAGGTGGCGCCGCTGCGCGGCGTCCTGCACGGGGTGCACGGCGTAGCCCTGGCGCGCCCAGTAGGCCTGCGATCCCTGCACCGACACCAGCGCCGTGTGGCGCAGCCCTGCCGCGCGGGCCCGCGGCAGCAGCCGCGTAAGCAACGCACGCGCCAGGCCGCGGCCAGCGCAGGCGGGCAGCACCGCCATGTCGTGCAGATACAGCGTGTCGGGCGCCGGCACGGCATCGAAGTCACCGTGCAGCGGCGTGACCTTGCCCAGCAGCGAGTGGTAGGCCGCCAGGTAGGCGGCCACGCGCCCCTCATGCTCCAGCACCAGCGAGCAGTTCACGGGGCTGGCCAGGCGGCGGGCAAACACCTCGGCGCTTTCGACGTAGGCGTCGCCGTAGCAGGCGCGCTGCACCGCCAGCAACGCGGGCAGGTCGGCCGTCGTGAGGGCGCGCGGCGCGCCGGTCATCGCTGCGGCGGCAGGGCCCTGGACGGGTGCGGAAGGTAGTCGTCCAGCGACAGGCCCTTCTCTTTCAGCAGCCCCTCCAGCACCGGCGCCAGGCGGCCCAGGCTTTCCTGCACCGCTTCGCGCACGGTGTCCACCACCACCTGGGTGCTGCGCTCGATCTCGATGTTCAGGCGATCGCCCACCTGCACGTCCTCGAACACGGTGGCGCGGCGCGTCTCGGGGATCAGCCAGACCTCGAACCAACCCTCGGCGCGGTCCACCTCGGCCACGGTGAGGCTGGCGCCGTGGAGGGCGATGTAGCCCTTGGCGAACACGTAGCGCCGAAACGCCTCGGGCACGGCCACGCGCCACACCAGGTTGTTGTCCAGTTCGCGCCGCTGCACCAGTTGCCCGGTGAAGTCGATGTGGCCCGACAGGGGGTGGCCGCCGATCTCGGCGCCCTCCTTGGCGGCACGCTCCACGTTCACGCGGTCGCCCACGGCGTAGCTGCCCAGCGTGGTGATGTTCAGGCTTTGCAGCATCACGTCGAACGTGGCGCGCGTGGGCGAGAGCATCTCGGTCACCGTGAGGCACACGCCGTCCGTCGCCACGCTGGCGCCGATGGCGAGGTCCTGGCAGAAGCCAGCGGGGAATTCGAGGGTGAAGGTGCGCAGGCCGGCGCGGTCGTCGATGGCGGCGATGCGCGCGGTGGCCTGGACGATGCCTGTGAACATGGCGCGGATTCAGATAGCGGAAGACTTCGGGATTGTGCCAGCCGCACTCACGCAGCGCCGCCGCCCTCCGCCGCCGGCAGGCACAGGCGCAGCCGCGCCCCGCCCAGCGGCGAGGCCTGCGCCTGCACGCTGCCGCCATAGGTCTGCGCCAGCGCGCGCACGATGTCCAGCCCCAGGCCCGAGCCGGGGCGCTGCTCGTCCAACTGCACGCCGCGCTCGAACATGCGGTCGCGCAGCGCTTCGGGAATGCCGGGGCCGTCGTCGTCCACGGTGAAGCACAGCAGATCGCCCTCGCGCCGCACATCCACCACCACGCGCGTGCGCGCCCACTTGCCGGCGTTGTCGATGAGGTTGCCCAGCAGTTCGTACAGATCCTGCTCCTCGCCGCGAAAGGCGCCATCCTGCGCCTGTGGCGCCAGCTCGAACGCCAACTGCCGGTCGGCATGCAGGCGCTGCATGGTGCGCAGCAGGGCCTGCAGCGGCGCCAGCACCGGCGTGCGCAGCCCCGTGGCGCGCACGGCGGCGGCGGCACGGGCGCGGGCGAGGTGGTAGTCCACCTGGCGGCGCGCGCTGGCCACCTGCTCGGTCACCAGCTGCGCCAGCGGCGTGCTCTCTTGTGCCGCGGCATTCGCCAGGATGGACAGCGGCGTGTGCACAGCATGCGCCAGGTTGCCCGCCTGGGTGCGCGCGCGCTGCACCATGTCGGCGTTCTCGGCCAGCACATGGTTGAACTCATTGACCAGCGGCTGCAGCTCCTGCGGGAAGCACCCCTCCAGCCGCGCGGCGCGCCCGCCGCGCACGGTGGCCAGCTGCTCGCGCAGCAGTTGCAGCGGGCGCAGGGCCAGCTGCAACTGCACCGCCACGGCGATGGCCAGGCCCAGCGCCAGCAGGCCCAGTGCGATCAGCAGCAGGTGGGTGAAACGCTGCAGCGGCTCGGCCAGCAGGGCCTTATCCCCCGCGACGACCAGGCGCAGCGGCGGGGCGTCGTCCTCGGGCAGTTGCAGAGTGCGCGCCACGGACAGCAGCGCATGGCCCTGCGCATCGTGCAGCTGCAGCACGCGGTAGCCGCGCGCAGGGTAGTCGCCCGGCACGGGCGGCAGCGCCAGCACCTGGTCCCACAGCGAGCGCGAGCGCGCCACGGCGGCCTGCGGCGCCGCGCCCA
Source organism: Diaphorobacter sp. LR2014-1 (assembly GCF_002916785.1). Classification (NCBI taxonomy): domain Bacteria; kingdom Pseudomonadati; phylum Pseudomonadota; class Betaproteobacteria; order Burkholderiales; family Comamonadaceae; genus Diaphorobacter; species Diaphorobacter sp. LR2014-1. The sequence continues at coordinate 359,360 of NZ_MTBE01000001.1, read as the reverse complement.
CCTGGTCCACCTGCCAATACAGGCCCGACAGCGGCTGCGCCAGCCGCGCATCACCGGCCAGCGGCGCCACGGCCGTGCCGCCCTGCGGGGTCCATTCCACCGAGGCGCTGAGCTGGTCGAGCTGCACCACCAGTTGCGCCTGTAGCTGCTGGGTGATGTGGTCTTGGAACAAGGTGCGCAGCGCCCAGCCCGCGAGCGCAACGCTGAGCAGCATCCACGCCAGCGTGCCCGCCAGCAGGCGCAGGCGCAGAGAACCGCCCACCCTCATGCCGTGGCGCCGGCCTCGGCCAGGCGGTAGCCCAGGCCGCGCACGGTCTCGATGCTGCCCGGCGGCAGCTTCTTGCGCAGGCGGCCCACGAAGACCTCGATGGTGTTGGAGTCACGATCACTGTCGTGCGGGTAGATGTGCTCGGACAGCTCGGTGCGCGACAGCACCTGCCCCTTTCGCTGCATCAGGAGCGAGAGCAGTTTGAACTCGTGGCTGGTGAGCGTGAGCGGCTGGCCGTCCACCAGCACGCGCGCCTGGCGCGTGTCCAGCCAGATCGGGCCGCACTGCCACTGCGCGCTGGCGTGCTCCCCCAGACGGCGCAGCAGCGCACGCAGGCGCGCGAGCAGCTCCTCCATGTGAAAGGGCTTGGCGAGGTAATCGTCTGCGCCCGCGTCCATGCCCGCCACTTTCTCATGCCAGGCGGCGCGCGCGGTAAGGATCAGCACCGGCATGTTGCGCCCCGCCGCGCGCCAGCGGCGCAGCACCGACAGGCCGTCCAGCACGGGCAGGCCCAGGTCCAGCACCACGGCGTCAAAGTCTTCCACCTCGCCCAGGTAGTGGGCCTGCGCGCCGTCGCTGGCGGCTTCCACCGTGTGGCCCGCCGCGGCGATCGCCTGCACCAGTTGGTCCCGCAGCGTAGGTTCATCTTCCACGACGAGGATGCGCATCAATGTTCCTTGCGTTTGATCTGCAGCACACGTCCATCGACCGCGTCGATCTTCAGCTTGGCCATGCGGCCGTCCTGCTGCAGCAGGCGAATCTCGTAGATGAAGCGACCGTCATCATGCTCGAACTCCACCTTGAGCACCTGGCCCTGGTACTCGCGCTCGACCTTCTCGAGCACGGTACGCAGCGGCAGCACCTGGCCGCGCTCCAGGGCCTGGCGCGCCAGGTCATGGTCGCCATGGCCGCGCTCGGCGGCCTGCGCGGCAGTGCCCGCGGTGGCGGCGGCCACCGCAAGGGCCATCAGGACGAAGGGGCGGCGCAATGCGTTCATGGGCGTTTTTTATACGTGCACGGCGATGAATGTCGCATGAACGCGGCCTTCAGCACGAGTTCATCGTGGCTTTTCCAGAATCGTTGCCAAGCCGCTCGCCACACACCCGGCGGGCCACTTGCTCAACGCACCAGAAGGAAACGCCATGCGCATCAAGATCGTCCTGGGAGGCTGGCTGCTGGCCATCACCCTGGCCTGGCTCGCGGTACTGCCGCCCGAGCTGGGCGTCTCTCCCCTTGTGGATGCACAGGGGGCAGCCACTGGCTGGTGGCAGCTGCGCCAACAGGCGCTGTATCTCTCGGGCCTGTGGAGCATCGGCCTGATGGCACTGGCCATGGTGCTGGCGCTGCGCCTGCCCTGGCTGGAGCGCCCGCTGGGCGGCATGGACCAGGTCTACCGCCTGCACAAGTGGGCCGGCATCGGTGCGGCGCTGACGGCCATCCTGCACTGGGGCGCCGATGCATCCAGCGACTGGATCAAGGGCCTGTGGGGCCGCGCCGGCCGGCCGGCACGCGACGCCGTTCTGCCCTGGCTCACCGACGCCCGGGGCTTTGCCAAGGACCTGGGCGAGATGGCTTTTTACCTGCTGCTGGCCATGGTGGCCATCACGCTGCTGACCCGGCTGCTGGCCTACAAGCCGTGGCGCTTCCTGCACCGCGCCATGCCGCTGGTGTTTCTGGCGCTCACGCTGCATACCGTGGCGCTGATGCCGCTGACCTTCTGGACGCTCCCGCTGGGCCTGCTGATGGGCACGTTGCTGGCGCTGGGCAGCCTGGCCGCCGTGTGGTCGCTGGCCGGCTGGATCGGCCGCGCACGCAGCCACGCCGGCCACATCCATGCGGTGCGCACGCTGGGCGATGGCGGCGCGGCGGCGCCCGTTGAGGTGATCTGCGCCCTGCCGGCAAGCTGGCCAGGCCACCGCGCGGGGCAGTTCGCCTTCGTGCGCTTTGATGCGTCGGAAGGCGCGCACCCCTTCACCATCGCCAGCGCACCGGGCAGCCTGGGCACCAGTGCGCAAGGCGAGTCATTGCTGCGTCTGGTCATCAAGCCACTGGGCGACTACACCCGCACCCTGGGCCGACGCCTGCAGGCCGGGCAGCGCGTGGACATCGAAGGCCCCTACGGCCGCTTCGACGGCCGGGGCCGCCACCGCCGCCAACAGGTGTGGGTGGCGGGTGGCGTGGGCATCACGCCTTTCCTGGCGCTGCTGGAAGCCCGGCAGCCGGGCGCCACGCAGGCGCCCTCCAAACTGCAGCCGGTGCAGATGCACTACTGCACCCGCGACGCCGCCACCGATCCGCTGCTGCCGCGCCTGCGCACGCTGTGCGCGCAGGCCCAACCACCGGTCACGCTCACGGTGCACGGCGACGCCCAGGGCCAGCGCCTCAGGCCCCAGGACCTGGAGGCCACCCCCGGCCCGCTGGACATCTGGTTCTGCGGCCCCCAGGGTCTGGGCGATGCGCTGCACGCGCACGCCAGCGGCCCCCGCCCGTGGCGCGTGCACCGCGAGTCCTTTGCCATGCGTTGATCCACCGAAAGGAGCTTTCCATGAAACACCCGACCCCGTTGCTGGCCTTGTGCCTGGCCCTGGCAGCAGCCCCTGCGCTGGCGGACGATGACTGCGAGGCCCCCGTGCAGCACTGGCAGTCACGCGACGCCGTGATGCGGCACGCGGCCGCTCAGGGCTGGCAGGTGCAGCGCCTCAAGATCGATGACGGCTGCTACGAAGTGCGCGGCCGCGACGCCCAGGGCCGTGCCTTCAAGGCCAAGCTGGACCCCCAGACGCTGCGCGTGGTGAAGATGAAACTGCGCGATGACAGCCATGAACCTGAGCGCGAACGCCGGCGCGAGCGCGATCGCACCCCGTCCCGCGATGCGGCTCCCGCCCAGGACACTGCGGCACCCCTGACGGCGCCGGCCCAAAACCCCGTACTGACGCCCGGCACCACGCCACGCAGCCAGATCGAATGACCCTTTGAATCATCCACACGCTCTTACCGGAGAACCTCCATGTCCAGCACCAAACCCCTGCTGACCACCGTGGCCGCCGCCTGCGCGCTGACCCTGCCCGCCTTGGCACACAGCCGCGAGGTCACGCTCTCGACCACCCTCAAGAACTACGGCGGCGACGGCGCCTACCTCGCCGTCTACCTCACCGACGCCAAGGGCGCCTACGCGGGCACGCTGTGGGTGGCCGGCGGCAAGGCCAAGTACTACAAGCACTTGGCCGACTGGAACCGCCTGTCCGCCAAGGACGGCAAGCGCCTGCAGGGCGTGACCGGCGCCAGCGTGGGCGCGGGCCGCACGCTCAAGGTGACGGCCGACCTGGCCGACGCGCTGCTCGACGCGGGCTACGAGATCCGCATCGACGCCGCCGCCGAGGACATGCGCGACAGCCCGTCGGAGATCCGCGTGCCCCTGTCCACCGCCCAGGCCGGCAAGCCGCAGGCGGGCAAGCAGTACATCCAGTCGTTCACCTACCAACTGAAATAAGCGAGGGGGCATCCATGGTTTGGCGGCAGATCCACCGCTGGTTGGGCCTGGTGGCCGGCGCGCTCGCGCTGGTGCTGGGCATTACGGGCACACTGTTGGCCCTCGACCCGCTGCGCAACGCTTGGCAGGCAGCCCCCGCGGCGCAGGACCTGCCGGTGGCGACGCTGGTGCAGCGCGTGCAGGCCAACGTGCCCGGCGCGGAGGAAATCCGCCACCTGCCCTCGGGTGGCATCGTGGTGCATGCCTTTGACAACGGCCAGGCCCAGGCCCTGCGCGTGGACCCCGCGGACGGCCGCGTGCTGGGTGGCTACGAGCCCTCGCTGCTGCCACGCTGGGTGAAGAACCTGCACCGATCCCTGCTGCTGGGCGACGCCGGGCGCATGACCGCGGCCGTGGTGGCGCTCGCCATGCTGGTGCTCTCGGTCTCGGGGCTGGTGCTGCTGCTGCGCCGCATGGGCGGATGGCGGCAACTGGCCGGCCCGGTGCGCGGCACGCTGGCGCAGCGCCTGCACGTGCTGGCGGGACGGGTCATCCTGTTGGTGCTGGCGGTGTCCGCCGCTGCCGCCCTGGTCATGAGCGCCGCCACCTTCGGCCTGCTGCCGCTGGATGCCGTGGCAGAGCCCGACGTGGCCTCCGTACAGGGCAGCCAGGCCGCCCTGCGCGCCGACCAATTGCCCCTGCTGCAGGAGCTGCGCGTTCAGGACCTGCGCAAGCTGAATCTGCCGGCGGCCGACGATCCGCAAGACACCTGGCGCGTGACCACCGCGCAGGGCCAGGGCTGGGTAGACCGCTACAGTGGCCAGACCCTGGCCTGGCAGGACGCCACGGCGGCGCAGCGCGTACACGACTGGGCGTTGCTGCTGCACACCGGCGAAGGCGCGTGGGTATGGGCGCTGGTGCTGGGCGCCATGGGAGCCAGCATCCCGCTGTTCTGGACCACGGGCGTGGTGTTGTGGTGGCAGGCCCGTCGCAGCCGCCCCCGCATGGCCAACAACAGCCCGCTCGCGCAAGCCGACAGCCTGGTCTTCGTGGCCAGCGAAGGCGGCACCACCTGGGGCTTTGCCCAGGCCCTGCATGCCGCACTGGTCTCCACAGGCCAGCGCGTGCACACCACGGCACTGGAGCACTGGCGCGTGCCACCGACCGCACGCCAGGTCTATGTGCTGGCGGCCACCTATGGCGACGGCCAGCCGCCGGCCCATGCGGCGCGCGCGCTGGACGCCATCACGCGCCAGCCCGTCACGGGAGCGCAAGTCACGGTACTGGGCTTTGGCGACCGGCAGTTTCCCGCCTTCTGCGCGTGTGCCGAGGCGCTGGAGCAGGCGCTGTGCGCGCAGGGCTGGCCCACGCTGCTGCCGCTGGAGCGCATCCATCAGCAGTCCGCGCAGGAGTTCGCACGCTGGGGACGGGCCTTGTCGCAAGCACTGGGTCTGCCCCTGCAGATCGACTACCAGCCGCGCCTGCCGCGCACGGTGGCACTGACGCTCGCCGCGCGGCAAGACTTTCCGGGCGGCGCGGGCGAACCCGCGGCCATCCTGCGCTTTGCCCTGCCCGCCCGCGGCCTGCCCCGCTTCGCCGCGGGCGACCTGATCGGCATCGTCGCGCCCGGCCAGGCCGTGCCGCGCTACTACTCGCTGGCCAGCGGCACGCGCGACGGCTTCGTGGAAATCTGCGTGCGCCGCATGCCCGGCGGCGTGTGTTCCAGCCACCTGCATGCGCTGCAGGCGGGCGACAGTGTGCAGGCGTTCATCCGCTCCAACCCGGGCTTCGTGCTGCCCGCGGGCCGCGCGCCGGTACTGCTGATCGGCGCGGGGACGGGCGTGGCGCCACTGGCAGGCTTCATACGCGACAACACGCGCCACCGCCCCATGCACCTGTACTACGGCGCGCGCCATCCCGAACGGGACTTCTACTTCGGCACCGAGCTCCCGTCCTGGCAGGCCGACGGCCGCCTGGCCGGGCTGCACACCACGTTCTCCCGTACACCGGGCGGTGGCTATGTGCAGGAAATCCTGCGCCGCGATGCCACGCAGGTGCTTGCACTGATCGCGCAGGGCGCCCTCGTGCGTGTGTGCGGCAGCCGCGCCATGGCCCAGGGCGTGGCACAGGTGCTGGATGCGCTGCTGGGCCCGCAGGGCCAGAGCCTGGCGCAACTGAAAGAGCAGGGACGCTATGCCGAAGACCTGTTCTGACCCGCGGCGGCTGGCGCTGCATGGCCCCACCATGGGCACGCGCTGGTCGGTTACCTGCGATGCGGCGCCGGACACCGATGTGCAGGCGCTGCAAACCGCGCTGGCCGCCGCCGTGCAACGGGTGGATGCGCAGATGTCGCCCTGGCTGCCGGGCAGCGATCTCAACCGCTTGAACCACGCCCCCGTGGGGGCCTGGGTCACGCTGCCCGCTGAAATCCTGGAAGTATTGGTCTGCGCGCTGGACGTCTGCCGCCTGAGTGCGGGCGCCTTCGACCCGGCCGCGGGTGCGCTGGTCGATGCCTGGGGCTTTGGAGCGGTGCGCGACGCTCCCGACGCCGAGGCGATCCGCACAGCCACCAGCGCGGCACCTGTCGCGCGCATCCCCACGTACGAGGCGCTGGAGCTGGACAGCGGCATGCTGCGCGCCCGCAAGCACGCACCCGTGCACCTGGACCTGTGCGGGATCGCCAAGGGCTACGCCGTGGACCGCATGGCCGACGTGCTGCGGCAGAACGGCGTGCCGCACGCCCTGGTGGCGCTGGACGGCGAGCTGCGCGCCGTGGGCGGCCAGGCCGATGGCCAACCCTGGGCCGTCGCGGTGGAAAGCCCCGAGACCGGCCGCCGCGCCGTGCACAGCGTGGTCGAACTGCAGGACCTGGCTGTGGCGACCTCGGGCGACTACCGGCACTATCTCCAGGTAGGCGACGCGCGCTTGGCGCACACCATGGACACGCGCCGTGGCGCCCCCGTGCGCAACGAAGTCGCCTCTGTCACCGTGTTGGCGCGCCAGTGCATGCACGCCGACGCCTGGGCCACCGCGCTGCTGGTGGCCGGCCCTGGCGAAGGGCTGGCGCTGGCCCAGCGCATGGGGCTGGAGGTGCTGTGGATGCTGAGGCGCGGCAACGGACTGGTCACGCTGGGGCTGGGCCGGTTCGGCTCGGGCGCACCGGCGAGCGGGGTATGAACGGCAGGTGAATCCAGCGTTCAGCACTGATTCACCGCCTCCCGCGCAGACTGCAGGCACAGTCACTTTCGGCTGCAATCACCGGGCACAAAGGAGTTCATCATGCGCACCACCTTCTCTCTCGCCGCGATCGGAATGCTGGTGGCCGCCCTCGGCGCCCCCGCATTTGCCGGGGACCGCGACCACCAGGACCGCCGCCACCCGCGTGAGCGCGCCATGGTCACGCGCTGCAACGACAACGCAGGCCAGGGCATGCAGACCATCCCCAACAATGCAAGCGCCCAGGAGCGCGCCCACGGGTGGCAGTATTTTTCGGACCCTGCCGCCTGCCGCGCCGTCGTCATCAGCCCCCAGGGCGACTACTACTTCAGCCGCGGCAGGGGCCTGCGCTGGGTGGCCGCGGCGCAGACGGAGGTCTGACGGGACGAGGCAAGGAGCTGGAGCCCGCGGGGCCGCTTATGCGCCGCCGGGCTCCACGCCTTTCCACGCCGCAGCCTGCAGGCTTTCGGGCAATTCATGCGCCAGCGCCTGGTGCTCGCGCTCATGGTGATGCTCCAGGACATGCCGCAGCGCATGCGCCGCATCCAGCAGCCCCAGCACCGCAGCGCGGCGGGCCTGCTCGCCCTGCGGCGGCTGCTGCGCCATTGCCCGCACCTTCAGCAGGTACTCGTCGGCCAGCAGCGCGATACGGTCGTGCTCCACCAGGTACACCCGCGCGGCCCAGCGGGCACCCGGCGGCACATGGGGCAGTAGCCGCGTATTTTCGATCTCGATGTGCTGGGCCAGGTCGGCGCGCCAGCGCTGCAAGCGCTGCAGCGCGCTATCGAAATCCCCACCCACGACATCCAGCAGATGGGCGTGCAGCTGCGCCTCCAGGCGCTCATGCTGATGTTCAAAAAACGGAGGGGAACTGCTCACTTGCATAGATCAGGAATGGCGCAAAGACCGGCGATGGGGTTATACACCGCGGCCTCGCGCGCCGGCGACGGCGTGAACGACGCCCCCGCGCTCAAGGCCGCCGACGTGGGCATCGCCATGGGCGAGCGCGGCACCGATGTGGCGCGCGAGGCCGCGGCCCTGGTGCTGCTGCAAGACAGCTTTGCGCACATCGTCGCCGCGATCCGCCAGGGGCGGCGCATTGACGACAACGTGCGCAAGGCCACACGCTTCGTCTTCGCCGTGCACGTGCCCATCGTCGCGCTAGCGCTGGTGCCTACCCTGCTGCACTGGCCCGCGCTGCTGCTGCCGGTGCACATCGTGCTGCTGGAGCTGCTCATCGACCCGGCCTGCTCCGTCGTCTTCGAGGCCGAGCCCGAGCAGGCCGACACCATGCAACGCCCTGCCCGCCCGGTGCAGGACTCGCCCTTTGCCCTGCGTGCGCTGCTGTGGCCCCTGGCACAAGGCCTGGGCGTGGCCGCGCTGCTGCTGGCGGCGCAAGCCTGGCTGCATGCCCAGGGCTGGGAGGCCGCCCAGGGCCGCGCCGTGGTGCTGGGGACGCTGCTGGTGTGCGTGCTGCTGCTCATCCAGGCGCAGCGTGACCCGACGCGGCCGCTGCTGGTGCTTCAGGCACGCGCCAACCGCTGGCTGGCACCCATGGCGGCGGCCGTGGGGCTGCTGCTGGCGGCGATGCTGGGAATTCCGGCGCTGCGCGACCTGATGGGTCTGGCCCCCGCAGGCCTTGCAGCCTGGGGCGCCGGCGCAGGGGTGCTGGTCTTGAGCGTGGTCTGGCTGGAAGGGCTGCGGCGGATCGCCCGCCGCAAAGAGAACGCCCGCTGAGGCGCGCGTGCGCAAAGCAACCGAGGCTCAGCGCTCCGCGCTTTGCCTACCAGCGCACCGCCAGCCCCGCCGCATGGCCGCGCGTGAAGGCTTCTTCGAACACCGAGTAGCCCGACCAGTCGGCGTGCGCGAACAGCAGGCGCTGCGTGCCCGGCGTGGGCGGCACGGGAACACGCTCTCCATTTAATAGCTGGTAGCGCTTGCCAGACAAGCGCGAGAGGCCGATTTGGCTCAAAAAAGCCTGCGTGCCCGGTACGGGGATGGACATGGCGTGGCCGTAGCGTGTGATCTCCATGCGCGTGGCGCGCTCGGGCAGGTCCGGGTGGGGTACGGCCAGGGCCGCCAGAATGGCGCTGCGCCAGTGCGTCCAGGGTTGCTCTGCCAGCTGCTGGCGGGCGCCCGGCACGTCGCCCAGCGCCTGGTAGTAGGTGAGCACCGTGGGGCCGCTGGCGGCGGCGCGCGGGTCCAGGCGCTGGTGGCCGGCATGCACGTAACCCAGCCCGCCGGGCACGGGGTCGGCATAGAGCACGTTGTCCCACGCGGGCGCGGCGCCCTCGCGGTCGGCCAGCGGCGCACTCACATGGATATTGGCCACCAGCCACGGCGCCCACTGCAGGCGGCGCGCGGCCTGGGCAAGGAAGTCCGGCGCAGGCTGCACCACGCGCGCGGCGACGTACACCGGCAGCGCCACGATGCAGCGGCGCGCCTGCCAGCGCTCGATGCTGTCGGTGGCGTGCAGGTACACATCCACCTCCACGCCGCGGCGCGTCTCGGCGATGCGCAGCACGCTGGCGCCGGTGCGCAACTGGCCGCCCTGCACCAGCGGCGCGGCCAGGCGCTGGGTGAGCCAGCCGTTGCCCTCGGGCCAGGTGAGCACGCCCTCGCGCTCATCGCCGGCATCGGCCTCCAGGCCCGGGGCATGAAAGCCGTGGCGGCTGGCGAAATAGTGGATGCCCGCCCAGGCCGACACGCGCGCCGTGCCGGCGCCGTAATCGTCACGGCAGCAGTAGTCCAGGTACCAGCGCAGGTGGGCGTCATCCAGGCTCTGCTGCGCCAGCCACGCATCGAAAGTCATAGCATCCAGCGCTTGATGGGCGGACGCCAACGGCTTATTTGGCACCCAACTCTTGAGCACCGGCATGGTGAAGCGCACGCCGCGCGAAAGCGCGGCCACCTGCTCGGCAAAGCGCCGGTACTGCGCCAGCGTGGACTCCCCCACCCCGGCGACGGGCAGCAGGCCCTCCTGCCAGTGGCCCTGGAAGTAGAGGCGCTCCTGCGGGCTGTGGCTCAGGTGGCGTTCGTCATACCGCCAGCGGCCGGCCACGCGCTGGCGCAGGCCCAGCTCCTCCAGCAGGTCCTGCACCTCGCGCGCATGCTCTCCGGGCACGGGCAGGTAATGCGCGCCCAGCGGGCAGGCAATGCCGTTCACGCTGCCGGCGCGGCTGTTGCCGCCGGGCTGGTCCTCCATCTCCAGGCACTGGAAATCATCCACACCCGCCAGGCGCAGCGCGCGTGCGGCCGCCAGCCCGGCCACCCCGCCACCCGCGATCACCACCTGGGTGCGGCGCACGATGTCGGGCGTGTAGGGCGCGCCCTCGGCCAGCCGGTCGCGCAGCGCATGGCCGCGCGCCATGTCGATGCCGGTGTAACCGCCCAGCACGTCGGCCGGCGCAGGCTTGTCGCAGCCGGACAGGCCGAGCCCCGCGGCCAGGGCGGCGCCGGCCTGCAGCAACTGGCGCCGGCGGGGAGAGAAAGGAGTGTGGGCGAGGTGGGACATGGGCCGCCCACTGTACGGCATCGGCCCCGGCCGGGTTCGTCAGACACCGCCGGCAGGGGGCAGGGTCGTCCCGCAGCATCGGCCCAGGGATCAGTGGGCGACCTGGCCCCACTCCTGTTCGTAGGTGTGCACCAGCACCTGGTTGGACAGGCGGTTGACCTCGACGGGCACGCGCGCCATGTCCCGCGGGAAGTCGAACAGCAGGGGCAGCGCGGCCGCGTCCAGAAAGCGCAACCCCGCGGGCAGCTCGGCCGGCACGCGCCAGGGGCGGCGGCTGGCGATGACGAAGCCCCACTCGCCAAAGCTCGGCACATGCGCGTGGTAGGGCCGCGCCTGCAGGCCCACGGACTCGATGGTCGTGACCACCGTCCAGAAGCTCCTGCGCGCCACCAGCGGCGAGGTCGTCTGCACCACCGCGTAGCCGCTGGCGGCCAGGCGCTGGTCCAGCAGCGCGTAGAAGCTGTTGGTGTAGAGCTTGCCGATGGCGAAGTTGGTGGGGTCGGGAAAGTCCACCACGATCACGTCATAGGTGTCATCTCCCTGTTGCAGCCACTGGAAGGCATCGGTGTTGACGATGGTGAGCTTGCGTGACGCCAGCGCATCGCCGTTCAGCTGCCGCAGCGTGGGGTGGCTGCCGAAGAGCTGCGTCATCGCCGGGTCCAGCTCGACCAGCGTGACCGACTCCACCGAGGGGTACTTGAGCACCTCGCGCACGGCCATGCCGTCGCCGCCGCCCAGCACCGCCACGCGCTTCGGATGACCGTGCGCGGCCATCACGGGGTGCACCAGGGCCTCGTGGTAGCGGTATTCGTCGCGCTCGGCGAACTGCAGGTTGCCGTTCAGGTACAGGCGATGCCCCGCGCGCCCGTGCGTGACCACGATGCGCTGGTAGGGCGAGGCGCTGCTGAGCACGATGCGGTCCTGGTAGAACTTGTCCTCGGCGAAGCGGGTGATGTGCTCGGCCCCCAGCAGCCCCGCCAGCAGGGCCGCCAGCACCAGCGCACAGGCCAGCGCGTGCGCGCCAAAGCGCCGCAGCTCATGCCGGAACAGCCACAGCGCCCACACGGCCACGGCCGCGTTCATGAAGCCGAACAGCAGCCCCGTGCGCACCAGCCCCAGTTGCGGCACCAGCAGCAGCGGAAACGCCAGCGACACCGCCAGCGCGCCAAGATAGTCGAAGGTGAGCACCTGGCTCACGAGGTCCTTGAGCTGCACATTGCGCTTCAGGATGCGCATGACCAGCGGGATCTCCAAGCCCACCAGCGTGCCCACCAGCAGCACCATGCCGTACAGCAGCACGCGGAAGGCGCTAGGCACGTAGGCATTGGCCAGGAACAGCACGGCAGGCAGCGCCCCGCCGATAAGCGCCACCAGCAACTCGATGCGCAGGAAATGCGCGGGCAACTGCCGCTCGAAGTAACGCGACAGCCACGAGCCTACGCCCATGGCGAACAAATAGGTGCCGATGACGGTGGAGAACTGCAGCACCGAATCGCCCAGCACATACGACGCCAGCGCCCCGGCCGCCAGCTCGTACAGCAGGCCGCAGGCGGCCACCACGAACACGCTGGCGAGCAGCGCGATGTCGATGGGGCGGGGGCCCGGCAGGGGTACGGCCGGGGTTGTGATGCCAGGGGCGCCGCCAGGAGTGCTCATGCCAGCGCCGCGTCCAGCTGCTGCGCCAGGCCGTCGATGGTTAGCCAGCCAAACACCGCGCGGGCGCCGCTGGTGCGCGCCCACAGCTCTCCGACCTGGCGTTTCTCGATTTCGTAAGGGTCGTTCAGCAGGTGCGCGCCTTTGAACTCCAGCAGTGCCACGCGCCCGTCCACCAGCTCGGCCACGAAGTCGGCATAAAAGCGCCCGCGCGAGGTGGGCAGGCCAAAGCCGCAGGGCGCGGTGTCCAGGTTGCGCACCCAGTGGCGCACCTTCGGGTGGCGGTCGATGAGCTGCGCACACTGGAACTCTTGGCCACCGTCTTTCAGGTCGGCCAGCACCGGGAAGTAATGCTTGCTGAACTGGTAGCGCCCACCGTAGCGCGAGGCCACGGGCGCGGGATAGCGGCCCGGCTCGAACACATGCGGGTGCGCCCAATCGGGCTCGATCAGCCATGCACCGCCATCCCCCAGACCCAGCACCTGTTGCTGAAAGGCACGCCGCGTGGCCGCCTCGCGCAGGTCGCCCACATGAGCCTCGATGGCGCGTGTCAGCTTGAAGCGCGCCTGCGCCAGCACCACCAGCGGCACGCCGCAGCCGTGCAGTTGGTGGTTCACCACGGCAGCCAGGTAGGCGCGGCGCTGGCTCTGCGTGAGCCCAGCCAGTTCCGGGGCCTTGAACAGAGACTGGTCCAGCCAGCCCACCAGGGTGTCGGCATCGATGCTGCTGCTCTCCCAGTCCATGGCCATTTGGGCGCTGCCCGCAGAGCGCAGCGCCACACGGGCACCGTCCATGCCGATCTCGAAAATGTCTGATTCCTGCGCCACCTGAAAGCCGGGCAGCTGCACCGCCTGCGGCGTGAGCAAGTCCAGCTCCACGGCGTCCAGCACCGCCTCACGCTCTAGCGGCCACAGGGGGGCCTGCGCGTCAAGCCGATAACCCAGCGTGGGCAGTGGCGCAAAGGGCATGTTGCGCGATGCGGGCGCAGCTTGCGCCGCCACCAGCGCGTTGTGCTGTGCCACCTGCTCGCGCACTTGCTCCTGCTTCTTGGCGCCGCGCACCTGGGCCAGCAGCAGCGCTTCGGTGTCCTGGCCGATGTGGCCGGTCACCACCACCTGCTGCACGCCGGCAATCGCCCGCTGCTGCACGCCAGGCAGGGCCAACAGCTTGGGTGAGGCGGCAATTGCTTCAAAATTTGTGGCTATTGGCGCTTGCTGGATGGGCGCTGGAGCCTGATTTTTCTCCAAATCGTTGTCCCACAGCGGCAGGCTGCTCGGTGGCGCGATCATGCTCGCCACATCCAGCGCCTCAAAACCCATGTGCTCGATCAGCCGATCCGCCAGCGCATGCGCGGCTTGTGAGAACTCCGCCGCGCACACATGGGCGTAGGCGCGGTTGAGCGCCTCGCGCCCCCGGCGCGCAGCGTAGGGCATGCGCAGCACGCGGCCCAGCAGTTGCTCCACCGCCGTGGCGCTGCTCAGTTTCTGCAGGCTGCACAGCACATAGGCAAACGGGCAGTCCCAGCCCTCGCGCAGCGCCTGCACGGTGATGACGTAGCGCACCGGGCAGTCGCGCGCCGCCAGGGGGATGTCATCCAGGCCACGCTCCTTGCCGGTGGCCACGACCACCTGATGGGCCGGCAGCTTCAGTTCATCGACCAGATAATCGCGCAGCTTTTCGGGCGGCATTTCTTCGCCCGCGTTCTGGGCCTGAAAGAGCACGATGGGCCGCACATAGCCCGCGCCCGCCGCCTCGTCCTTCAGTGCCTCGGCCTCCAGCTTGCGCTGGGTTTGCACCGCGCCGAATACGGCGGCGGGCCAGCCCTCGGGGTGCTCGGCCAGTACGATGGGCAGCTTGATCATGTCCTCGGCCGCGAGCTCCTGCGCACTGACGTGGTACAGCACGTTGGTCTTGGCGGCAATGGGCGTGGCCGTCAGCTCCAGGATGAACGAGGGGTTGAGCCGCTGCAGCGCCGTGAAGCTCTTGTCCGTCTTGGCGGTGTGCGCCTCGTCCACGATGAGCAGGGGCTGGTGCAGCGCCAGCCAGTTCGCCAGGCTCCAGCGCGGCTGGCCCGCAAAGCCCGCCAGCACGCCTGTGGTGTCGCGCTCCACATCCCCGGGCGTCACCAGCGCGTCGGGCAGCTCGCGCAGGCGGCCCAGCGCCCGCTCGTCCACGCCCCTGAAATGCGGCTCGAAACTTTCTGAAAAGCTGTACACGTTGCGCTGGCCCGCATCCTCGATGCGAAAGCTCTGGATCGACGCCACCACCACGATGGCGTTGCGCCCCCACTCGGGCGGGGCAATCTGGGCCACGTCCTCCAACACGCACACGCGCAGCCCCTCACCGTAGGCATCGGCCAGCGCAGCGCGGTAGGGGTGGCCGGGCGTCTGCAAGGCCTTCAGCGTCTGCTGGCGGATGGCATCACTGGGCACCAGCCAGACGGTCACCGGCGCATCCACCGCCGCCCACTCGCGCGCCAAGAGCGGCACGGCATGCGCGGCCAGCACCGTCTTGCCACCGCCCGTGGGGATGCGCAGGCACACGCAGGGCAGATCGTCGCCAAACGCTCCCGCGTGCCAAGGGCGCCCCGTCTGTTCTCTGAACGCGCTCGCCGGTCCCTTGACCCGCGCTGCGCGAGCGAAGGCTGCCAGAGTGTCGAGCGCGGCTTGCTGGTAGGTCTTGAGGGAGATGGGGGGCATGGATTGGGAAGGATTGGGGAGGATTGGGGTCAAAACCCCAATGCAAGCCATTGATTTGAAAGAAGCTTTCTAAGCGATCGAGGCAAGTTGTTTGGGTTTATTGGGGTTTATTGGGGTTTGTTTGTCGCGTCATCCGACACCAGCGCCCACAGGGCCGCCTTGGTGGGCCCTCCAATATTCCGGATACGCCCCTCTTTGGACATTTCCTTGAGCAAGGCCTTGATGTACGCCTTGCGCTGGGCCAGTTCCGGAATCCACAGTTGCAGCTTGGGCAAGAGCAGTTCATCAACTTTTGCACGCGGCTGCGGTCCCATGGCGAGCAACTTGCACACAGCGGCCTTGTAGTCGTCGGCGTCAGGGCGGCGCTGGTTCAGATACGCCACCTCCTGCCCCGTCGCCACAGCCAACTGAGCCGATATGTACAGCTTGGGGCTTCGCCCCTCAATCAAGCCCGCCCGCCGTAACTCCGCCACCTGCGCAGCATCGAGCTTGCGTTTTTTCTGCACCCGGTCGAGCCAAAGCACATGCTCGATGGGCAGGTCGGTGCGCTCCATCAACCAGTGGCTGTAGTTCTCGTCGATCTCCTGACCATAGACGTTGAAAACGGTGCGCAGAGGGGATGACCCTTCATAGTCCGGCAGCGGCAAGAAACGCCGCCGCTGCGCTAGCACCATGTCGTGGATGCCGAAGCCCACCTTGTCGATCATGCCCACTTCGGCCATGGCTTTGGCCAGGCGCTCGTTGCGGTAGCGCTCCGGCGTTCGCGCCCCGCTGGCGTACTCGTCGGGCTGTCCGTCAAAGAAACCGCCCAGGTTGATCATGCGCACCAGCCCGGCCGACTCCTCCACGACGACACGCCCACATTGTGCGTAATCTTGGTGCGCCAGGCAGTTGTGCAAACCTTCGAGCAACACAGTGTTCGTGTCGTAGCGCGGCAAAGTCACCGCCAAAAGTTCATTGGCCGGGAACAGCTTGATATTAGGGTTCCGCACGCGCAACGCTACCTCGGTAGTGGTGAGCAAAAACGGCGGGTGGAAATGCTCTGCCACCCTTTCGGCAGCCACCTTCCAGGTGATCTCGACGGGATGAGGCGAAAGCAGTGCCATGGCGCTTTCGCGGCGCCCCAGCAGCAGCAAGCCAGCACGCGTAATCCGCCCGTGGATCGTCAAGCCAATCTTGTCTAAGAGCTTCTCGGCGCTCCACTGCGACACCTGCGCAGCCCAGGGTTCGCGTTGGTGTTTCTCAAAGTATTTTTCGCGCGCCTTGGCAATAGCGGCTTCGTCAAGGTCGTCCAGCGTGGCATCGGGAACCACGGCCGCACTCCAATCCTCGCCCGCTAGATTCTCAGCCAAGATGGCACGCCGCCGTTCTTCGCGAAGTTCCACCAGGCTGTCGCCATCGCGCTGCCATGCTTTATCGTGCGCTAGCACCAGTTCGCGCGGAGCATGGCGCGGCACGTGCACCAGCCACACCACTGCGCCCGTATCCCCTGCGCGCAGTTCCTGCACATGCAGCCCCATTGACGGCAAGCCAGGCGTTTTGCCCAACACCCGGTGCACCACGTTCTCCGCGGTGTAACCGGCAAAATCCCGAATGCCGGTCGGTGTGAGCGTTTTGTCCTGTGCTCCAATCACCACGCAGCCACCGTCCATATTGGCTAAGGCACTGATGTAGGACACCAAGTCATCGCCCTTGCGCCCCGAGATGTTCGACTTGAGTGAATGCCATTCTTTCCACTCGTGGCGTTCGTTCTCACGGGGAAACTGGGCACGCAACCAGCGCTGAAGTTCTGCCGCTGTGTCGAATTCCTGCATGGCATTCACCTCGCCTTCACGTCATACGGAATGTGCTTGAACGTCACCCGCGCACGCGCCAGCGTCTCGGGGCCCAGGCGGTTGGCCTCGCCATAGACCACCAGCGGGGCGTCGGGATGGGGCGTAGCGGCGTGCAGTTGCAAGAGTGCATCGAGGACGGCGCGCGTGAGCACATTGCCGCTGGCCGGGCGCTTGTCGCCCAGGATGCCGTTGAAGAGCAGGTAGTAGGCCGTGCGGCTGCGCAGCACCAGCTCGGGAGGCTCGGTTTCAGGTGGAATTGCGGCCTCGGGTGCATCAGGCAAGCGCGAGAAGCTATCAAAAACAGAGTGCGTACCGAGCCAGGGCGTGCCCGCCTGGCCGTTGGCGGAGTCGAAGGCGGTGCCCGTCTCCTGTTGCCAGACAAAAGCCGCCAGCGTGGCGAAGCGTACCTCGGGGTGGATGCAGCCTTGTGCGTCAAAAACGGGAGCACCCAGGCGGGCGAAGCGAAAGCCGCCGCCGCCCTGCCAGCCCACCGCCTGGCTGATACCGCCCGGCTCGCCCGCGATGACCTTCTCCAGCCGGGGCAGGCAGTGCGTGGCGGCGTGTTCGCCCATCTCGATGCCGATCCAGCGGCGGCCCATCTTGTGCGCCACGGCGGCGGTGGTGCCGGAGCCGAGGAAGCTGTCGAGAACCAGGTCGCCGGGGTTGGTGGCGATCTCGAATACTCGCTCCAGCAGTTGTTCTGGTTTTACAGTGTCGAACTGCTCTGCGTCTGGCAGCAGCTCACGCTGATGAGCTTTGGCTTGTCTACTCGTCTTTACGTCGAGAAGAATAGTCGGGTGCGGTCGTACAGGGGTTGCTGGAGCAAACTCGCGAATGTATGGAATCCAAATTGCCAATCCATTTCGTTCGCGTTGCTTCCATATCAGCCGTCCCTCGTTACGTGCTTCATCAATGCCTCTTTGGCTATGGGACCATCGGGCCTCACGTCCGTCGTCGTGGACAGGCCATACCGGGGTACCGTCTGGAGCGTCGAGTCTGAAATACATCGAAGGTCGGTCACTTCGAAGGCTGTTCTTGCCATTCTTTTTCAGCAAGCGGTCACGACATCGGCGACCTTGTTCATCGACGATCCCATAGGCTTCTACAAGTGACTCAGCTTTTTTTTTCTGGAAAACGGTTTCCTTGGCATTCCGCGCATAGCTCAGCAAAAATTCGTGATCGGGAGTAATTGCCGGTTTGTTGTCGTTGGGGCTATCGACTTTTTGCCATACAAAAGTCGCCACAAAATTCCGTCGCCCAAACACCTCATCCATCAGCACCTTGAGGTAATGCCCCTCGTTGTCGTCGATGGTCACCCAGATCGATCCGTCCTCGCTCAGCAGTTCGCGTAGCAGTTGCAGGCGCGGCAACATCATCGACAGCCACTGGCTGTGCTCCAGGTTGTCGTCGTAGTGCTCGAACGCGCTTTGCGTGTTGTACGGCGGGTCGATGAAGATGCACTTCACCTTGCCCCGGTAAAACGGCAGCAGGGCCTTCAGGGCTTCGAGGTTGTCGCCCTGGATCAGCAGGTTGCCCTGCGCGCTGGCGGCATCGCCGTGGGTGGAGACGGTGTCCAGCAGCCGGTAGGGCACCTGGGCGGCGGTGGTGAAGGCGGTGGAGCGGTTGAGCCAGTCGAGGGTGGGCATATCAGGCAGTCAAAGGCCCGCAGCGGGGGGCGCAAGGCAAGCCCGCTATTGTGGTGCAGGCATTGCCCGGCCCGGGCCTTCAGTGAATGGCCGCCGCCACGATGATGCTGATGCCCAGGCACATCGCGGCCACCACCATCGCCAGGGCGCGGTTCTGCTTTTCCACGATCTCGGCCCACAGGTCGGCCGGGGTGACCTTGTCGATCAGCCAGAAGCACAGCCAGAAGATGACCACGCCGATCAGCGCGTAGAGGATGGACCCGAGGAAGGCCGCGGGCCGAAGCCATTCGATTCCCATCATGGCGTTTGCTCCTTGGAGGGGTTGAGAGAAAAAGGGGTCAGAAGATTCGTCATTTATGGCCGCCGCCCGTGCTGTAGCCACCGAACGAGCCACCCGAGCTGCGGTAGTACCCGCCTGAAGAGCCCGAGCAGTTGCTCATGAGCACCAGCAGGATGATCAGCACGATGAGGATCACGATCACCGTGCCGCAGCCGATGCCAGAGCCCGCGGCGACGGGCCCCGCGTCCTGGCGGCGAAACAGCGCCGCCTTGTCACCCAGCTTGAAGGCCTGGGCGACGGCGCTGGAGTCCATGCGCTGGCCGTGCGACCAGGTGACCTCGCTGCGCGACTGCTCGCGCGACAGCAGGCCCTTGCCGTTCACGGCGGCAAAGTCGCTGTTGCTGGTCTTTTGGCCGCGCTCCACGGGCCAGTAGAACTCGCCCGCCACATAGTTGGTCTCGGCCTGGTAGGTGGAGGTCAGGCGGTACTGCGTGCCCAGGTAGGTGGCGGTGGACGCGCCCGGCTTGTGC
This sequence comes from Diaphorobacter sp. LR2014-1, assembly GCF_002916785.1. Classification (NCBI taxonomy): domain Bacteria; kingdom Pseudomonadati; phylum Pseudomonadota; class Betaproteobacteria; order Burkholderiales; family Comamonadaceae; genus Diaphorobacter; species Diaphorobacter sp. LR2014-1. The sequence continues at coordinate 340,250 of NZ_MTBE01000001.1, read as the reverse complement.
TGCGGCGCGCCCGTGGCGGGGCGCACCAGGCTCCAGCCATCGCTGGCGTCCACCAGGAACAGGAAGCCCCGCTGGCGGTGGTACAGCAGGTATTCCTCCCAGCCGAAGTGCTCGTCATCCCCGGGCTCCACGCCCGTGCGGTGCTGAAAGCCCACCACCTGCCATGGCGCGCCCTCGAACTGGCCCACGCTGCCCAGCGGGATCAGCGGTTGCACCGGTTCGTACTGTGCGGCATGGCGCAGCTCGCCACCCAAACCCGCGCTCAGGTCGATCAGGCTGTGGCACGACGGGCAGGTGCAGCTCTTGGTGCTGGACAGCTGCACCTGCACCGGCGCGCCGCAATGGGGGCAGCTGAACTGGCGGCCCTTTTCCTCCTTGGCGGACTCGTCCTTCAGGCCCTGGAACTGCAGATCCTCCAGCCGCACCGCCCGGCCGCGCTGCACCTGGGGGGGCTGGGTGCCGTAGTCGATGGAGAGCACCTCGCCGTCGGCTGAGCGCAGCTCCACCACCTGGAACGGCGTGCCCAGCGGCGGCAGCTTCGGCACCTCGCCCTCGGCCGCGACGAGTTGTGCGCGCACATTGGCCGCCACGCTGAACGGCTGGCCGGCCACGGCCGTGGTCATGCCGACGCGAAAGCGCTCGGCTTCGGGCAATTCCCGCCCCAGCGTGGCCGGGCGGGTGAAGACATAGGCTCCGTTGTCCTCGCTGAGCGTGGCGGTGCTGCCGTCCTGCAGGAAGGCAACCCACTCGGTCCAGCGGCCTTCCTCGCCCTGGTATTGCAGGCGGCCGATCAGCGTGAAAGACAGCGTCTGACCGTCCAGCGCGATGCGTCCGCTGGCCATGAGCTGCAGCGGGCTGTGGTCGTCGAAGACCTCGGCCATGCGGCCCAGGCGCTGCAGCACCTCGCCGCTGCGCACCACGGTGCTGTGGCAGTAGGCGCAGATGGCATGGGTGGATTGCGCGCTCTTGAATTCGACCGGCGCGCCGCAGCCCGGGCAGGGCGCGCGGTAGGTCCGCTGGGTGCCGCTGTCGGCCATGCGTCGTGGATCTAAGGTGTTTTTGGCCTCCAGCGCTTGTGTGGCAAGCGCTGGCAGCTACTAAAAAGAGAGTGTACGCGCGTCAGATGAGCTTCTTCAGCAGCTCCGCCTTCTTCGCGTCGAACTCCTCCTGCGTGAGGATGCCCTTGGACTTGAGCTCGCCCAGCTTCTCCAGCGTGGCCATCACTTCCTCGGGCCGCACGCCCACCGGCGCGGCGGCAGGCGCGGCCTGCGGGGCCGATGGCGCAGCGCCGCCCTGCAGGCCCTGTTGCAGGTTCTGCGCCAGCACCTGGCCCAGCGCCACGCCGGCGCCCAGGCCCATGGCATCGCCCGCCACGCTGCCGCCACCGTTTCCACCACCCGCCGCGCCTTCGGCGAACTTCGGGATGGCCTGCGCCGTCTGGTACTGCATGAACTTGCCCATGTCGTTGCCGACCATGCCCATGCCGATCTTCTGGTCGAGGATCTTCTGCAGCTCTTCGGGCAGCGAGACGTTCTGCACCGTCATCGATTCGAGCTTCAGGCCGATCTTGGCGAACGCGGGCTGCAGTTCGTGCGCCAGCGCGTCGGCAAACATCACCTGGTTGGCCGCGAGGTCGAGGAACGGCAGGCCGCTGCCCGCGATGGCGTTGCTGATGTTCTGCAGCACCAGGCCGCGCAGCTGGCCCTCCAGGTCCGCCGAGGAGTAGGACTCGCGCGTGCCCGAGATCTCGGTGTGGAACAGCTTCGGGTCCGCGATGCGGTACGCATAGTTGCCGAAGGCGCGCAGGCGCACCGCGCCGAAGTCCTTGTCGCGGATGGTGATGGGCTGGGGCGTGCCCCACTTCTGGTCCACCTGCTGGCGCGTGCTGAAGAAGTACACGTCGCTCTTGAACGGCGACTGGAACAGCTTGTCCCAGTTCTTCAGGTAGGTCAGCACCGGCAGCGTCTGCGTGGTGAGCTTGTAGGTGCCGGGGCCGAACACGTCGGCCACCTGGCCTTCGTTGACGAACACCGCCATCTGCGACTCGCGCACCACCAGCGTGCCGCCGTTCTGGATTTCCATCCCCTCCATCGGGAAGCGCCAGGCCAGCGTGCCATCGCCGTCCTCGGTCCACTGGAGGATGTCGATGAACTGCTTCTTGATGAAGTCCATGAGGGCCATGCGGTGCTCCCGTTCGGGTCGGTTGAGAGGTTGAAAAAAGAGAGCGGCCATCATATCCGCGGCGATTCGACAGTTTCTATCTGCAACTTAGCCACGAACAATTGGCCAAACCAAATGCGAATGAATAGCATTCTCCAAATACCGCTACAGGAGAGCACCATGTCCCGCATCCGCATCGCCGCCCGCCACAACCTGCCCACGCTGGCCAAGACCGGCAGCTATTACGTGATCCACATCTGCGTGGCCGCCCTGGTGGCGTATGCCGTCACGGGCAATCTGATTGCGTCGCTCACCCTCAGCCTGCTGGAGCCCACGGTGCAGGCTGTGGCCTTCTTCTTCCATGAAAAGGCCTGGGAGCGCGCCCGCCAGCGCCGCGAGGCACAGGCACACGCCCCTGCGGAGGCCGCCCATGCGCATGCCGCCTGAGACCCCGGCCCACCTGCGGTCGGAGTCGTTTGCCGACTGGCTGGCGCAGCAACTCGCGCACCTCGCCCGGGCCGCATGATGGGCTAGCGGGTTGCGATTGCTCTTATTTACGTAGCTATTAGCGCTTGCCAGATAAGCGCCAGAGGCACTTTTAATCTAACCCGACAGCGTCACGCCCGCACGTCCACCAACGCGCCCGCCATCTCGTCGGCGCGGCGCAACACCAGCAGGTTGGCCTGGAAGGCATAGGTGGCACTGATCTGCTCCACGGCCTCGGCCTCCAGCGCCACGCCGGGCGCGGCGGCAGGCGCTGCCACGCGCGCCTGCACGCCACCCGGCGCCGGTGCGGCCTGCTGGTCCACCGTCTGGCGCCGAAAGCCCGGGGTGTTCAGGTTGGCCACGTTGTGGGCACTGCTGTCCAGGCGCAGCTGCGCGGCCTGCAGACCGGATTGGGCGATGGCGGCAAGGGTGGTCATATGCCTTGCATTATCGGCAGCGCGGCCCGGCGCTTGAGCGGCCCGGGCGGGCCGTCAGACCCCATGCGCCTGCAGCAGGCAGCGCTGCAGCAGTTGCGCGGCCCGGCTGGGCGCGGGTGAGCGGCGCACCAGGCTGACGAAGCGGCAGTCGTAGCGGAACAGCGCGGGCCGCACGGGCTGCATGCGGCCCTGGCGCTCGAAGCTCTCGGCATAGTGGTCGGGCAAAAAGCCCAGAAAGCGCCCCGACAGCACCAGCGTGGCGATGGACTCCTGGTCAAACCCCGTGGCCGCGCGCGTCAGGCGCGCCTCGTGGCTCAGCTCCATGTTGGGCGAGTGGTAGCCCAGCCCCGCGAACGGGTAGCGGCGCACGGCGTCCCAATCCAGATCGTCGTGGGGTGCGCCGAACAGCGGGTGGCCCGCGCCGCAATACAGCAGCATGGTCTCGCCGAACAGGTCGGAATAGACCAGGCTCTGCGAGCTGCGGTGGGCGGGGATGATGCCCACCTGGAAGCTGCCGTCGATCACGCCGCGCTCGATGGCGTTGATCGACCCCACATGCAGCTGCAGCTGCACGTCGGGCGCTTCCGCCGTGAAGGCGGCGATGGCGTCGCCGATGCGCGCGGCCGGGTTGCTCGCCGTCTTGTCGAACACCGCCACGGCGAGTTGTCCGCCCATGCGGTCGTGGATGTCGTCGATGCTGCCCAGAAAGCCACGCACCGAGGCCAGCAGGCGCAGCGTCTCCTCATAGACCCGCTGCCCCTCGGGCGTGAGCGCAAAGCCCGCGCGCCCGCGCCGGCACAGCGTCAGGCCCAGGCGCGTCTCCAGGTCCTTCACGTGACGGCTCACGGTGCTGGTGCCGATGTTCAGTTCCAGCTCGGCCGCGGCCATGCCGCCGCACTCGACCACGGCCTTGAACACCTGCAGCAGGCGCAGGTCCATGTCGGACAGCTGCCCCAGCACGGCGCGCGGACGGCGGGCGCTTTTTACTTGCATGGATTACTAAGTGAATGTGGATATTTGTTGCTTCAACGGATTATTACCGTGACCAACAATGCGCGCATTCCCTTCAGGAGATCGCCATGAGCTTCGCCGTCATTGACCCCAACCCCGCAGCCGCCGTACGCACCGACGCCGCCTGGCTGGAAGCCCACTGGATGCCCTTCACCGGCAACCGCAACTTCAAGGCCCAGCCGCGCATGATCGTGAGCGGCCAGGGCGCCTACTACACCGACGCCGAAGGGCGCAAGATTTTTGACGGCCTCTCGGGCCTGTGGTGCTCGGGCCTGGGCCACGGCCGCACGGAGGTGGCCCAGGCCATCGGCCGCGCCGCCGCCACGCTGGACTACGCGCCGGCCTTCCAGTTCGGCCACCCCGCGTCGTTCGCGCTGGCCAATAAGATCAAGGAACTGACGCCCGCCGGGCTGGACTACGTGTTCTTCACCGGCTCGGGCTCCGAGTCGGCCGACACGTCGCTGAAGATGGCGCGCGCCTACTGGCGCGCCAAGGGCCAGGGCACCAAGACGCGCCTGATCGGCCGCGAGAAGGGCTACCACGGCGTGAACTACGGTGGCATCTCGGTCGGCGGCATCGTGGGCAACCGCAAGCTGTTCGGCCAGGGCGTGGAGGCGGACCACATTCCCCACACCCAGCCGCCGGCCGGCACCTTCCAGAAGGGCATGGCCGAGGACGGCGGCCGCGCGTTGGCTGACAAGCTGCTCGACGTGATCGCGCTGCATGACGCGAGCAACATCGCTGCGGTGATCGTCGAGCCCTTCTCGGGCTCGGCCGGCGTGGTGATCCCCCCGGTCGGTTACCTTGCGCGCATCCGCGAGATCTGCACGCAGAACAACATCCTGCTGATTTTTGACGAGGTCATCACCGGCTTTGGCCGCTGCGGCACCTGGACCGGGGCGGAGGCCTTTGGCGTGACGCCCGACATCCTGAACTTCGCCAAGCAGGTGACCAATGGCGCCCAGCCGCTGGGCGGCGTGATCGCCACCAAGGAGATTTACGACACCTTCATGGCGCAGGGCGGCCCCGAGTACATGCTGGAGTTCCCGCACGGCTACACCTACTCGGCCCACCCCGTGGCCTGCGCGGCGGGCAACGCGGTGCTCGACATCCTGCAGAAGGAAGACATGCCCGGCCGCGTGAAGGCGCTGGCGCCCTACTTCGAGAACGCAGTGCACGGCCTGAAAGGCGCCAAGCACGTGGCCGACATCCGCAACTATGGCCTGGCCGCCGGCATCACCATCAGCGCCCTACCCGGCGAGCCCGCCCGCCGGCCCTACGAAATCGCCATGAAGTGCTGGGAGAAGGGCTTCTACGTGCGCTACGGTGGCGACACCATCCAGCTTGCACCGCCCTTCATCAGCACCCAGGCCGAGATCGACCGCCTGGTCAGCGCCCTGGGCGACGCTCTGCACGAGACCGCTTGAACTCCTGTTTTGATAGCTGTTAGCGCTTGTCCAGCAAGCGCTGGCAGCACTTTTCGCTTGAAATCACCATGAACCACGACAAGAACGTCACCAACACCGTCGGCCACCTCATCGACGGCCAAATCGCTGCCGACACCGAGCGCACGCAGCCCGTGTTCAATCCCGCCACCGGCCAATCGACCACCAGCGTGGCGCTGGCGAGCAAGGCCACGGTGGAAGCCGCCATTGCTTCGGCCGAGGCCGCCTTCCCCGCCTGGCGCAACACGCCGCCGCTCAAGCGCGCCCGCGTGATGAGCAAGCTCAAGGTGCTGCTCGAAGAAAACGCCGACAAGATCGCCGCCCTCATCACCGCCGAGCACGGCAAGGTGCTCAGCGATGCGCATGGCGAGCTGCAGCGCGGTATCGAGAACGTGGAATACGCCAGCTATGCGCCCGAGCTGCTCAAGGGCGAGCACAGCCGCAACGTGGGCCCCGGCATCGACTCGTGGAGCGAGTTCCAGGCGCTGGGCGTCACGGCAGGCATCACGCCCTTCAACTTCCCGGCCATGGTGCCGCTGTGGATGTGGCCCATGGCCGTGGCCTGCGGCAACACCTTTGTGCTCAAGCCGTCCGAGCGCGACCCCTCCTCCACCCTGTTCATCGCCCAGCTCGCGCTGGAAGCCGGCCTGCCGCCCGGTGTGCTCAACGTGGTCAACGGCGACAAGCTGGCCGTGGACACGCTGCTGCAAGACCCGCGCGTCAAGGCCGTGAGCTTCGTGGGCTCCACGCCGATCGCCGAATACATCTACGCCGAAGGCTGCAAGCACGGCAAGCGCGTGCAGGCCCTGGGCGGTGCCAAGAACCATGCGGTGCTCATGCCCGACGCGGACGTGGACAACGCCGTGAGCGCGCTGATGGGTGCGGCTTATGGATCGTGCGGCGAACGCTGCATGGCCATCCCCCTGCTGGTGGCCGTGGGCGACGCAGTGGGCGACGCCGTGATCGCCGGCCTGAAGACCGAGATCGCCAAGATGAAGGTGGGCCCCGGCACCGACAACAGCAACGACATGGGCCCGCTGGTGACCAAGCCGCACTTCGAGAAAGTGAAGGCCTATGTGGACAGCGGCGTGGCCGAAGGCGCCACGCTGGTGATGGACGGCCGCGGCGTGAAGGTGGCCGGGCACGAAGAAGGCTACTTCCTGGGCGCCTGCCTGTTCGACCACGTCAAGCCCGGCATGAAGATCTACCAGGAAGAAATCTTCGGCCCGGTGCTCGGCGTGGTGCGCGTCAAGACGCTGCAGGAGGCCATGCAGCTCATCAACGCCCACGAATACGGCAACGGCACCTGCATCTTCACGCGCGACGGCGAAGCCGCCCGCTACTTCACCGACCACATCCAGGTCGGCATGGTGGGCGTGAACGTGCCGCTGCCCGTGCCGGTGGCCTACCACTCGTTCGGCGGCTGGAAGCGCAGCCTGTTCGGCGACCTGCACGCCTACGGGCCGGACGCCGTGCGCTTCTACACCAAGCGCAAGACGATCACCCAGCGCTGGCCCTCGGCCGGCGTGCGCGAGGGGGCGGTGTTCAGCTTCCCGAGCAGCCGCTGATCCGGGCGGCCGGGGCGGCCCTGCCCCGCGCCGTTTGCGAAAAGCCCCTGGGCCTGGCGGCCGCAGGGGCTTTGTCTTTTGTGAGGGAGGCGGCCTGGCCTTCCTATTCCGCCCCCACGCCAGCGGTGCGCCTGCGCGGACGCTTGGTCCCTGCGGCGGCCGTGGCTGCCGTGGACACGGCAGGCGCCGCACGCGGACGCCGCAGCGTGTCTGCGTCGAGGATCAGGCGCCCCTGAATGCGGCCCTTCATGCGCTTGACGCTGCTCGCCGCATCCTGCATGTGGCTCTGCATGAGCGTGCGCACCTTCTCCGCGTCGCGCGCGCGTGCGGCCTGCACGATGGCGCGGTGGAACTGCGCGTTGGCCTCGCCAAAACGCCGGTGCTCGGCTTGCGGCGTGCGATTGCCAAACACGATGAGCTGGCGAATCATCTCGTTGATCAGCTCACAGGTGAAGCGCAGGAACGGATTGGGGTTGGCCGCCGCGAGGATGTCGTGGAAGTTCACGTCTTCGCGCCGCTGGCTCACCAGGTCCTCCTGGCTCTGGGTGGGGTCGCAGCAGGCGATGCTGTGCTCCAGCGCCTCGAAGTCGGCCTCCGTCAGGTGCGGCACAGCGCCCGCCGCCAGCATGGGCTCGAGCTGCTGGCGCACGGCATAGATGTCGTCGATGGTCACTTCCTGGAAGAACAGGTAGTTCTGCATGAACTGCAAGGTGCGGTCCAGAGGCACTTCGACGATGGTGCCGCCGCCCGAGGGGCCCGTGGAAATGGTGACGAGGCCCTGCACCTCCAGCGACTTGAGCGCCTCGCGGATGGTGCCCTTGCTGACCTGGAACTGCGCCTGCAGCTCGATCTCGCGCGGCAGGCGGTCACCGGGACTCAGGTTCTTCTCGGTAATCAGCCGCTTGATCTCCTGGGCCACGAGATCGGAGCGCTTGAGCTGCTTGATCGCCAGGGGAGCGGGCTTCTGTGTTGCCATGGCTTGTTGTCTTTCCTCGGGATAGTCCGGTACCACCACCGCCACCCCGGTGTTCGCTGTCGTGGTGCAGTATGCACCGCCCAGGGGCATGCCGGAAGCGTCTAGGGTTTGTACGCGTCATATTCATTCTATTTGTCACTATAAATATGAATTAAGGAGCGTGCACGCATTCCGACAAATTGGCATGCATCGTGCTCTGAGACCCGTACCACCCACTGTTCTTCAGCCTCACCACGGAGTCCCCTATGCAACGACGTCACCTCCTGCAACTTTCCGCATTCGGCGCGCTGCCCGCCTCCCTGGGCTTGGGCGCCAGCGCCTGGGCACAGTCCAAGGACGCGATCCAGTTTGGCTGCCCCGTGCCCATGTCGGGCGCATTCGCCGCGAACGGCAAGTTCGCGGACCTGGGAATGAAGCTCGCCATCGAGCAGTACGGCAAGGCCCTGGACCGGCCGCTGGCCTACACGCTGCTCGATACCGAAGGCAAGCCCGCCACCGCGGTGCGCAAGGTGCAGGAGGCGGCTCAGCAAAAGGGCGCGCGCTTCTTCGCAGGCGGCATCCTGTCGTCCGAAGCGCTGGCCATGGGCAAGGAAGCCGAGAAGGCCGGCGGCATCTTCATCACGACCGCAGGGGCCGACGAGCTCACCGGCTCCGACTGCAATGGCGCGACGTTCCGCTGGTCGGTACCGACCTTCGGCGCCATCGAGCAGACCGTGCGCCCCTTGCTCGACGCGCACCCGAAAGCCAAGCGCTGGTACACCATCACGCCGCAGTACGTGTTCGGCGACGGCCTGCTGACCGCTGCCAAGAACATCTTCAAGGAAAAGGGCATCGAGCACGTGGGCAACAGCTACCACTCGCTGACCGAGAAGGAGTTCAGCGGCTACCTCACCAACGCCATGGCTGCCAAGCCCGACGTGCTACTGCTGCTCAACTTCGGCGCCCAGTCGTCCGACGCGCTGCGCCAGGCAGTGAGCTTCGGCATGCACAAGAACATGACCATCCTGATCGCCTGGGCCTCGGGCCTGGAGCAGTTCGAATCGCTGGGCGCCGATCTGTGCGATGGCGTGTACTTCGGCGCGCAGTACTGGCACACGGTGGACACGCCGCTCAACCAGGACCTGGTCAAGCGCACCCAGGCCGCGTTCAAGTCCAACCCCAACTACAGCCTGGCGGGTTCGTACATCTGCACCAAGCTGCTCCTCGACGCCATCCTCAAGGCCGGCACGGTGGACCAGAAGGCCGTGGTGGCAGCCCTGGAGGGCATGAAGTACCAGGGCCTCACGGGCGAGGAGGAAGTGCGCAAGGCCGACCACCAGGTGCTCAAGAACTACTACCTGCTCAAGGGCAAGGCCAAGGCCAAGATGAAGAACAAGGACGACTACGTGGACGTGGTCAGTTCCGGCAAGTCCTTCCTGCCCATCGACCGCACCGGCTGCAAGCTGGCCTGACCGCCCGCCCCCGGGCCTCAAGCCAAAAGACCGCCTAGCGCTTGACCAGCAAGCGCTAGCAGCTATTTTTTTGATAGTCGAGTATGAGCATCTACCTGCTACAGACCATCAACGGGATCGGCATCGGCATGCTGTATTTCCTGTTGGCCGTGGGCCTGTCGATCGTGTTCGGCCTGCTGCGCTTCGTGAACTTCGCGCACGGAGCCTTCTACCTGCTGGGCGCGTATTTCTGCTACCAGATGACACGCTGGGGCCTGAGCTTCTGGCTCGCCCTGGTCGTGGTGCCGCTGGCCGTGGGCGCGATCGGCTGGTTCACCGAGAAGCTCATGCTGCGCCATGTGTACGCCAAGGCCCATGAGTTCCACATCATCATCACCGTGGGCCTCGCGCTCGTGGTGCAGGAACTCGTGATCCTGCAATGGGGGCCGCTGGGCGACAGCGTGGCCGTCCCCGACCTGCTGCAGGGCGTGGTGATGTGGGGCAGCTTCGTCTATCCGAAGTACCGGTTGTTCGTGATCGGCTTCACCGCCGTTCTCGCGGTACTGCTGTGGTGGGTGCTCGAAGGCACGCGCTTGGGCAGCGCGGTGCGCGCCGGCAGCGAGTCGACCGAGATGGTCTCGCTGCTCGGCCTGAACGTGCTGCGCATCTTCAGCCTGGTGTTCGCGCTGGGCGCGGCCACGGCGGCCCTGGCGGGCGTGCTCGCGGCGCCGATCCGCGGCGCCGAGCCGTTCATGGGCATCGAGGCCCTGGGCGTGGCCTTCGTGATCGTGGTCGTGGGCGGGTTGGGCAGCTTCGGCGGTGCGCTCGTGGGCGGCCTGCTCATCGGCATCGTGCAGAGCGTGATGAGCACGCTGTGGCCCGAGGGTGCTCGTCTCATGATCTACGTGGCCATGGCTGCCGTGCTGCTGCTGCGCCCCCACGGCCTGCTGGGCCGCAAAGGATGAACACGATGAACATGTCCAGACATTCCCATTTCCTTCTCGCGCTGGCGATCGTGGTCGCCATGCCGCTGTGCATGCAGTCGGGCTCGCTCGCGAGCGAAGTGCTGATCTTCGGGCTCGCCGCCATGGGCTGCAACCTGCTGCTGGGCTACACCGGCCTGCTGTCGTTCGGGCAGGGCATCTTCTTCGGGCTGGGCAGCTACACCATCGCGCTGCTGCTCACGCGCTGGACCTTGCCCATGCCGCTGGCGCTGCTGGCCGCCGTGGCCATGGGCGCCGCGGGTGCAGCCATCGTGGGCTGGGTGGCCATCCGCCAGCGCGGCACCTACTTCGTGATGCTCACGCTCGCGTTCGCGCAGATGTTCTATTTTCTGGCCTACACCGCCACGGGTCTCACGGGCGGCGACAACGGCCTGCTCGACATTCCGCGTCCCTCGCTGGCCGTGGCCGGCCAGACGCTGTGGCCCCTGGACTCGCCCTGGCAGTACTACGGCTTTGTCGCGGTGCTGTTTCTTGCGGCGTTCTGGCTGCTGCGCCGCGTGTGCGACTCGGTGTTCGGCCGAACGCTGCTGGCCGTGCGCGACAACGAGGAGCGCGCCGCGGCCGTGGGCTACGACCTGCGCCTGCTCAAGCTGCAGGCCTTCGTGATCTCGGGCGCCGTCACCGGCCTGGCCGGCGCGCTGCACGCCATGATGACCGGCATCGCGCCGCTGTCCAATGCCGAATACCACACGAGCGAGATGATCCTCGTGATGACCGTGATCGGTGGCACGGGCAACCTGCTGGCCTCGGTGCTGGGCGCGGCTTTCTATGTGCTGCTGGGCGACTGGCTCTCCACCCTGTGGCCGCGCTGGCTGCTGCTGTTGGGCGTGGTGCTGATGGTCGTCAGCCTGGGGCTGCAGCGCGGCCTGTGGGGCCTGGGCGAGTCTTTGTGGAGCCTGCTGCGCCGCAAGGGCGGCGGGGCCGACGCACGACGCAACGGGGCGGCGTCCCAGGCCAACACCCAGGGAGGCCAGGCATGAGCGCCACCGCATCCCCCATCCTGCTCGAAGCCCAGGGCGTCGAGAAACGCTACGACAAGTTCGTCGCCCTGGGCGGCGTGAACCTCAAGGTGCGTGCCAACACCGTGCATTCGGTGATCGGCCCCAACGGGGCGGGCAAGACCACGTTGTTCCACATGCTCACGGGGACCAAGCAGGTGAGCGGCGGGCGCATCCTGTTCGACGGCCACGACGTGACGCGCGAGCCCGACCACCGGCGCGTGCGCCGGGGCATGGCGCGCTCGTTCCAGGTCACGAGCCTGTTCCTCACCCTGCCGGTGCGCGAGAACCTGCGCCTGGCCGCCCAGGGCGTGGCCCCCAAGAAGGCGCTGGACTGCTGGAACGCCCCCGAGGGCCGGCGCTCCTGCGCCGACACGGTGGCCAGCGTGCTCGAACGCCTGGGCCTCACGCGCTACGCCGACACCCCCGCCGGCAATCTCTCGCACGGCCAGCAGCGGCGCCTGGAGGTGGGCATGGCGCTGGCCGCGCGCCCGAAGGCGATCTTCCTCGACGAGCCGACCTCGGGCATGGGCATCGACGACCTCGAGGAGATGAAGCAACTGATCCAGGGCCTCAAGGACGAGCACACCGTGGTGCTCATCGAACACAACATGGGCATCGTCATGGACATCTCCGACACCATCACCGTGATGCAGCAGGGCCGCGTGCTCGCCGAGGGCCTGCCGCACGAGATCCGCAACGACGAGCGTGTACGCAGCGCCTACCTGGGCAACATGATCACCGGAGGCAAGGCATGAAGACATTGCTGTCCGTGGAATCCGTTCACGCGCATTACGGCAAAAGCCATGTGCTGCAGGGCGTGTCGCTGCATGTCGGCGACGGCGAGCTCGTCACGCTGCTGGGCCGCAACGGGGCGGGCAAGACCACCACGCTCAAGACCATCGCCGGCGTGATGGCGCCCACGCAAGGGCAAGTCCGCTTCGGCGGCGAGCCCGTGCACCAGCTGGCCACCCATCTGGTGGCACAACGCGGCATCTGCCTGGTGCCGGAGCACCGGGGCATCTTCAAGCTGCTCACGGTAGAAGAGAACCTGTTACTGGGCCAGCGCAAGCATTCGCCCTGGCAGCTGCCCGACGTCTATCGCATCTTTCCGCGCCTCAAGGAGCGCCGCGCCAATGGCGGTGGCCAGCTCTCGGGCGGCGAGCAGCAGATGCTGGCCATCGGCCGCGCGCTCATGAACGCGCCGCGCCTGCTGATGCTGGACGAGCCCGTGGAGGGACTGGCGCCCGTGATCGTCGAGGAGATCGTGGCCCAGCTCCAGACCATCAAGGCCGCGGGCGTGTCCATCCTGCTGGTGGAGCAGAACCTCGAGGTCTGCACCCAGCTCGCCGACCGCCACTACGTCATCGAGCAGGGTGCCATCGTGCATGAGGCCAGCAACGTGGACTTCCTGGCAGACGACGCCGTGAAGGACCGCTACCTCGGCGTGGGCATGGCCTGACATCCAACGGCAGCCCTTGTGGTCCGCCCCAAAAGCGCGGAGGCCGCATCGCGCTGCGAACAGCAGTGAAGGACTCTTTCATGGACATGCAAACATCCCCCGCCACTGCGCTGCGCATCGACGGCGCACGCCTGTGGAAATCGCTGATGGACCTCGCGCGCATCGGCGGCACCCCCAAAGGTGGCGTGTGCCGCATCGCCCTCACCGACCTGGACCGGCAGGGCCGCGACCTCTTCGTGCAGTGGGCGCGCGAGGCCGGCTGCAGCATCCGCATCGATGCCATCGGCAACATCTTCGCGCGCCGTGCAGGCGCGGACGACAGCCTGGCGCCGGTGATGACGGGCAGCCACATCGACACCCAGCCCACCGGCGGCAAGTTCGACGGCAACTACGGCGTGATGGCCGGCCTGGAAGTAGTGCGCACGCTCAATGCCGCTGGCGTGCGCACCCGCGCCCCCATCGAGGTCGCCGTGTGGACCAACGAAGAAGGCTCACGCTTCGTGCCCGTAATGATGGGTTCGGGCGTGTTCGCGGGAGCGTTCACGCTGGAGCATGCCCTTGCACAGCGTGACGCCCAGGGCGTGAGCGTGGCCGAAGCCCTCGCCGCGATCGGCTACGCGGGCCAGGCCGGCGCAGCACCCGCCGTGGGCGCCTACTTCGAGGCGCACATCGAACAAGGCCCCGTGCTGGAGAACCATGAGCGCGTGATCGGCGTGGTACAGGCCGCGCTGGGCCAGCGCTGGTATGACGTCACCGTGCAGGGCATGGAGGCGCATGCCGGCCCCACGCCCATGGAATTGCGCCAGGATGCGCTGCTGGCCGCGAGTGCGCTGGTGGCCGAGGTCAACCGCATCGCACTGGACCGCCTGCCGCATGCGCGCGGCACCGTGGGCTCGCTGGAGGTGCATCCCAACTCGCGCAACGTGATCCCGGGCCGCGTGAAGCTCAGCGTGGACCTGCGCGCGCCCGACGACGCCCAGCTGCTGGACATGGACGCCGCGCTGCGCGCCGCCTGCGCGCGCATCGCCGCCGAGCGCGGCCTGGTCATCGACGTGGAGCAGGTGGTGTACTTCCCACCGCAGCCGTTCACGCCGCACTTGGTGGAGGCCGTGCGCGCCAACGCCGCGGACCTGGGCTACAGCTGCATGGATGTGGTGAGCGGAGCGGGCCATGACGCAGTCTATGTGGCGCGCGTGGCGCCCGCGGCGATGATCTTCGTGCCTTGCGCTGACGGCATCAGCCACAACGAGATCGAAGACGCAGATCCCGCCCACCTGGAGGCCGGATGCAACGTGCTGCTGCGCGCCATGCTCGCCAGTGCCGGGGTGGTGGCATGAAGATCCTGGTTGCGCGGCTCAACCACGAGACCAACACCTTCTCGCCCGTACCCACGCCCCTGGAGGCGTTCTCGCCGGCTTTTGGCGAGGCGGCCTTGCGCGCCAACAAGGGCATGCGCACGGCCATGGCGGCCTTCATCGACCTGGCCGAGAGGATGGGGGCCACGCTGGTCACGCCCGTGTCCGCCACGGCCAACCCCAGCGGTCCCGTGCACGCGAAGGCCTACGACGAGCTCACGCGCCGTATCGTCGAGGCAGCTCCCGGCTCCGATGCCATCCTGCTCGACCTGCACGGCGCGATGGTGGCCGAGCACACCGACGATGGGGAGGGCGATCTGCTCGCGCGCGTGCGCGCTGCAGCGCCCGGCGTGCCCATAGGCGTGGCATTGGACCTGCATGGCAACATCACCGAGCAGATGGTGCAGAGCGCCGACGTGATGGTGGGCTTCAAGACCTACCCGCACATCGACATGTACGAAACCGGAGAGCACGCAGGTCGCCTGCTGCTGCAGATGCTGCGCGGCGAGGCGCACTTTCGTGTGTGCTGGCACCGCCTGCCGCTCATGAGCCACACGCTGCGCAGCACCACGCTTGAGGGCCCGATGCGCGATGCCGTGGAGGCCGCGCGCGGCCTCGAACGTAGCGGGCTGCCCGCTGTCTCCGTGTTCGGCGGCTTCTCGCTGGCCGACATCGAGGCACCCTGCGTGAGCGTCGTCGCCACCTGCCGCGCGGAGGATGCGGCCGCCACCCAGGATGCCGTAGACGGGCTGGCGCGGCAAATATGGCAGCGGCGGACGGAATATGTCTACCGCAGCGACCCATTGGAAGACTCTCTGCGCCGCGCGCAGGACATGGCACAAGGCGCCACCCGCCCCGTGCTGCTGCTCGACCACGGCGACAACTGCATGTCGGGCGGCACCTGCGACACCATGGACGTGCTGCAGGCCGCGCTGGAGCGGGGCCTCACCGGCATCGCCATGGGGCCTCTGTGCGACCCGGAGGCCGTGGCCCGGCTCATCGCAGCCGGCGAGGGTGGCGAGGTGGACGTCGACCTTGGCAACAAGGTGCCACTCGACCGCATCGGCCTGCACAAGAAGCCACTGCGCCTGCACGGCACGGTGCGCGCCGTGAGCGATGGCAGCTACACCGTCACGGGCCCGATCTACACAGGCCAGCGCTGCCACATGGGGCGCACGGTGTTGTTCGATACCGGTAGCGCGCAGATCGTGGTGTCCGAGCAGACCCATGAGCCGTGGGACCTCGGTGTGTTCCACTGCGTGGGGCTGGATCCCACGCGCTTCCGGTTCCTGCTGCTCAAGTCACGGATGTACTGCCGGCCCGTGTTCACGCCCCTTTCCGAGGGTCTTGTCGAGTGCGACAGCCCGGGCGTAACCACATCGGACTATGCGCGGTTCCCTTTTAGGCGGGTGCGCCGGCCGGTATACCCGCTCGATCCGGCGTGAATACCGGCACACGGAACTGCCTGCACTGCGATCACAGGTGTTTCACTTGACGGCAGACTGACAGCCTCGCGTCCTACAATCGGCTCCCCTTACATACCGCCGACGGGGCGCAGTGCTCGCATGCCGCCACGTCGGCCATGCCTTCGCTGACGATTGGAGACGCTTGATGTCCGACAACACGGCCCACAACCCTACCGACAAGCGCGCCCTGCTGCGTCGTGCCGCACTCGAATATCACGAGTTTCCCCAGCCCGGCAAGATCACGATTGCTGCGACCAAGCAGATGGTCAATCAGCATGACTTGGCACTGGCCTATTCCCCCGGCGTGGCCGCGCCCTGCGAAGAGATCGTCAAGGACCCCGCCGCTGCCTTTCGCTACACCGCCCGCGGCAACCTGGTCGGCGTGGTGACCAACGGCACGGCCGTGCTGGGCCTGGGCGATATCGGCCCGCTGGCCGGCAAGCCGGTGATGGAAGGCAAGGGCGTTCTGTTCAAGAAGTTCTCGGGCATCGATGTGTTCGACATCGAGATCAACGAGAAGGACCCGGACAAGCTCATCGAGATCATTGCCTCGCTGGAACCCACGTTCGGCGGCATCAACCTGGAAGACATCAAGGCCCCGGACTGCTTCTACATCGAGCGCAAGCTGCGCGAGCGCATGAACATTCCGGTGTTCCATGACGATCAGCACGGCACGGCCATCGTCGTGGGCGCCGCCATCCTCAACGGCCTGAAGGTGGCCGGCAAGGACCCCAAGAAGATCAAGCTCGTGACCTCGGGCGCCGGCGCGGCCGCGTTGGCCTGCCTGGGCCTGCTGGTCAAGCTGGGCATTCCACGGGAAAACATCTGGGTGACCGACCTGGCCGGCGTGGTCTACGAAGGACGCACCGAGCTCATGGACGAGGACAAGGTGCAATACGCCCAGAAGACGTCCGCCCGCACGCTGGCGGAGGTGATCGAAGGTGCCGACGTGTTCCTCGGCCTGTCGGCCGGCGGCGTGCTCAAGCAAGACATGGTCCGCAAGATGAACGCGCGCCCGCTGATCTTCGCGCTGGCCAACCCCAACCCCGAGATCTCGCCCGAAGACGTGAAGGCTGTCCGCGACGACGCCATCATCGCCACCGGCCGCACCGACTATCCGAACCAGGTCAACAACGTCCTGTGCTTCCCGTACATCTTCCGCGGCGCGCTGGACTGCGGCGCGACGACGATCACCACCGAGATGGAGATCGCCGCCGTTCATGCCATCGCCGAGCTGGCCCAGGCCGAGCAGAGCGAAGTGGTGGCTGCCGCCTATGTCGGCGAGCCGCTGGCCTTCGGCCCGGACTACCTGATTCCCAAGCCGTTCGACCCGCGCCTGATGATGAAGATCGCACCGGCGGTGGCGCAGGCCGCGGCCGACAGCGGCGTGGCACAGCGCCCCGTGGCCGACATGGACGCCTACCGCGACCATCTGCAGACCTTCGTCTACGCCTCCGGCACGACCATGAAGCCGATCTTCACGGCGGCCAAGGTGGCTCCCAAGAAGCGCGTAGCCTTCTCCGAGGGCGAGGAAGAGCGCGTGCTGCGCGCCGCGCAGATCGTGGTGGACGAGAAGATCGCGCGCCCCACGCTCATCGGCCGCCCGGCCATCATCGCCCAGCGCATCGAGAAATTCGGCTTGCGCCTGAAAGAGGGCCAGGACTACGACGTGGTCAACGTGGAGCAGGACCACCGCTACCGCGACTTCTGGCAAACCTACCACCGCATGACCGAGCGCAAGGGCGTGACGGTGCCCATCGCCAAGATCGAGATGCGCCGGCGCCTGACGCTGATCGGCTCGATGCTGTTGCACAAGGGCGAGGTGGACGGCCTGATCTGCGGCACCTGGGGCCACACATCGCACCATCTGCAGTACATCGACCAGGTGATCGGCAAGCGCGCCGGCGTGAACACCTACGCCTGCATGAACGGCCTGCTGCTGCCCGATCGCCAGGTGTTCGTGGTGGACACCCATGTGAACTACGACCCCACGGCCGAGCAGCTCGCCGAGATCACGATCATGGCGGCCGAGGAGATGATGCGCTTCGGCATCAAGCCCAAGGCAGCGTTGCTGTCGCACTCCAACTTCGGATCCAGCAACCAACCCAGCGCGGTCAAGATGCGCCAGACGCTGGACCTGCTGCGCGTGCAGGCGCCCTGGCTGGAGGTGGACGGCGAAATGCACGGCGACGTGGCGCTGGACGGCAAGGCCCGCTCGGCCCTCATGCCCCATGGCACGCTGGCGGGCGACGCGAACCTGCTGGTCATGCCCAACATCGACGCGGCCAACATCTCCTACAACCTGCTCAAGACCGCCGCTGGCGGCAATATCGCCATTGGCCCGGTGCTGCTGGGCGCGGCTGAGCCGGTGCACATTCTCACCGCCAGCGCCACGGTGCGCCGCATCGTCAACATGACCGCCCTCACCGTGGCGGATGCCAACGCGGCCCGATAACGGCCATGACAAGCGCCGCTCTACGAGTGGGCGCTGACAATTGCCCTTCGTTTCTGCCCATTTTTTGGGCAGGCGCTTGCCTTATGTGCGCCTTTTTGTCACACTAGCGGGTCGAAATTTCGGGTTAACCCGTAGTTTCTGAAAGGTGTAGTGGATGTTGCAGGCTGTCGCCATCCGGGCGTACAAGGCAATGGGGGCGTGCGTTCTGGGTGCTGCGGTCACGCTTGCGCCCGTGGTGGTGTCCGCGCGGCAGCTCCCTGACACTGCCGCCAATCCTCCCATCTCGCTGGCTGAGCTCCCCCCGCAGGGGCGGGCCACCTATGCGCTGATCCATGAGGGTGGGCCGTTCCCGTACGACAAGGATGGTTCGGTATTCGGCAACCGCGAGCGTCTGCTCCCCCTGAAGAAACGCGGCTATTACCGCGAATACACGGTGCGCACGCCCGGCGTGCGCCACCGGGGAGCGCGGCGCATCGTGTGCGGGGGCGCTCCCCGCACACCGGACGCCTGCTATTTCACCAGCGACCATTACGCGAGCTTTCGAGAAATCAGGGAATGAACGCCAGGAATGCCCCTTGCGGCAAATCCCCTGGCAAGGCCCCTGATGCATCGCACCAACGGTTTTTCTTCCGCTAGCCGCCTTCGCCAGGCTGTCGGATACTTCTTATTCGTGGACCTCTAAAAGAAAGAGCAACGGAGATGGAAACGCCACTTCGTAAAGACCAGGAAACGCTTCTGCGCGGTGTGCGCCCCAATATCGTGCAGTCGATCCGTGCCTTCCGGGTGCACGACCTGCAGGACACGGCGCGCGCCATGGGCCACCACTTCCTGTATGCCAACCTGGCACATGCGCAGTCCAAGCAGGACATCCTGGACCTGATCGCCACGCAGTTCACCTTCCCGGCGCACTTCGGCAAGAACTTCGACGCGCTGTACGACTGCATGACCGATCCGCTGCACAAGTCGGGCCCGCAGCCGGGCTTCATCGTGGTGCTGGAGCAGATCCCGATCACGGCCAAGTTCGACAAGGAAGCCCGGGAGCAGCTGCTGGACATCTTCCGCGATGCCGCCGACTACTGGAGCGACCGCAAGATCCCGTTCCGCTGCTTCTATTCTTTTCTGTAGCCCGTTCTGCAACCGCCGGCCAGGCGGAACGGGCGCAGGAGGAGCACGGCAGTGCCGCCTCCCAGGCCATAGAGATCGCGATCGATCCCGTGGGCGAGAAGATGCCCACCGACAAGCTGGTGGACGTCTCCCCCATGGCGCTGCGCATGAGCAGCCCCTTCAACGCTGGCTACTGGCTCACGGCCGCGTGATGAAGCATGACCGGCCGCAGCCCTGCTCCGGCCGGTCACGGTTTTGCGCTTTGAATCAAATCGGGCGCTAGCGCCCTACCAATAAGCGCGAGCAGCTCCTATTTCAGGAGCATTCCTGCGCCAATGCGACGTACTCGCTCACCGGCACCTCCTCGGCCCGGCGCTGGGTGTCGAACGTGCCGGCAAACTGCCGCGCTTCGAGCCAGCGGCCCAGCGTGTGGCGCAACAGCTTGCGCCGCTGGCTGAAGGCCACCTGCACCAACTCCTCCAGCACGGACATCGACAGCGCCTCGGGCGCTTCGTGCGGCACCATGCGCACCACCGCACTGTCCACGCGCGGCGGCGGGTCGAAGCTCTCGGGCGGCACGAACAGCACGTTCTCCATGGCGTAGCGCCATTGCAGCATCACCGAGAGCCGGCCATAGGCGCTGGTCGCCGGCGCGGCCACCATGCGGTCGATGACTTCCTTTTGCAGCATGAAATGCTGGTCCGCAATGACCCGCACGTGCGCCAGCAGATGGAACAGGATGGGCGTGGAGATGTTGTAGGGCAGGTTGCCGACCACTCTTATCTTGGGAGCATTCAGCGCTTGCGCTACCTGCGCAAAGTCTACTTTCAGCACATCGGACTCGATGACATCGAGCTGCCCGTGCTGGCGCAGCCGAGCGGCCAGGTCGCGGTCCAGTTCGACCACTGTGAGCCGGCCCAGGCGTTCAACCAGCGGCTGGGTCAGCGCCGCCAGCCCCGGGCCGATCTCCACCATGGGCTGCCCGGGCTCGGGCGCGATGGCGCGCACGATCGCATCGATGATGCCCTGGTCGCTCAGGAAGTGCTGACCGAAGCGCTTGCGCGGGATGTGCTTCATTGCGGAGCGTCGCGGTATTCCACGTAGGCCCGACCCCGGGCTTCCTGGATCCAGGTGGCGAAGGCCTCGTCGAGCTTCTTTTCGCGCACGGTGTCGCGCACCATTTCACGCTGCTCGCGCTGGGTGAGCTTGGCCTCGCGGCGCTCCAGCAGCTGGATCAGGTGCACCCCAAAGCGCGACACCACGGGACGGCTGATCTCGCCAGGGCGCAGGGCATTGAGCGCCTCTTCGAATTCGGGCACGTAGCGCCCGGGCGATGCCCAACCCAGGTCGCCGCCGTCCTTGGCGCTGCCGTCCTGCGAATACTCGCGTGCCAGCGCCGCGAAGTCGGCGCCGCCGCGCGCGACGCGATCGCGCAGATCCTCCAGCCGCTCGGCCGCCTGGCGTTCCGACAGGTTGGCATTGGTGCGCAGCAGAATGTGGCGCGCGTGGCTCTGCACGGCCGTGGTGGGCACGCCGCTCTGGGTCTTGTCCACCACCTTCAGGATGTGAAAGCCCGCGGGCGAACGCACCGGGCCGACCACGCTGCCCACGCTGGCTTGCTGCGTGGCGTTCACGAACAACTCGGGATAGCGGTCGGCCGGGCGCAGGCCCAGCAGTCCGCCGTTGGCGCCTTCGGGCGCATCGGAATACTCGCGCGCCACGGCGCCAAAGTCGCCGCCCGCCTGCACCTTGGCCAGCGCCTCCTGCGCGCGCGCCGAGCGCTGGGCCACCTCGTCCGGGCCGGCGTTCTCAGGCACTTTCACCAGGATGTGGCCCAGGTTGAGTTCCAGCTTGCCCGGGCCGGCGGCCTGCCGCTGCTCGCGCAGGTACTGGTCCACCTCCAGGTCGCTCACACGCACGCGCGACTCCACGTCGCGCTCGCGCAGGCGCAGCGCCAGCAGCTGGTTGCGCAGTTCTTCGCGAAAGCGCTCCTTGCTGATGCCATCGGCGGCCAGGCGCCGGTGCATTTCGTCCACGCTGATGCTGTTCTGCCGCGCCACCGACTGCTCGGCCTGGTTGACGGCATAGTCGTCCACCTTGATGCCGGTCTCCTTGGCCTGCTGCACCTGGATCTTCTCCAGGATCAGGCGCTCCAGCACCTCCTTGGCCAGCAGCTCCTGCGGCGGAACCTTGCCGCCCTGGCTGGCGATCTGCTGCACCACGCGCTCGGTGCGCTGGCGCACCTCGTTGTTGGTGATGGGCTCGGAATTGACCACGGCGACGATGTAGTCCGCCTGCCGCGGCGCATTGGAGGCCGTCGCCCCGGCCGGCGGCAGCAGCGTCGCTGCGGAAGGCAGGCGCGGCTGGCCGGAGGCCGATGGGCGCAGCCCCTGCGCATGGGCGCTCATGGGCACCAGCGGTGCGACGGCGGTCAGGCAGACCAGGCCCAGGGTCAAGGCACGGTGTTTCATGGCGTGGTGCAAATTCATGGTGCAAGGCGGCGCGTCCCCAAAGCGGGGCGGCGCGCAAGGCGATCAATCGTACTGGGTGAAGCGGCTGGGGGTGGACACGCTTTCGCGCAGGAACTGGTAGCGCGGCACATTCTGCTTGAGGCTGGACAGCGGGTTGGAGCCCAGCGACAGGCGCGAGAAGCCGATGAATTCGATCTGGAACATGAGCCGGGTGTTGGACGACGTAACGCTGCGCTGCAGGCGCTCCAGCACCACTCGACCGATCCAGCAGCAGCTCTCGTACTCCAGGCCCACCACGGTGTCCACCAGTTTGCGGTCCTGCAGGCTGTAGTTCAGCCGCCCCACGCTGTACCAGCGCCCCCCGGCAGAGGAAGGCTTGTCGCCGCGGTCGCCCCACAGGTCGTTGAGCGGCCACTGCCAGCCCACGTCGATCTGCTCGCTGGGCTCGGTGATCAGGCCGGTGACCTTCTGCATGCGGTAGGCCGCGCTCACCGTGCGGTAGTTGCCGGGCGAATAGCGCGCCCCCACCGTGGTGCGCAGGGACCGGCCGGTCTTGGGGTTGTATTGCACCGTGGAGTCGAAGCCCCACTGCGGCGTCCAGTTGATGCCCGCGCCCAGCAGCACGTCCGACAGCCGCTCGTTCACCGGCGAGCCGCCGGGCATGGTGACTTCCTGGTCGGAAAAGCGCACGCGCTGTGCCACGCCGAAGCGCGCGGCCTCGGCGCCGGTGTCGGGGTCGAGCAGGCGCGTGGTCACGCCCAGCGTGAGCAGGTTGTTGTCGGCCAGCCGGTCCTGTCCGCCAAAGGCGTTCTCGGTGTAGATCGACGCGAAGTTGAAGTCGTTCACCGCGGTGTCGTAGATCGGCAGCAGGCGCTGGTCGCGGTACGGGGTGTAGGTATAGAAGGCGCGCGGCTCCAGGGTCTGCAGGAAGTCGCGGCCGAAATAGCGGGCGTCGCGCTCGAACACCAGGCCGCTGTCCAGGCTGAACGTGGGCAGCGTGCGGCTGGCGGTGCGCTGGCCGTTGGCCAGCGGCGCATCGAACTCGTAGTGCGTGCTGTGCAGCTGCACGCGCGGTGTGATGAAACCCGCCGGCGCCAGGAACGGCCGGCTGACCTGCGCCATGGTGTAGCTGCGCTTGGCGTTGGGCTGGCCGGTGTAGGCGCGGTCGGCGTGAAAGCTGGTGTAGTCGGCCTCGACACTCGCATCCAGCCCGCCGGCCAGCTGCAGCGGCCGGTACTCCCAGCGCAGCTGCGGCATGCGGTCGTAGGGCGGGATGATGGGCGCGTTCACGTCCTGCAGCGTTTGCCACTTGAGGGTGCGCAGCAGCAGCGAATGCTCGCCGCGCGCCCAGTTCAGCGTCGCGTCGCCCGGCAGCAGGCGCTGGGTGAGCTGGTCGTTCACGCCGCTGCGGCCACTGTTGCGCTGGGAAAAATCGCGCCAGTAGTTGTCGTCGCTCACGCGCTTGATGTCGATGCCCAGTCCCACGCCGCCTGCGGGCGTATCAAAGGTAGCGCGGTGCTTGATGCCGTAGGCCCAGCGGTCGCGGTCGCGCAGCCGGTCGTTGGGCATGTAGTCGGCCGTCAGCTCGCCGCTGTAGCGCGGCTCCAGGTAGCGGAACTCCGTGCCCAGGGCCACGCCGCGCCGCGTCATGACCGTAGGCGTGATGGTGGCGTCGCGGTTGGGCGCGATGTTCCAGTAGTACGGCTGCGCGTACTCGAAGCCGCTGACGCTGTCCAGCCCGAGCGTGGGCGGCAGCAGGCCGGACTTGCGCCGGTCCGACAGCGGGAAGGTGATGTGCGGAATCGGCAGCACCGGCACGCCCTTGAACTCCAGCACGCCATTCTCGGCCGTGCCCACGTCCTCCACGCGGTCCAGGTGGATGCGCTCGGCGCGCAGGATCCAGTCGGGCTGCCAACTGACCTCGTCGGTGCGCTCGCAGGTGGTGTAGGTGGCGTTGTGCACCACGGAACGGTCGCGGTCGAGGAAGTCCACGCGCGAGGCCTCGCCATGCGCCGCGGTCTCCAGGAAGCGGTAGCGCGCGTCGCTGAAGAAGCCGGTGAAGGCCTCCACGCGCAGGTCCAGCTGCGAGCCTTCATACCGGTTGCCCGCGCGGTTGATGAGCACGTTGCCGCTGGCGCGCGCGCGGTCATCGGCCACGTCGTATTGCATGCGGTCGGCATGCACCACCGTGTCGCCGCGGCGCAGCTCGGCGTTGCCCTCGATCGTGGCCTGGATGTCCGGTTGGCCCGTCACGCGGTCTCCGCGCACGAACACCGGCAGTTGCTGGCGGATACCGTAGGGCAGCACCTCCTGCAGGCGCGGGCTGGAGCGCAGCGCCGGCGCAGGCTCGGTCGGGACAGCGTCCGCCGCGGGCTGTGCCTGGGCCAGCACGGCCAATGGCACGCCGCACAGCATCAGGGCCGCCAGCCGCGCCAGCATGCTGCGCGGAGGCAGGGGCGCGGCGAATGGGCGGTGCGTCGGGACGTGCAGGGCGTGGGGCAAGGGGAGACGATCCATGGATTGCGACGGACGGCGGGCCGCTAGGCACGGGCACCGCGGGCCACCCCGCCGGGGAAGGCCGGGTTTGTAGAATCCGATTATCCATGAGCCACCCCTCTTCCCCCACTCCGGCGGGCACATCCGAGCCGGCCACGGGCGCCGTGCATACGGGCGCCGTGCATACGGGCGCCGTGCATGCGAGCGCCGTGCATTGGACCGACCCGACCCGCCAGGCAGCCTTCAACGCCTGGCTGGCCCCGCTGGCCGCCTCGCTCCAGTTGCGGCCCGAGTCCCTGCGCCCGGCGTCCGCGGACGCGAGCTTTCGCCGCTACCTGCGCCTGGACGCTGTTGATGGCACCAGCCGCATCGTCATGGACGCGCCGCCCGACAAGGAAGATTGCCGCCCGTTCGTGCAGGTGCAGGCGCTGCTGCAGGCGGCCGGCCTGCGCGCGCCCCAGATCCTGGCCTGGGACGAGGCGCACGGCTTCATGCTGCTGTCCGACCTGGGCGCGCAGACCGCCATCGAGCGCCTGGACCCCGCCAACCCGGCCGCCGCGCACGCCTGGTACCTGCAGGCCGTGGACCTGCTCATCGACTGGCAGCGCGCCTCGCGCCCCGGCGTGCTGCCGGCCTACGACGAGCCGCTGCTGCGCCGCGAGCTGCAGCTCTTTCCCGACTGGTACATCGCCCGCCACCGCCAGGCCACGCTGACCGACGCTCAGCAAACCACGCTGGCCCGCGCCTTCGACGCCATCGTGGCGCAGAACCTGGCGGCCCCCAGCGTGTACGTGCACCGCGACTTCATGATGCGCAACCTGATGGTGGGTGCGGACGAGCGCCTGGGCGTGCTGGACTTCCAGGACGCGGTCTACGGCCCCGTGACCTATGACATCGCCAGCCTGATGCGCGACGCCTTCATCAGCTGGGAAGAAGACTTCGTCATCGACATTACCGTGCGTTACTGGGAGAAGGCCCGGCGTGCGGGCATTCTCGGCGCCGCGAGCGGCAGCGGCTGGGGTGCGGACTTCGGCGACTTCTACCGCGCGGTGGACTTCATGGCGCTGCAGCGCCACCTGAAGGTGGCCGGCATCTTCGCGCGCCTGACGCTGCGCGACGGCAAGCCCAAGTACCTGGCCGACGCACCGCGCTTCATCGCCTACATCCGCCAGACGGCCGGCCGCTACCGCGAGCTGTCGCCGCTGCTGCGGCTGGTGGACGAACTGGAAGGCACCCAGGCCGCCATGGGCTACGCCTTCGGGCGCGTCTAGGTTTACAAGCCAAATCAGCCTCCAGCGCTTGTCCACCAAGCGCTGGCAGCTACCATTTTTGAAAGATATGCCCCGTTTTCATTGCCCCCTGCCCCTGGCCGCTGATGCGCAGCTCACGCTGCCGCCGACGGCCGCGCGCCATGTGCAGGTGCTGCGCCTGCAGCCGGGCGACGCGGTCACGCTGTTCAACGGCGAGGGCGGCGAGTGGAGCGCCACCGTCACCCACATGGGCCGCAGCGATGTGCAGGTGCAGGTCGGCAGCCACAGCGCCGTGGAGCGCGAGGCCGCGCGCGCCGTGCACCTGGTGGTGGGCATGCCCGCCAACGAGCGCATGGACTGGCTGGTGGAAAAGGCCACCGAGCTGGGTGCCGCGAGCATCCGGCCGATTGCCGCGGCACGCAGCGTGCTCAAGCTGTCCGGCGAGCGCGCCGCCAAGCGCCAGCAACACTGGCAGGCGATTGCCGTGGCGGCCTGCGAGCAATGCGGGCGCAACCGCGTGCCCTCCGTGCACGCGCCGCTGTCCCTGGCCGACTGGCTGCGCCAGCCCCCTGCCGACGCACTCGCACCAGACGCCGCACGCCTGCTGCTGTCGCTGCGCAGCGGCAGCCGCCCGCTGCGGGAAGCCGCGGCCCAGGCCGGCGCCGTCTGGGTGCTGCACGGCCCCGAGGGCGGCCTGACCGCGCAGGAGGAAGACGCCGCGCTGGCCCAGGGCTTTGCGCCGGCCAGCCTGGGCGCGCGCGTGCTGCGGGCGGAAACCGCCTCGGTGGCGGCGCTGGCACTGCTGGGGCTGGCCTGATGCGCGCACTGGCCCCGGACGACCTGGCGCCACAGGTCGGCGATGACGCGCTGGACAACGGCGTGGGCGCAGGCATGGGCGTAGGCATGGGCGCCATCGCGGATTTCTTTCGCGACGCCTACAGTTTTGACGATACCGCGCAGGACTCCCCGCTGCTGTGGCACCTGTCGCGCCAGCAGCCGCTCACGCAGGCGCTGAGCGGCCTGTTCCACGGCCCCGCGGCGCTGGTGCAGCTGCGCGTGTGGGTGTTCCTGCAACTGGCGGCGCAGGGCGACGCGCAACTGCCGCGCGAACGCATCGACGAACTCTTTCACGCGCTGCGCCCCGAAGCGCTGGAGACGGTGCTCAAGCGCCTGCGCGACGTGGGCCTGCTGGCCTGGGACGAGACCCAGCGCAGCTACCACCTGCCCGCGCTGGCCCAGCGCGTGGCCGGCCTGCTGGCACCGCTGACCAGCCCCGCGCCCGAGGACGACAACGCCGACGGCGGCGAACTGGCCGCCCTGCTGGGCCAGGTGGTGGGCGCCAACCAGCTCGGCAGCGTGGATGCGGGCCAGGTGCAGCTGCTGCAGGCGCAGCTGGCGCGCCTGCACGGCGAGTTTGCCGACGCCATCGCCAGCGGCTCCGAGTTCCGCCTGCGCGAGGCGCGCAAGCGCTACGACCGCGCAGCCCAGCTCATCGACCGCGCCTCCGACGCCATCACCGCCATCATCGGCAACAGCCACGGCCACCTGCTGCTGGAGCGCGCGGCGCGCGGCCTGGGCCAGGCGCAGTCGCGCCTGCTGGCCATGGCCAGCCAGTTCAACCGTGCGCTGCAGCAGGTGGACCGCCAGCGCGTGACGCTGGGCACCACCGGCATCACCAGCACCGACGTGAAGCGCTGGCTGCAGGCCGCGCCGCAGCTGCACCGCCTGCTGGACGGCGCCGTGGCCCAGCCCACGCAACTGGCCACGCTGGCCCCGCACGAGCTGCTGGACGTGGTGGAGGCCGAGTTCGAACGCGACCGCCCCCAGCCCGCGCAGGCCGAGGCCCTGCCCGGCGCGCAGAGCGCCCCGGCCGGCACGCTGACCGCCGTGGCCCTGCCGCGCGAGCTGGGCGACCTGAATGCGCTGCTCGCCGAATGGGCCCGCGACGGCGGCCATGCCGATGCCGCCCGCACCGCGGCCGAGGCCCTGCTGGGCCCGCGCCCCGGCGCCACGCGCTACGCGCAGCTGGCCTACAAGGCCCAGCTCATGCCCCTGCTGGGCGATCCGCAGGCCGCCGTGCTGCCGGGCCTGACGGGCGAGCTGGCGCGCCAGCCGTGGCGCATCGAATGGCAGCCGCAGGCCGAGCCGCTGGACCACCACCAGGTGGAGCTGCTCAGCCGTGGCCGGCTGGTGCCGGCCGAACCCGACCGCCCCCAGGGCACCGAGGAAGTGAAGAATGGATGACGCCGCCCTGCTGATCGCCGAGCTGCTCACGCGCCGCTGGCTGCCCCGCAGCCACCCGCGTGTGAAGCGCGCGCTGGTCGATGCCGAACTCTTTGCCCAGGTGGAGCAACGCCTGGCCCAATCCGGCCTGCGCTGGATGGACAGCATCTACGCCGACCACGTGAGCGTGGCCCTCTTGAGCGCCGCGCAGAACGGGGTGATGGGCGAGTCCGGCCTGAACGCCAACAACAACCTGGAGCTGCCGCGCGACGCGCAGGCGCTGCTCATCGTGCTGTGGGCGCTCATCGTTTTACCGAAGCGCGAGCGCCAGACCAGCCGCGTGCAGGAGGCCGACGCGGGGCAGAACGACTTTTTCCCCGGTGCCAAGCCCTTGCCCCAGGCCAGCGTGGCCAGCCCCGTGCTGTCGTACAAGGCGCTGCTGGAGGACTATGGCCCGCAGCTGGGCAAGAAGCTGCGCCTGGACGCCAACCTCAAGCTGCTGGAGCGCCACGGCTTCATCCTGCGCCGCCAGGACGAGATCGCCGAGGGGCCGCTGCTGGACGTGCTGCTGGACTACGACGTGCTCGCCCCGCGCATCCTGGACGGCGCGCTGGCCGACGTACTGCTGCGCGAGCGCGCGGCTGCGCCGGAATACGAGCCAAATCAGCCTCTAACGCCCGAACAGCAAGCGCCAGAAGCTATGAATAACGAAGCATCCACAGTGCAGGAGAACTGACCGCCATGTTCCACCTGCAAACCCTGGAACTCGTTCACTGGGACTACTGCCAGCGCGTGGCCCTGCCGCTGGACGGCTCCATCATCACGATTGCCGGCCCCAACGGCTCGGGCAAGACCACGCTGCTGGACGCCATGCGCACCCTGCTGGGCCTGCGCTGCTCGGCCCCGCGCGACTACCGCACCTACGCGCGCCACGCCGGCGCGCAGACCGCCTGGCTGCGCGCCGTGGTGGACAACCGGCCGCAGGGCCGGCAAAGCTCCAGCCGCCCGTTTGCGCGCCGCCTGCTCTACAGCGACCAGGTCACGCTGGCCTGCCGCATCGACAAGAACGGGGGCGACTGGCAGCGCCGCTACTGCCTGGTGGAGGGCGATGTCTCCATCGAGCAGCTGCTGGACATGCCCGAGAAGGACCTGGGCTTCATGGGCGTGGAGGCCTGGGGCCGCGTGCTGGCCGCCGCCGGCCTGTCGCCGGCGATTGCGCGCGTGCTCTCGCTGGAGCAGGGCCAGACCGACCGGCTGTGCGAATTCAGCCCGCGCGAGCTGCTGCGCCTGGTGTTCGACGTGTTCGGCGACCAGCAGGTGCTGGATGCCTACGACCAGGCGCGCGAGCACCAGCAGCAGCTGGCGCGCGAGATGGCGCAGGCCGAGCGCGAACTGGACCACAGCCGCGCGCAGCTCTCCGAACTGCACAACCGCGTGACCAGCTACAAGACCTGGCAGATGCGCCTGGCCGAGCGCGAGCGCCTGGCCACCGAGGTGCTGCCCGTGCTCGGCTGGTGGGGCGAGCGCGAGCAGCTCACCAAACAATCGCGCGAGTTGCGCCGCCAGAAGGCCCAGCACCGCGCAGCCCTGGCGGAGCAGGCGGTGCAGAACAAGCGCCTGCTGCACCTGCTGGAGGAAGGCACGCGCGCGCAACAGCAAGCCGAGCAGCTGCGCGCAGAGCGCGACCAGGCGCGCACGCAGCTGGACGAGGCCACACGCCACGAGGCCCCGCTGGAAAAGCTGGCCCAGCGCGAGCAGGAGCTGCTGGCGCTGGTGGACAAGGGCAGCAATGCCGACGAATTGCAGGCCCACCTGGCCCAGTTGCAGGACCAGGAGTCGGCCCTGCAGGACGAGCGCAGCCAACTCACCCAGCGGCGCAAGCTGGCCGCCGCGCAGCTCGCCGCGCTTGAAGGCCAGAGCCTGCCGCCGCTGCCGCCCGAGGTGCTGCGCTTTCGCAAACAACTGGCCAACGCCGGCATCGGCCACCGCTTCGTCGCCGAAACCGTGGAAGTGCAGGACGAGCGCTGGCGCGCCGCCATCGAGGGCGTGCTGCGCGGCCACCGCTGGGTGGTGCTGCTG
Organism: Diaphorobacter sp. LR2014-1; assembly: GCF_002916785.1. Classification (NCBI taxonomy): domain Bacteria; kingdom Pseudomonadati; phylum Pseudomonadota; class Betaproteobacteria; order Burkholderiales; family Comamonadaceae; genus Diaphorobacter; species Diaphorobacter sp. LR2014-1. Next base: position 310,374 of record NZ_MTBE01000001.1, on the reverse strand, counting down.
GACCAGGCCAACGACCTGGCCGAGGCCTGGGAGCTGGGCGAGCGCGAGCGCTACCGCCACTACATCGTCGAGCCGGGCAGCGTGGCGCTGAAGGGCGAGAGCGGCACGCTGCTGGAGCATGTGCGCTTCACCGGGCCCGTGCCGCGCTGGCTGGTGCAGCAACTGCAGAACCTGCGCTGCGTGGCCGACCCGCGCGAGGGCAAGAAGCTGGGCGGCACCTGGATCACACCCCAGGCCTACATGCACGACGGGCGCGGCGCGCGCTCCATGTGGGTGGAGGCGCATGAGCACCAGTTCGGCGCCAGTGCCGTGCAGGCACGCCGCAGCGCGGCCGAGCGCGACCTGGCCCGCATCGATGCGCAGCTGGCACCCGTGCTGGACCAGCTCATGGCCCTCAAGCGCCAGATCACCGACACCCGCCGCGCCCTGGAAGGCCACAGCGCCGCCGAGGAGCTGGCGCGCCGCAGCGACGAGTTTGCCCAGGCGCGCGAGCAGTTGCCCGCCGCCAAGCAGGCGCGCGTGGCCGCCGCCCAGCTGTGGCAGCGCCTGGAGCAGGAATCCACCCGCGCGCATGACCGCCACCGCGCCTTCAACGACGAGCACAAGCGCCTGGAGGCGCAGCTGCAGCGCGCGCGCGGCGACAGCGAGCGCGCCGCGCAGGAGTGGAGCGCGCGCCGCCGCCAGCAACAGGGGGCCGTGGCCCGCAGCCAGGCCCAGCGCGCGCAGTTCCCGGCGCGCTGGATCACGCCCGCCGCCATGGGCGCGCTGGTCGACGAATACGTGAACGACACCCAGGCCAAGCTGCGCCTGCATGCCGTGGAGCAGGAGCTGGAGCAAAGCACCTGGGAGCAGGACGCCACCGTGGAAGAACGCCACCGCCGCATGGACGTGACGGTGCGCGAGCAGGCGGCCAGCCTGTCGGACCACCAGGTCAAGAACGCCCAGGCCGCCACGGCCGTGCTGAACGCGCGCGAGAGTTACATCGAGGTGCTGCGCAGCACGGTGCGCCGCTACCGCAAGAACATCCAGGAGCTGGGCCAGCTGGCCGGTGTGGAAGTGGCGGCCGACCTGCCCCTGCTGGAGAACGACGACACCGTGCTCGCCCAGGCGGGCCTGAAGGTGCATTTCGCCTTCGACGGCAAGGGCAGCATCGGGCTGAACGACGGCGAGGCTTCGGGCGGGCAGCAGGTCATCAAGTCGCTGATCCTGCTGGTGGGCCTGCTGAAAGACGAGGAAAGCGGCTCGGGCGGCTTCGTCTTCATCGACGAGCCCTTCGCCCACCTGGACGTGCGCAACATCCAGCTCGTGGGCCACTTCCTGCGCAGCACGCGCGCGCAGTACGTGCTGACCACGCCCATCACGCACAACCTGGAGGTGTTCGAGCCCGCCGAGATCACCCTCGTGACCAGCAAGAAGCCCGCCGGCAGCCGCTGGGCGCCGCCCATCGCCGTGGCCAAGCGGCGCGGCGTGCCGGAGCTCCAACCCCTCAGCGCATGACCGCCCTGCGCACGCAACCCAACGGGCACAGGCGCCGTACGCGGCACGGCGCACCGTGGACGAGCCTGCCAACGTTGCGCCCCGCCCAACAGGCCCTTTTGTGCGACTGGCTGCGCGCCGACGCGGCAGAACGCCAATGGCAGTCCCTGTTGGACATTGCGGGCGCGCAGCGGCTGGAGCTGGCCGAGGGTCTCCTGGATCTGCTGCTGCATGCCGGTGCGCTGCACACCATGGAACGCTTCATCCACGCCCAGTGGCGCGTCGAACGCATCGTGTGGAGCGATGTGGCCGTGCTGCAGGAGGCCGTGGGCCTGCGCAGCGCAGCCACCCGCGAGAGCGCTCGCCAGCAGTTGGCAGCACAACTGCAGGCCCTGGGCGAGCAGGAGCCCTGGCTAGAAAGCGCTGTGCGCCACTGTCTGGACAGCCGCCAGGGCGAGACGCTGCGCCAGGCGCGCCTGCAGTTGCTGCAAGCCTTGGCCAGTTGGCAGGCCGACCAGCGCTTCGGGTTGCGCCAGGATTTCGCCCAGCACGCGCGCGGCACCACCAAGGCCATCACCCCGACTGAATGGAAATGGCTGCAAGCCCATGTGCCGCTGGAAGCGCTGGGCATCGCCCGCTTCGCGCCGCTGTTGTGGCTGGGCGGCTCGCTCACTCTGAATGCGCCCGGGGGCTGCATCGATGTGGCGGCTGCCGGCCTGTGCGGCCTGCCCACGCGCCTGTTTGGCGCGCCGGCTAGGGTGCGGGCGCCCCGCCGCTACTGGCTGATCGAGAACCGTGCAAGCTTCGAGCGCCAGGCACTGGCGGCCGCGCCCGGCACTTGCGTGGTCTGGCTGCCCGGCCAGCCGCCGCAGAGCTGGCGGGAGGCGATGCAGTGGCTGCTACAGCAAGCCCCCGCACCAGCCGATGTGAGCTGCGACCCTGACCCCGCGGGCGTGGCCATCGCGCTGGCCGCAGGTGCGCTGTGGCATGCGGTGGGCCTGCCTTGGCAGGCCCACCGCATGCAGCCGCAGGACTGGGGCGCGGCCCCGCGCCTCCCGCTGAGCGCACACGACCATGCCTGGCTGCAGCGCCTGCAGGCCGACCCCGACCTGCCAGCCACGCTGCGCACCCTGTGCACCGCGTTGCAAACCCAAGGCCACAAAGCTGAGCAGGAATTCTGGCTGTAGCGCAACCGGCGCCGCACTGCACAGCGGCCGGTACCGCCCGTCAACGCAGTCCCACGACAGGGCATCGGGACAACTCATCGCCCCCTGGCAGGTCAGACCTCCAGCTCACGGCAACTACCTATTCTCAGACCGCGCGCGGCCCGCCTACAGTCCACACAGCGTGCGCGGTCCGCAGCCCCGCGCCTCTGAGAAAAGGAGCTTGCGTGAACCAGGAGGCCACGGGCCGCCGCGGCCTTGCCCAGCGGACGCTGGATGCACTCATCACGACCGATCCCCATCAGCGCATCCGCCTGGCCATGGCGGGGGTGTCGGCGCTGCTGATGCTGGGCTGCATCGGGGCGATGCACCTGGTGGCCGCCGCCGGCCTGACCTATCCCGTGCCGGTGTACTGGTGGACCCTGGCGTGCGGCGCGGGCATCACCACGGTGTTCGTGCTCATCCGCAGCGGCGCCAGCCGGCGCTTTGCCGACCCGTCGCTCACGCTGTTCCAGATCGTCTATGCGATTGCCTGCAACGCGGCGGCCTATGTGATCGCCGGCCCCGCGCGCGGCATTGCGCCGCCCATTCTCGCGGTCATCATGATGTTCGGCGTCTTCGGGCTCACCCCCCGCCAGATGGTGGGCGTGGCGCTCTACGGGCTGGTGGCCTTTGGTGCAGCGGGCGCCGTGGTGCAGTGGTGGCATCCGGCTTGGCTATCGCCCGACAGCCAGCCCCCGGCGCTGTCGGCGGCCTACCTGGTCATGATCGCGGTGGTGCTGGCCAGCAGCACCTTTCTCACCACGCGCGTGCACAGCGCGCGGGCCCGCCTGCGCAGCCAACAGCGCGAGCTGGCCGCCGCCGTGGAGCAGATCCGCGAACTGGCCATCCGCGACGAGCTCACAGGCCTGCCCAACCGCCGCTGCATGCTGGAGATGATGCGGCTGGAGCATGCGCGCGCGCAGCGCAGCCGGCAGCCCCTGCTGCTGGCGCAGCTGGACCTGGACCATTTCAAGGCGGTGAACGACACGCACGGCCATGCGGCCGGCGACGTGGCGCTGCAGTCGTTCGCGCAGACGGTGCACGGCTGCGTGCGGGCCAGCGACCTCCTGGCGCGCTGGGGCGGCGAGGAGTTCCTGCTGCTCATGGCCAATACCCACCCGGCGGACGGCACGCGTCTGCTGGAGCGCGTGCGCGCCACCGTGGCCGCCACGCCCGTGGCCCTGCCAGGCGGCACGCAGCTGTCTCTGACGGTGTCGGTCGGGCTGGCGGAACTGGCCCACGGCGAGAGCACCGCCGCGCTGCTGCAGCGCGCGGACGCGGCCCTCTACGGCGCCAAGCGCCTGGGGCGCAACCGCGTGCTGCTCGCGCACTGAGGGCGGGTTTGCTCCTAAAAAAGTAGCTGCTAGCGCTTGCTACACAAGCGCCGCAGGCCGATTTGGCTCAAGCCGCCACGGGCTGCGCCCGGCGCACCGGGCAGCGCTGCTCCAGCCACGACTCCAGTTGCGCGAACACGGGCGCCGCGTCGCGCTCGTTGAAGATCTCGTGGTACAGCCCCGCAAAGCCCTGGGCATGCACCACGGCCGGGGGCGCCGCTGCCGCGAAGGCACGGCTGCCCGCGGGATTGACGATGCGGTCGTCCTCGCCCCACAGCAGCAGCGTAGGAACCGTCCAGCGCGCGGCGCGCGCCAGCGTGGCGGGGCCGGCATCGGCAATGAAGCGCGCCAACCGCGCGCTGATGCGGTCGTGGCAACGCCGGTCGGCCCGGTAGGCGGCCACCACGGCCGGGTCGTGCGACAGGTGTTCAGGGTTCAGGCCGTTGCCCACGCGCAGGTTGGGCACCAGCCGGGGCAGCGTGGCCAGCAGCAGCTTTTGCAGCGGGTTCATGAAAGTGGCCAGCGCGGGCGACGAGAGCACCAGCGCATCCACGGGGCGCACGCCCCGCGCCACGAAGCTCGCCGCCACCAGCCCGCCCATGCTGTGGCCCAGCAGCACCAGCGGCTCGCCGGGCCGCAGCCGCGTGCGTGTGGCGTCCACCAGGTCCGCCAGGTCGGCCAGCAGGCGCAGGTCGCTGGTGAGGCCGCCTCGCGGCCCGCCGGAGTCGCCGTGGCCGTAGTGGTCGTAGCCGCGCACGCTGAAGCCCCAGCCGTTCAGGCGCTGGGCCAGGGCCTCGTAGCGCCCCGCGTGCTCGCCCAGGCCGTGCACCAGCAGCACGGCGCCGCGGCGCTCCTGCGCGGGCAGCGGCCAGTCCTGTACGGCGAGGTTCTCGCCGTCGCTGGCGGTGAAGGGGCGCAGCGTGGGTTCGCTCAGTTCCTGCATGGCCGTGCGCGTTTTCAGGCCGGCATGCTGGCGATCACCTGCGCCACGGCCGCGGTGAGCTTCTTGGCGTAGGGCACGTGCAGGAACTCGTTGGGGCCGTGGGCATTGCTCTTGGGGCCGAGCACGCCGCAGACCATCATCTGCGCCGTCGGGAAACCGCGGCTCAGCATGTTCATGAGCGGAATCGTGCCGCCCTGGCCGATGTAGCCGCAAGGCGCACCGAAGTGCGCCTGGCTCGCGGCGTTGAGCGCCTGCTCGAACCACGGCGTGATGGCCGGGGCGTTCCAGCCGCTGGCCGCGCCATCGGGGGCGAAGGTGACCTTGGCCTGGTAGGGTGCGTTGTCCTCCAGCACGGCCTTCATCTCCTGCAGGCAGGCGGCGGCGTCCACCAGCGGCGGCAGGCGCAACGACAGCTTGAAGGCCGTGTAGGGGCGCAGCACGTTGCCCGCGTCCTGGAGGGCGGGGAAGCCCTCGGCGCCCGTCACGCTGAGCGTGGGCTCCCAGGTGCGCTTGAGCAGCGCCTGTACCGGGTCGGTGGTGGTGGGCAGGGCAAACACCGTGCTGCCACCGCAATCGGCATGCGCCCAGGGGAAACGCTTGTAGACCTCCTCGCCCAGGATGGCGGCGGTGGCCCGCGCCTGCGCCAGGCGGTCGGGTGGCACCTCGCAGTGGAAGTGCGCAGGCAACAGGCGGCCCGTGGCCGAGTCCTCCAGCCGGTCGAGCACCTGGCGCATGATGCGAAACGACGACGGCACCAGACCCGATGAGTCGCCCGAGTGCACCCCCTCGGTGAGGATCTGGACCTTGAGCGTGCCGCTGGCCATGCCGCGCAGGCTGGTGGTGAGCCACAGCTGGTCGTAGTTGCCCGCGCCCGAGTCCAGGCAGATTACCAGCGCCACGTCGCCCAGGCGGGTCTTCAGCGCGTCGATGTAAGGCAGCAGGTCGGCGGAGCCGCTCTCCTCGCAGGTCTCGATCAGGCCCACGATGCGCGGGTGCGGCACGTTCTGGCGCTTGAGCTCCTGCACCGCGGCCACGCTGGCGTAGACCGCGTAGCCGTCGTCGGCGCCGCCCCGGCCGTAGAGCTTGCCGTCCTCGTACTTGGGTGTCCACGGGCCCAGGTCGCTGCGCCAGCCCTCGAATTCGGGCTGCTTGTCCAGGTGGCCGTACATCAGCACGGTCTGCGTGGACCGCGGCTGGGTGGCCGCCACCTCGAAGAACAGCACCGGCGTGCGCCCCGGCAGGCGCACGATCTCCAACTGCAGGCCCGCCACCTTTTGGGCCTCGACCCACTGCGCGGCGTTGCGCAGCACGGTCTCCAGGTGGCCCTGTTCGCGCCAGTCGGGCGCAAAGCCCGGCGACTTGGCGGGGATGCGGATGTAGTCGGTGAGCTGCCGCAGGATGTCTTCGTCCCACACCCGCCCCACGCGTTCCAACGCGAGTGCGGCATCCAGGGCGGCGGCGGGCAGGCGGTCGTTCATGGCGGAACCTCTGTCGGTGCGCAAAAGGCGCAGGATACGCCAACACCCGCCGCCCGGCGACGGCGATCTGCACGGCGCCCTATTAGTCCACCGCCGGTGCGGGCGCGGGGCGCGGTGCCGCCAGCGCCGTGGACTCCACCCGGTTGCGCCCGGCGAGCTTGGCCGCATACAGCGCCTCGTCGGCCCCCTGAACGAGCCTGTCCCAGCCGTCCGCGGGCTGCAGGGGCCCGCCGCACACGCCGATGCTCACGGTCGCCGGTATCTCCTTGCCGCCACCCACACATGGCAAACGCTCCACCGCGCGGCGCAGCGTCTCGGCAAGCTCCAGGGCCCCGCCGAGCGGGGTGTGCGGCAACAGGACCATGAATTCTTCACCCCCGTAGCGACCCACCGGGTCCTGCGCCCGCAGGCGCGTGCGCAGCAGGTCCGCCACATGGCGCAGCACGCTGTCGCCCGCCAGGTGGCCATGGCTGTCGTTGACGAACTTGAAGTGATCGATGTCCACCAGCATCACCGCGTAAGGCTCGCGCAGGCGCACGGCGCGGGCCACATCGCGCTCCAGCGCCATGATGAGCGAACGGCGGTTGACCAGCCCCGTGAGCGCATCGTGCGCGGCGAAATAGCGGTTGTCGGCATCGGAGCGGTCCTTGCCCATGAGGATGAAGCCCAGCGAACTCAGGATCACCACCACGAAGGCCGCCATGAAGGTGATGGACTGCATGGCGTTGCCCTGCATCAGCCCCTCGGCCGGTATGTCGCGCGTGGCGGCGAGCATTCCGCGCACCCCCAGCAGCAATACCTCCATCACCAGGCCCACGCTGAGCAGCGTCGCGCCGCGCAGGGACGCGGCCGGCCGCTCGCGCCACAGGGACCACAGCACCATGCCCAGCTGCAGCGGCGGCACCACGCCCGCCGTGATGATGCGTGCGCGGTAGTCGTCAATGAAGAACGCAAACAACAGCGCCGTCGCCGCGACCGGCACCGCCATGCGGCGCCACGGCAACGCCCGCCCCTGGAACTGGTGCACGGCCGCCAGCACCATGGCGAACGTGCCCGACAGCAGCGTGTTGGCCAGGACGATGCTGGCCCAGTCGGACACCAGGCCGCGCAGGGCGTACAGCACGTACGTGGAGGTGTGCATCATCAGCCCCAGCGCCCACAGGCTGATGCCCTCGCGGCGCCCCGGCCGCACCGCGCCCAGGGATGCCGCCATGGTGAGGGAAGCCGCCGCGGTCATCAGCAGCATGGTGGGCACATCGAGGAACGGCATGGAAACGGCAAGGGTGGGCGCGCCCCGGGCCAGGCGCGCAGCGCGCGAGGATAACCGCCCCGCCCCGGCGAGGCCCGCACTCAGGTAAGCGCGAGGGCCCCCACGCGCAGGTCGGCCACCTCAGCCATTGGCGCGGGTGCATGCGCAGGTGCCCCAATCAGGGACGCGTCGCCCAGGGCCGGCCCCAGCCTGAACACCTGCACGGCCGCGGCCAGGCGCGCCGCCTGCTCGCGCAGGCTGTGCGCGGCGGCGGCGGACTCCTCCACCAGCGCGGCGTTCTGCTGCGTCATCTGGTCCAGCTGGCCCACGGCCTGGTTGACCTGGCCAATGCCGCCGGCCTGCTCGGACGCTGCGGCCGTGATCTCGCCAATGATGTCGCCCACGCGCTGCACGCTGCCCACGATCTCGCCCATGGTGCTGCCGGCGTCCTGCACGAGGCGCGCACCCGTCTCCACCTTCTCCACCGAGGCCTGGATGAGCTGCTTGATCTCGCGCGCCGCCTCGGCGCTGCGGCCCGCCAGACTGCGCACCTCGCCCGCCACCACGGCAAAGCCGCGGCCCTGTTCGCCGGCGCGTGCGGCCTCCACGGCGGCGTTCAGCGCCAGGATGTTGGTCTGGAAGGCAATGCCGTCGATCACGCCGATGATGTCGGCGATCTTGCGCGAGCTCTGGTTGATGTCGTCCATGGTGGTCACCACCTCGCCCACCACCTGACCGCCGCGGGCCGCCACCTGCGCGGCGGAGGCCGCGAGCTGGTTGGCCTGGTGGGCCGCATCGGCGGACTGGCGCACGGTGGCCGTGAGCTGGTCCATGCTCTGCGCCGTCTGCGCCAGGCTGCCGGCGGTGGCCTCCGTGCGTGCCGACAGGTCCTGGTTGCCGCTGGCGATCTCGGCGCTGGCGGTGTCGATGCTGTCCACAGCCGTGCGCACCTCTTGCAGCATCTGCACGTAGCGCAGGCGCATGCCTTCCACTTCCCGCACCAGCGTGCCGATCTCGTCGCGCCGCCTGGTCTCGAAGCTCTGCGTCAGGTCGCCCTGCGCGACGAGCGTGATGGCCTGCGTGAGCCCGGTCAGCGGCTGGCTGACGCCGCGGCGCAGCATCACGAACAGACCCACGCCCAGCAAGCCGACGGCCAATGCCATCAATCCCCACACGGCCCAGGTGACGTGGCGCTGGCCGGCCATGGCCTCGGCGTCCGGCACCTCGGCAACCACCCACCATCCGCCCTGTGTCTTGCGCAGCAGCGCCCAAGGGTCCTGCGCGCCGGTCGAATACACCGCCGCCGCGTCGCGCACGAAGCCCTCTGGCGCAGCCACCAACGCCTCGAAGAAGGCCCGTGACTGGGGGAAGGCCTCCAGCACCCGCTGGCCCCGCGCCGTGGGGTGGTACACGAAGCCGGCCTGCTCCAGCCCGGCGCCGGGGTTGATCACGTACACGCCGCCGTGCTCGAAAAAGCGTGTCTGCTCCACCTGCTTTTGCAGCATGGCGTGGAAGATGCTGACGTCATTGCCGATGAACAGCAGCGCCACCACCTTGCCCGCCGTGTCCTTGACCGGCAGGTAGTGGCCCATGTAGGGCTTGCCTGCGACCACGGTGATGCCGGTGTAGGGCTCGCCCTTGGCGACTGCCGCGTAGGCAGGATCGGCACGGTCCAGCGGCGTGCCCTGCTGGCGCTGACCTTGCGCATCTTTCACCGAGGTGGTGATGCGCACGAAGTCGTCCCCCTTGCGCGCAAACACCGTGGCCACGCCGCCGGTCTCGTTGGCGAACTTGTCCACCGCGCTGTAGTCCTCGTTGACCAGCGCGCCGAAGCTGCGCAGCTCCCCCGCGCCCTCGTCGAGTTGCATGGTGGCCTCGAAGTAGCGGCGAAAGCCGCGCATGGTGGCCTGGACCAGCTCACGGTTGGTGTTGTCCGCCGCATCCAGCGAATGGGCGACGGCCTGGGTGGTGCCGCCAATGCTCTGCACCAACTGCGCCCGCGTGCTGCTTTCGGTCAGAACCGCCAGGGCCAGCCCCACGCCCACCAGCACCAGGGCCACAAGCCCCAGGGCGGTCAGCGTGACCCGGCGGGCAACGGAATGGTGGGCAAGCGAATCGGCGGCCATGCATGTCTCCAGAAAAAGGGGTGCGCCGGGTCGTCCCGGTCTGTCTGGAAATCTACGGCAGGCCTGCCGTTACATCTATTCACAATATCCCTTACGCGGTCTCACGTACCACGCATCCCGCCCAGAGGCCCGGCATCGGGAACAGAGGAATTTTGGCCTCTAGCGCTTATCCATCAAGCGCTAACAGCTACAATTATAATAGCAAAACCCCGCCGGCGAGAAATGTCCCCTGCGCGCCGGGCTGGACGGTGCGATCAGTCGTGCTCGAAACGGAACACTGCCGTGCCCGCACGCGCATTGGGCAGCCAGCGCACCTCGCGCCCGTCCTGCAGGCCGAAGGCGTCCAGGATGCGCAGCTTGTTCTTGTGCGCCAGCACCTCGAAGTCCTTGAACGTGCCCACGCGGATGTTGGGCGTGTCGTACCACTGGTAGGGCAGGCGCCGGGTGACGGGCATGCGCCCGCGCAGCACCGACACGCGGTTGGGCCAGTGTGCGAAATTGGGGAAGGCGACGATGCCGCTCTTGCCCACGCGCGCAGTCTCGCGCAGCATCACCTCGGCATTGCGCAGGTGCTGCAGCGTATCGATCTGCAGCACCACGTCGAAGCTGTTATCGCCGAACATCGCCAGCCCCTCGTCGAGGTTGAGCTGGATCACGTTCACGCCGCGGCGCACGCAGGCGAGCACGTTGGCGTCGGCGATCTCGATGCCGTAGCCGCTGCAGCCGCGTTCGCGCTGCAGGTAGTCCAGCATCGCGCCATCACCGCACCCCAGGTCGAGCACGCGCGCGCCTTCGGGCACCAGGCGCGCAATGGCTTGCATGGTGGCGTGGTCGCTCATGGTTGTCCTCCCTGCAGCCCCTTGGCAACACTATCAAAATAAGAGCGCACCACGCCCATGTAGCGGGGGTCATCGAGCAAAAATGCATCATGCCCGTGCGGGGCGTCGATCTCGGCGTAGCTCACGTCGCGGCGGTTTTCCAGCAGCGCGTGCACGATCTCGCGGCTGCGCTGGGGCGAGAAGCGCCAGTCGGTGGTGAAACTCACCAGCAGGAACTTGGCACGCGCCACGGCCAGCGCCTGCGCCAGATTGCCGCCATGCTGGCGCGCGGGGTCGAAGTAGTCGAGCGCGCGCGTGATGAGCAGGTAGGTGTTGGCGTCGAAATAGTCGCTGAACTTGTCGCCCTGGTAGCGCAGGTAGCTCTCGATCTGGAACTCGATGTCCTGCGTGCTGTATTTCAGGTCCATGCCCTCGCGCAACTGACGCCCGAACTTCTCGTTCATCACGTCGTCGCTCAGGTAGGTGATGTGGCCGATCATGCGCGCGATGCGCAGCCCGCGCTTGGGGATCACGCCGTGGCGGTAGAAGTGCCCGCCGTGAAAGTCCGGGTCAGTGACGATGGCCCGGCGCGCCACTTCGTTGAAGGCGATGTTCTCGGCCGTGAGGTTGGGGGCGCTGGCCACGACCACGGCGTGGCGCATGCGTTCGGGGTACTGCAGCGTCCAGGAAAGCGCTTGCATGCCGCCCAGGCTGCCGCCCATTACCGCCGCCAGTTGCGCGATGCCCAGGCGGTCCAGCAGGCGCGCCTGCGCATCGACCCAGTCCTCCACCGTGACGACGGGGAAGTCCGCACCGTAGACCTCGCCCGTGTCCGGGTGGCGGTGCATGGGCCCCGTGGACCCGAAGCACGAGCCCAGGTTGTTGACGCCGATGACGAAGAACTGGTTGGTGTCGACAGACTTGCCCGGCCCAATCATGTTGTCCCACCAGCCCTCGCTCCTGGGCTGGCCTGCGTAGCTGCCTGCGACGTGGTGCGAGGCATTGAGCGCATGGCATACCAGTACGGCGTTGGAGCGGTCGGCGTTGAGCGTGCCGTAGGTCTCGTAGGCCAAGGTGTAGTCGCGGATCGAGGCCCCCGACTGCAGCGGCAGGGGCTCGGCGAAGTGCATGGTTTGCGGTGTGGCGATGAACGACATGAAAAAACCCGGCTTCGCTAAACAACGAGGCCGGGTCCGGGTGCGTGCTGGGGTGGCAGGCGTGTCGATCGGTCACGTCTTTAGCTGGATTTGTAAAGCGCCCGCAAGCGGTGCAAATCGGCGCGTCTGCGGGCCATTATGCCAAAGGCGTCGCATCTCCCGCAAACAGCGCCAGCAGGCCCAAGACCAGGAAGATCAACGCAGACACCAGATGCACCACGCGGATCGGCACCTTCTTCACCAGCCGATCCCCCAGCCAGACCACGGGCGCATTGGCCAGCATCATGCCCAGCGTAGTACCCGCCACGACCCAGAAGTAGGCGCTGTACTGCGCAGCCAGCATGACGGTGGCGACCTGCGTCTTGTCGCCCATCTCGGCCAGGAAGAACGCCACCAGCGTCGTGCCGAACACGCCGAAGCGCGGCGCCGCACCGTCACCGTCGTCGTCCAGCTTGTCGGGAATCAGCATCCACACCGCCATGGCAATGAAGGAAAGACCCAGCACCCAGCGCAGCACCTGCGGCCCCAGCACGGTAGTCACCCACGACCCCACCGCGCCTGCCAGCGCGTGGTTGGCCAGCGTGGCCACGAAAATGCCCAGCACGATGGGCCAGGGCTTGCGAAAGCGTGCGGCGAGCACCAGCGACAGCAGCTGGGTCTTGTCACCCATCTCGGCAAGGGTGACGATGGCGGTGGAGACGAGGAAGGCTTCCATGGGGCGGTCGTAATAGATTTCCGGCCGGAAGTACATCGGACAGCATTGACCACGCCCCGACTCCGGCCTGATGGATCGGTACGCGGTCAATGGTCTCGCCCGACCCGCTGTGGCAGCGGGTCCCATGCACCATGGCGCCCAAGGGCCCCAAGTCTGTTGATGCATGCATCCTCTCGCGTCGCAGTCGCAGCGGACTAGCGCGGGGCAGGCTACTCCCCAAAGACAGCGGAGGATTGTATCCGGCGGAAGAAGGCACCTTTTTGCCCAGCTAGACACAGTAGTTACCCTGGAAAGTGTTGCAGGCGCGCAATTACGACATCCTTGGGGTTATGGCAATGCTTGATAATGGCCCTGCAGTTCTGCCATGCGGAAGTGCACGCTGCGGTGTCTGGTCAGTTTCGCGTCTTTGAAGTCGTCACAGGTTTGTTGATTGCGTCGGGCACCATCGCATTTCATGTTTTTTCTAGGAGTCCGATCATGGGCAACAAACTCTACGTGGGCAACCTGCCCTATACCTTCCGCGACCAGGATCTGGAGCAGACCTTCAGCCAATTCGGCGCCGTGCAAAGCGCCAAGGTCATGATGGAGCGCGACACCGGCCGCTCCAAGGGTTTCGGCTTTGTCGAAATGGGCAGCGACGCTGAAGCCCAGGCCGCCATCCACGGCGCGCATGGCCAGAACTACGGCGGCCGCGACCTCGTGGTCAACGAAGCCCGTCCGATGGAACCCCGCCCGCCCCGCAGCGGCGGCGGCTTTGGTGGCGGTGGTGGCTACGGCGGTGGCCGCAGCGGCGGTGGCGGTGGTTATGGCGGCGGCTACGGTGGCGGCCGCTCCAGCTATTGATATTCCGCTGAGTCAAAAAAAGGAGCCCTAGGGCTCCTTTTTTTGCGTCAGATTGACGACACGTGCGTTGAAAACCCCTTGCATCTTTACAAAGGTTCTGGCGCATAATGTTTTGACGAGGCTATTGCCTCGTAGAGGTTGCGGTGATCCGTCAGTTTTCGCGCATAGGGCGTCATTGTGATTAACTGGCTGCGGGTTCGGGACTCCGTCGCTCATTCCATTGTTTTTGAGGAGTCCCTTAATGGGCAACAAACTGTACGTCGGCAATCTGCCGTACTCGGTGCGTGACCAAGATCTGGAGCAAGCCTTCAGCCAGTTCGGTGCGGTGACCAGCGCCAAGGTCATGATGGAGCGCGACACCGGCCGCTCCAAAGGCTTTGGCTTCGTGGAAATGGGCAGCGATGCCGAAGCCCAGGAGGCCATCAATGGCATGAACGGCCAGTCCCTCGGCGGCCGCAGCATTGTCGTGAATGAAGCCCGTCCCATGGAAGCGCGCCCCCCCCGCAGCGGTGGCGGCGGCTTTGGTGGTGGTGGCGGCTACGGCGGCGGCCGCAGTGGCGGCTACGGCGGCGGCGGCGGCGGTGGTGGCGGCTACGGCGGCGGCGGTGGTGGCCGCAGCGAAGGCGGCTTTCGCAGCCCCTACGGCTCCGGTCCACGTGGCGGCGGCGGTGGTGGCCGTGGCGGCTACGGCGGTGGCGGCAACAACGGATATTGATTTTGGCAGGCGCGGGTAAAAGCGCGCTCCACCATCACAAGGCTCCCTCGGGAGCCTTTTGTCCTTCCAGGCCTCAGGGATTGGAAGATCGGCCCTGCCCCGCGCGATGCTTGCGTGGCCGTCCCGCCAGCAGCCGGTCGAACCACGCATCCGGCAATATGCGCAGCAGTTTGGCCACTACGCCCATCTGCCAGGGAATCACCCGGTATGTCGCCCCCGCCTCAATGGCACGGAACGCGCGGTCCGCAAAAGCCTGCGGCGGCAACAGGAAGGGCATGGCATACCGGTTCTCCCGCGTCAGCGGCGTATCCACATAGCCCGGGCAGATCGTCACCACCTGCACGCCGGTGCCGCGCAACTCCCCCCGCAGGCTTTCGCAGTAGCTGATCACCGCCGCCTTGCTCGCGCAATAAGCTCCATGGCCAGGCAGGCCCCGGATACCCGCCACGCTGCCGATTCCCACCAGCCGCCCGCCGCCGCGGCGGACCATCGCATCGATGAACGGATGAAAGGTGGCCGCCATGCCCAGGGTGTTGGTGGCAAAGGTCTGCGCCATGACATCGAGGTCGCCGCGCTGCGCCGTGTCCACCCCGACGCTGATTCCCGCGTTGGCCACCACCACATCGGGCAGCCCTTGGCGCTCCAGACAAGCGTGGCACGCCGCGATGACGCTGTCAGGCTGCGCTACATCTGCGCTATATATTTCATAGCTACCCGCGCTTATCCCTACTGCCATGACCCAGGATTCGATCACATCCACGCGCCGCGCCACAAGGGCCAACCGCCACCCTGCCCGGTGGTAGCGCTCGGCCAGCGCCTGGCCGATGCCGCTGGAGGCTCCAGTGATCAACACCAGCGGGCGATCTTGCGGAGCCGAACGTGACATCTCGGTCAACGGCGCACGGGTGCGGGCATCAGCGTGCCGCGCACGCGGCCGCGCAGTTGCATGACCTGCTCCAGGTTGTCGTAGTCCATGCTGTCGGCGGTGAACGTGTCGGCGCCGCGCTTGAGTGTCACGGGCTGGTCGGAGCGCACGCGCTCTTCATTCACCCATGCATGCAGGAACTCCCCCTGGAACTCCAGCCGCGGCACTGGCGCGCGGCCTTCGGGGGCAGACGCCTCGCGCGTGACGATGGCATTGCCGTAGAGCTGAACCTCGCTGCCGTCCCCGTTGGACAGGGCACGATTCGCACGGGCGGTGACGACGCGCCCCTCCTCGTTCACCGAGCGCATGCGCGCCTGGTCGATCTCCAGCGTGTCGTTGTCCGCGTAGTGGCGCGCCAGGGTGCCGCGGATCTCGCTCTGCAGTCGGCCCGTGGCATCAAAGCTTTTGACCGCGAAGTCGCGCATGTAGTAGTCGGGCTCGTGGCTCACGGGGCGCTCCTGCGCCGGCTGCTGCGGCCGCGGCGCGTTGCGCACCAGCCACCAGGAGCCCAGCGCCAGCAGCCCCATGAGCAGCACGGGCAGGTAGAGCGACAGGCGTTCCCACGCCAGGTGTAGGCGTGAGGTCATACGGCATGCGCGGCCAACAGACCGGCGTAACGGCCACTGGCGACCAGCAGCAGGTCGCAGAACTCCCGCGCCGCACCCGCGCCACCCGGCGCGGCGGTGACATGGTGGGCGACGGCGCGGGCCTCGATGTGGGCCTGCGCGGGCGCGCAGGCGAAGGCCACACGGCGCATCACCGGCAGGTCGGGCCAGTCGTCTCCGATGGCGGCGGCCTGCGGCCACGACAGGCCCAGCTCGGCCAGGATGGACTCGGCCGCCGGGCGCTTGTCCTCGGTGCCGAAACGTGCATGCATCACCCCCAGCGCTTTCAAGCGCAGCCGCAGCGCCGGTGAATCACGCCCCGTGACCACCGCGGGCGTGATGCCCGCCTGCTGCAGCAGCTTGATGCCGTGTCCGTCAAGCGTATGAAAACGCTTGAGGGTCTCGCCCACTTCAGAGAAATACAGGCCGCCGTCGGTCAACACACCGTCCACGTCGAAGAAGGCGACGCGCACCGGCTGCGCCAGCAGCAGGAGTTGCGGATCGAACTGCAGGGCCGGTTGCAGGGGGGGCAGCGGCGTGGCGTTGGACTGGGACATCAGATCACCTTGGCTCGCATCAGGTCGCCGATGTGCACCACGCCCACCAGCACGCCGTCGTCGTCCGTGACCAGCACGCTGGTGATCGAGTGGTGCTCCATGGCCTGCGCCGCATCGGCTGCCAAGGCATCGGCTGCAATGGTGCGAGGGCTGGCATGCATGACATCCTGGGCGCGCGTCTCGCGCAGGTCCACGCCGGCCTCGATGCGCCGGCGCAGGTCGCCGTCCGTAAAGATACCCACGGGCCTGCCCGCATCGTCTACCACCGCGGTGGCGCCCACGCCCTTGGCGCTCATCTCGCGCATCAGGGTGCTGAAATTGGCATGGGGCGGTACATGCGGCACGTCTGCGCCCGCGCGCATGACGTCGCGCACATGGGTCAGCAGCTTGCGGCCCAGCGCACCGCCGGGGTGCGACCGCGCGAAATCCTCGGGACGAAAGCCGCGCGCGTCGAGCAGCGCCACCGCCAGCGCGTCGCCCATGGCCAGCTGCGCCGTGGTGCTGGTGGTAGGCGCCAGGTTCAGCGGGCAGGCCTCGCGCTGCACGCTGCAGTCCAGCACCAGGTCCGCGTGGCGCGCCAGGGTGGACTGCAGCCCGCCCGTCATCGCGATCAGCGGGACGCCCAGGCGCTTGAGCACCGGTAGCAGCACGGTGATCTCGCTGCTTTCGCCGCTGTTGGATAGCGCCAGCACCAGGTCGCCGTTGGTCACCATGCCCAGGTCGCCATGGCTGGCCTCGGCGGGGTGCACGAAGAACGCGGGCGTGCCGGTGGAGGCCAAGGTAGCGGCGATCTTGCGCCCCACGTGGCCGCTCTTGCCCATGCCCATGACCACAACGCGGCCCGTGGTTGCCAACACGCGCTGCACCACCTGCACGAAGCCGCCGCCCAGGCGTTCGCCCATGGCATGCAGCGCCTCGGCCTCCGTGCGGACGGTCTCGCGTCCCAGGCGCAGGGCCTGTTCGGCATTGAAAGACGAGGAAGCGGCAGGAGCGACAGGCATGGATGAATTCTATCGGTCGGCCCACCTGCGGCTCGGCTACGATGAAACATGTCCTCTCTCGCCCTGACCCTGCTTTACCTGCTGGCCGCCGTGCTGGGCGTGGTGGCATGCCGCAGCCTGCGGTTGCCGCCGATGATGGGCTATCTGGCGGCGGGCATCCTCATCGGCCCGCATGCCCTGGCCTTGACGCAGAACTCCGAAGGCGTGCGCCACCTGGGCGAATTCGGAGTGGTGTTCCTCATGTTCACCATCGGCCTGGAATTCAACCTGCCCAAGCTGCGTGCCATGCGCCGCCACGTGTTCGGCCTGGGCCTGCTGCAGGTGCTGGCGTGCATGGCGGCCTTCTCCGCATGGTTGCTGCTGCTGGCGCGGCTGACCGGCGGCGTGTGGGACATGGGCTGGCAGACCGCACTGGCGCTGGGCGGAACGCTGGCAATGAGCAGTACAGCGATCGTCGTGAAGCTGATGTCCGAGCGCGGCGAGCTGGAGAGCGAGCATGGGCGCAGGGTGTTGGGTATTTTGCTGTTCCAGGATTTGGCCGTGGTTCCCATGCTGGTGCTGGTGCCTGCGCTGGGGTCCGAGCCCGAGCAACTGCTGACGGCGCTGGCGGTCGCCCTGCTGAAGGCCACAGTACTCGTGGCGGTACTGCTGGTTGGCGGCCAGCGCGTGATGCGCTGGTGGCTCACGCAGGTGGCGCGGCGCAAGAGCGACGAACTGTTCATGCTCAACCTGCTGCTGGTCACGCTGGGGCTGGCCTGGCTGACCGAACTGGCAGGCCTCTCGCTGGCCCTGGGCGCCTTCATCGCCGGCGTGCTGGTGTCCGAGACCGAATACCGGCACCAGGTGGGCACCGATATCCGCCCCTTCCACGACGTGCTGCTGGGGTTGTTCTTCATCACGGTGGGCATGATGCTCGACTGGCACGTGCTGGTGGAGCGTTGGTCGCTGGTGCTCGTGTTGCTGGCCGCGCCGCTGCTGATCAAGACGGCCATCATCGTCGCGCTGGCCCGCGGGTTGGGGACGACAACGGGCGTATCGCTGCGCACCGCGCTGTACGTGGCGCAGGCAGGGGAGTTCAGCTTCGTGCTGCTGTCGCTCATGCAGGTCCACGGCCTGCTGCAGCCCGCACTGATGAACCCGGTGCTGGCGGCCATGGTGCTGTCCATGCTGGCTACGCCATTCCTCATCCAGTACAGCAACCGCATCGTCATGAAGCTGGTGGCCAGCGACTGGCTGCAGCAGTCGCTGCAGGTGACCACCATCGCGCGCCAGGCCATCAACACCAGCGGGCACGTGCTGATCTGCGGCTACGGCCGCTCGGGGCAGAACCTGGCACGCATGCTGGAGCGCGAAGGCATCGCCTACATGGCGCTGGACCTGGACCCCGACCGCGTGCGGCAGGCCGCCGCCGCGGGCAACTCGGTCGTGTTCGGCGACGCCACGCGCCTGCAGGCGCTCAAGGCAGCGGGCCTGGCGCGTGCGGCCGCCCTGGTCGTCACCTACCTGGACACTCCCGCCGCGCTCAAGGTGATTCACCATGCGCGCACCCACGCGCCACAGCTCCCCGTGGTCGTGCGCACCCAGGACGACTCTCAACTGGAGAAGTTGCAGGAGGCCGGCGCCACCGAGGTGGTGCCCGAGGCCATCGAGGGCTCGCTGATGCTGGCCAGCCACGCACTGGCGTTGGTGGGCGTGCCCATGCGCCGCGTGCTGCGCCTGGTGCAAGACCAGCGCGATGCACGTTACGGCCTGCTGCGCGGCTACTTCCACGGGGCGGACGACGACACGCCGTCCGAACGCGACCAGGAGCGGCTGTACTCCCTGTCCCTGCCCGCGGGCGCCGCCGTGGTGGGGAAGCCGCTGGCCGACCTGCCCCTGCATGGCATCGGCGTGCGTCTGGTCAACGTGCGTCGCGCCAGCGGCGCCATGTCCCCGCCCGACGACCGCACGCCCCTGGCCGAAGGCGACACGCTGGTGCTGTCCGGCCATCCCACCGCCCTGGGCCTGGCAGAGGAGAAGCTGCTGCGCGGCTGATTACACTGTGCGCCCTGGCGGTGCCCGGCAGGGTCTGCACATCCGAATCGTTCTCTCTTTTGCCCCACCCATGACAGCCCTTAGCGTCAACGACTACCTGCGCCAGCACATCCGCACCGTCCCTGACTGGCCCGCGCCGGGGGTGCAGTTCCGCGACATCACGCCCCTGCTGCAAAACCCCAAAGTGTTCCGCGTGCTGATCGACGCCTTCGTGCACCGCTACATGGACCGCGCGCTGCGCCCCGACGTGGTGGCCGGACTGGACGCCCGCGGCTTCATCCTGGGCGCGGTGGTGGCCTATGAGTTGAATGTGGGCTTCGTTCCCATCCGCAAGAAGGGCAAGCTGCCTTTCACCACCGTCGAGGAAACCTACGAACTCGAGTACGGCAGCGCGACCGTGGAACTGCACGCGGACGCGGTCCAGCCCGGCGACCGGGTGCTGCTGATCGACGACCTGATCGCCACCGGCGGCACGATGATGGCCGGCAAGAAACTGCTGGAAAAACTGGGCGCGACCGTCATGGAAGGCGCCGCCATCGTGGATTTGCCGGAACTCGGCGGCTCGGAACGCCTGCGTGCCAGCGGACTGCCGCTGTACACGCTGGTGGACTTCAGCGGCCACTAGGGCCTGTTCACACTATTTTTGCCAGATGCGTTGCGATCAAAAAGGGCCAGGCGCAAGGCGCCAAACGAAGCTGGGGTGCTACCCCAGCGAGGCTTGGCAACGCCGCGAATGGCCCTTTTTGATCGCAACCCGGAGGGAACGGAGTGAAAACCGCGCCATTCGTCGTTGCCCTCCTAGCCAAGGCCCCGGCCTTGGCGTCGTCACGCGCCTAGATTGGCGCGGTTTTCACGCCATTCGCACTGGCAAAAATAGTGTGAACAGGCCCTAGACCGCTGGGCTGCTGCAGTCCCCGCAGCCGGTTCTTCAGCGCAGGTCGCCGTATTGCGTGGAGCTGAGGTCGGACGACCGGCCGTCCTGCCCCGGCATGACAGTGTCCTCGAACCCCGTGGGCGCGGGGCTTGGTGGCAGCAGCGGGCCGCTGCGCGTGGTAACACCCAGAGCCGGCGCGGCCGCGGGCGCACGCGCCACAGCGCTGGTGAGCGCCTGTTTGAACGCCGCCACCTCGTCGGCCTCGATGGGCTCGAACCGCGGCGCCGCGCGCGCGGGCGCGGGTGGCACCAGCGGCGCTGGACGCGAGGGTAGTGCCGCTCCTTGCGACGCGGCAGCGGCGGGCCGGGGCGTCCCGGAAATGATGGGCGATGCGGGGGTGGCAGAAGCCTGCGGCGCGGGCGCCTGGGCGGCCGGGGTGCGCACCTGCACGCCCGTGCTGATCTGGTCGTTGGTGCGCCAATACACGGCAGTCACCAGGATGTCGAAACGAGAACGAGCGGTCTGCGTCACCAGGGTTTCGATCTCGCCCAGCCGCGCCATGTCCCGCCCATACTCCGGCGCCAAGTCCATCATCACCAGGAACTGCGCCCCACGCTGGTCCAGCGACAGCACCTTGAACTTGTACCCCGCCGACAGCACGCCGGCACGCACCATGGCGTCACGCACCACGGTGTACAGCAGCTCGCGGCGCTCCATGCGTTCGTTCTTGCGGCCTGTGGCGGGCTCGGGGGCCGCGGCGGGTTGGGGCTCCAGCAGGGGTTTGCCTGCGCGCGCCGGGGCCGCGCCGTTGGTCTGGGCAGCAGCGGCGGGTGCAGGGCGCGCACGCGCGACCGGAGGCTTGGATTTGCGGGTGAACCAGCTGAACAATGACATGCTTGCCTTCGCGAAGAAGCGCTTAAAAAACGTCGGCAAGTGTACTGCGCGCGCCTCGGCCGAGGCGTGACAGTTGCAGGGTCGGCCGCGCCGCGATGGGCGCTGTGGTCACAAAGCGTGGCGCTCGCGCGCCGCGCTCAGGTCGCCGCGATGCGGCGGCGGCGGTTGCCCAGGCGCTTGGCCAGCACGGCGCCGGCCGCCATCGCCAAGTGCAGCGCTACCGCCGGTTGGCGATTGCAAAGTTCCGTAAAGCGCAGAGCCGGCAGGCTCCACAGCTTGCTCGGTGCGCCCGCCTGCACCGTGGCGCTGCGGGGCTGATGGGAAAAGAACGCCCCCTCGCCCACCATCGAGCCGGGGCCGACGATGGCCAGGCGCAGCCGCTGCTTCTCGTCCTCGAAGTGCACGCTGAGCGAGCCGCTTTCCACCAGGTACAAGGTGCGGTCGTTGGTGCCCTTGGCAAACAGCACCTGTCCCGAGGGGATGCTGATGGGCAACAGGTAGGCGGACAGCCAATCCCACTGCTCGGCGGTGAGCACGTTGTTCATGCTGTCGTCCGCCGTCGCGTGGGTGATGGCCTGGATCAGACCCGAAAGGTCGACTTTGGAGGAGGGAGCGGTGATGGCATTCATCGGGCGCGAACGGTAACGCGCCGCCGTCATCTGCACAAGCACTCATTACCCTTACTTACACATGGCGTTGCGCGCCCGCCGCGCCGGCTATTTGCCGATGCAGAAGCTGGAGAAGATGACACCGAGCAGATCGTCGGACGTGAACTCGCCCGTGATGGTGTTGAGGGCGTTTTGCGCCAGGCGCAGCTCCTCGGCCAGCAGGTCCAGCGCCGGCCCGTCGCTTTCCAGTTGCGCGGCCGCCTCCATGAGGTGGGCGTCCACGGAGCGCAAGGCTTCGATGTGGCGCGCGCGGGCGATGTACACGCCCTCCGCAGCCGACTGCCAACCCGCGATTTGCAGCAATTGCCGACGCAGCGTATCCAGCCCCTGGCCGGTGCGCGCGGACAGCAGCACCGCCTGGCTCTCACCCTCGCGCGCAGGCGCCGCCGCCTGCGGGGCGGCGTCGGCCTTGTTCCAGACGTCGACCACCGGCACGCCCGCGGGCAGCCGGTTGGAGAGCGTGTGCGCAATGGCGGCGTCGTCGCCCTGGTACTGCGCACTGCCCCAGCGCGTGAGGTCGTGCAGGAACAGCACCGCGTCGGCGCCCGCGATCTCGTCCCAGGCGCGGGCGATGCCGATGCGCTCGACCTCGTCGTCACTTTCGCGCAGGCCCGCCGTGTCGATCACGTGCAGTGGCACGCCCTCGATCTGGATGGTCTGCTGCACCTTGTCGCGCGTGGTGCCGGCGATCGGCGTGACGATGGCGAGTTCCGCCCCTGCCAGCGCGTTCAGCAGCGAGCTCTTGCCCGCGTTGGGCTGCCCGGCGATCACCACCTTAATGCCCTCGCGCAGCAACGCGCCTTGGCTGGCACGCTGCATCACGCGGGCCAGCGATTGCTGCAAATTCGATAGCTGCCCGCGCGCGTCTGCCTTGCGCAGGAAGTCGATTTCCTCTTCAGGAAAGTCCAGGGTGGCCTCCACCAGCATGCGCAGGTGCACCAGCGCGTCGCGCAGCGTGTGGATCTCGCGCGAGAAGTCGCCCGACAGTGAACGGCTGGCGCCGCGCGCGGCCGCCTCCGTGCTGGCGTCGATCAGGTCGGCGATCGCCTCGGCCTGGGCCAGGTCGATCTTGTTGTTGAGGAAGGCGCGCTCGGTGAACTCGCCGGGCTCGGCCAGCCGCAGGCGGTCCAGCACGCCGCCCGTGGCCGCCTCCAGGCAGCGCGCCAGCAGCAGCTGCAGCACCACGGGGCCGCCATGGGCCTGCAGCTCCAGCACGTCCTCGCCGGTGTAGCTGTGCGGCGCGGGAAAGTACAGCGCCAGCCCCTGGTCGATGGCCTGGCCCGCGGCATCCCGAAACGGCAGGTAGGTGGCCTCGCGCGGCTTGAGCGCGCGGCCGCACAGCGCCTGCACCAGTGCGCCGATCTGCTTGCCCGAGACCCGCACGATGCCCACCGCGCCGCGCCCCGGCGCGGTGGCAATGGCAACGATGGGGTCGGAATGGCGCGGCAGCATGGGCTTTCAGGTGCGGTGGAGAGGGGCAGCGCATGATAGCCGCGCCCCGCCCGGCGCCATGAAGAAGGCCCGCGCGGGGCGGGCCTGGGGCGTGCATCACGCATATTTTGATAGCTGCTTGCGCTTGTCCAACGTCGGTTTCAGGGGCTTTTGTTTCTGAAAACCTTTGTAGTCAAGCGCTGCCAGCTATCGTTTTTAAGGCCTTCGGCCTGCCGCGATCACTTGATGGTCGTCCACGCGGGCATGGGGCGATCGTCCGCGCGATGCGGCGTGTCCACGTTCTTGCGCATCGCCCAGGGGCGGATCTGGTGGTGCAGCGGCAGGTAGTAGTACTCGTCCTTGACCAGCTTGAGCGCGTCGTTGATCAGCGCGTCGCGCTTGGGGGCATCCATCTCGACCTTGATCTGCTGGATCATGCCGTCGAGCTTGGCGTCGGAAAAGCGCCCGCCGTTGTAGACGCCAGCCGAGGTCTTGCCGTCCTTGGTGGACATCAGCGAGTCCAGCGAATACAGCGCGTCGAACGTGGCCACGCCCCAGCCGAACAGGTAGGCGCTCACGTCGTTGTTCATCACGCGGGTGACGAACTGCGCCATGGGCGCGGTTTGCAGGTTGGTCTTGACGCCGATGCGCGTCCACATGGCGGTGACGGCCTGGCAGATGGCCTCGTCATTCACGTAGCGGTCATTCGGGCAGTCGAGCTTGAGCGAGAAGCCGTTCGGGTAGCCGGCGTCGGCCAGCAGCTTCTTGGCGGCCTCCACGTCGTACTTGGCGGCACGCTCGTCCAGTTGCTTGGTCCAGCCATGCACCATGGGAGCGATCATGGTGCCCGCAGGCACCGACAGGTTGCGCATGGTGCGGCTGTGCAGGCCCGCAGAGTCGATGGCCTGGTACAGCGCCTGGCGCACGCGCTTGTCCTTGAGCGGGTTCTTGCCGGCCGTGCCCGCGCCGGGCAGCTCGTCGCGGAACTGGTCCAGGCCCAGGTAGATGGTGCGGTTCTCGGCCCCTTCGATGAGCTTGATGTCGGGGTTGGCCTTCATGCGCGCCAGATCCTGCGGCGGCGGGTCGACCACGAAGTCCACCTGCCCCGAGATCAGCGCGGCCGAGCGCGTGGCGGCCGACTTGATGGGGGTGAACACCACCTCGTCGATGTTGCCCTTGGGCTTGTCCCACCAGTTGGGGTTCTTCTTGAGCGTGACCTTCACATCCGGCTGCCAGCCCACCATGACAAAGGGGCCCGTGCCATTGGCATTGCGCGAGGCGTAGTTCTCTTCCTTGCCCGCGTAGTCTTGCGACTTCACCGAGTTGTGCTTCTCGGCCCAGGCCTTGTTCATGATGCGCGCCTCGGTCAGCTCGCGCAGCAGGATGGGATTGGGGCCCTTGAGGAACACGTCCACCGTGTGCTCGTCCACCTTCTTGACTTCCTTGACGCTCTGCACCGCGGACATCATGTTGGACGGCGCCGTGCCGGCACGCGTGAGCGAGAACACCACGTCATCGGCCGTGAATGGCGCACCATCGTGGAATTTCACGCCCTTGCGCAGTTCAAAACGCACCTGTGTGGGGGAGACCTGCGTCCACTTGGTGGCCAACGCGGGCTCGATCTGGTACTTGTCGTCATAGCGCACCAGGCTCTCGTACACCTGCTGCAGGAAGGCGTGCGTGGTCTGGTGGTTCTGCGCGTGGGGGTCCACGGTGAGGATGTCGTTGGCGCCGGCCCAGCGCATGGTGGCGGCGTGGGCGGTGCCCATGGCCACGAGCACGGCGGCCCCCAGCAAGCCCAGTTTGAAGGTGGTACGTTGAATCATCCGTCTGGCTCCTGTGTGTTGATGGTTACTACCGGATCACGTAGTAGCAATCATCGTACCGAAAACAACAACGGCCGCTGAGCGGCCGTTGCAGGGAGCGGGGGATTGCGGCCGGGAAGGCCGCGCTCCGTCAGCGGAACTTGGGCAGGTTGAACTGCGGCGGCACGCCCATGCGGGTGTTGATGATCCACTGCTGCGCGATCGACAGGATGTTGTTCGTCAGCCAGTACAGCACCAGGCCGGCCGGGAAGAAGAAGAACATCACGCTGAACATCAGCGGCATCAGCCACATCATCTTGGCCTGCATCGGGTCCGGCGGCGCGGGGTTCAGCGCGGTCTGCAGCAGCGACGAGAGCGTCATCAGGAGCGGCAGGATGAAGAACGGGTCGGGCGAGGACAGGTCCTTGATCCAGCCGATCCACGGCGCATTGCGCATCTCCACGCTGGACAGCAGCACCCAGTACAGCGCAATGAACACCGGTATCTGGATCATGATGGGCAGGCAGCCGCCCATGGGGTTGACCTTCTCCTCGCGGTAGATGCGCATCATCTCCTGCTGCATCTGCTGGGGCTTGTCCTTTAGGCGCTCGCGCATTTCCATGATGCGCGGGTTGATGGCCTTCATCTTGGCCATGCTGGCGTAGGCCTTGGCGTTAAGCCAGTAGAAGGCGATCTTCAACAGGAACACCAGTGCCACGATGGACCAGCCCCAGTTGCCCAGCACCTTGTGCAACTGGTCCAGCAGCCAGTACAGCGGCTTGGCCAGGATGGTCAGCCAGCCATAGTCCTTGACCAGCTCCAGGCCCGGGGCCAGCTTTTCCAGCAGCGTCTCGATCTGCGGGCCGGCGAACAGGCGCGCGTCCACGGCCTTCGACTGGCCGGGGGCGATCTCGCCCAGCGGCGTGATCATGCCCACCGAGTACAGGTTGGTGTCCACCTTGCGCACGAAGTTGTCGCGCTGCACGCCGTCGCCCAGCAGCCACGCGGTGGCGAAGTAGTGCTGCACCATGGCCACGTAGCCGTTGCTGGAAGACTTGTCGATCTCGGCCTTGCCGTTCTCGATGTCCTTGAACTCCACCTTGTGGTACTTCTTCGCCTCGGTGTACACGGCCGGACCGGTGAACGTGGAGTAGAACGACGACTCGCCCGCCGGCTTGTTGCCATCGCGCGCCAACTGCAGGTACAGCTGGGGCGATACCGGGGCCGTGCCCGTGTTGACCACCTCGTGCTTCACGGCCACGTCGTAGGCGCCGCGCTTGAGCGTCCAGGTCTTGACCAGCTTCACGCCGCCCATGTCGGCCGACTCGAAACGCACGGTCAGCTCGTTCTGGCCGTCCTGCAGTTCGCGCGGACCGGGCACGACCGCCATGGGGGTCTTGTGCGTGGGGAAGGCGCCGCCGGCACCGTTGCCGATGAGGCCCGTCTGCGCGACATAGACACGCGAAGCGCTCTCGTCCAGCAGCAGGAAGGGCTTGGTCTTGTCCTCCATCTCGGGATACTGCAGCAGCTCTCCGTGGACCAGCGAACCGCCTTCGGAGTCAAAGCTCAGGCGCAGCACGTCGGTGCTCACGGTCACCCGCTCGCGCGGGATGGCGGCAGGCGGCACGCTGGCGCCTGCGGGCGGCTGCGCCGCCGCGCCCGGCGTGGCGCTGGCGGCGGCCACCGGCACGTCGGCAGCGCCAGCGCCGGAGGCCGCTACCGCGGGCGTGCTGGCCGTCTGCGCCGGCGGCGTGGGGAAGAAGGTGGCCTTGTTGCCGTTGTGGATCTGCCACTTGTCCCACAGCAGAACCATGGAAAAGCCAAAGATCACCCACAGGATGGTGCGGCGGATGTCGTTCATGAAGTCTTCTTACGTGAGGAAGAGGGAGTATCGTCGGAAGGCGTGAGCCGTGAAAACAGGCGCATGCCGCGCGGCAGCTCCTGCGGCACGGGGTCCAGCCCGCCCTCGCACCAGGGATGGCAGCGCGCCAGGCGGCGCACGGTCAGGTAGCTGCCGGCCGCGGCACCATGTTGCTCCAGCGCCTGCAGAGAGTACACCGAGCAGGTGGGCTCGAAGCGACAGGCCGACCCGATCCAGGGACTTAGCAGCAGCCGGTAGCCGCGCACCAGCCCCATGAGCAGCGCACGCATCATGGTCGCACCCCTGTCGCGGCCGCCCTACTGCGGCGTTCGGCCGCGGCAAAGAGCTGTTCCAGTTCGGCGCGCACGGCCTGCTTCAAAGCCTCGGAGGTGGCGCTCACGAACTGCTTGCGATCAAAGCCCATGCGCAGGCGCACCACGTGCGCGCCGCTGGGCATGCGCGCCTCGAACCCGCTGGCCACGGCGTAGATCTGGCGCTTGATGGTGTTGCGCGTGACTGCGCGGCGGGCCCAGCGCTTGGGCACCATGGCGCCCAGCCACACGCCGCCCGCCTGCCCTCCAACGAGAAACAGGGCCTGCGATCCCTGCGCCTGCGGCGAGGAATCGGGCCCTGTGGCTGGCGGAACTCCATCGGTTGCCACCGGCGGCAAACCCAGCCGGTGCAATGCGAAGTGCGCCGTGCGGGAGACGGTGCCTCCCGCCATGGCTGCCTGGAACTGGGGGCGCGTTTTCAGCCGATGCATGGGTGCAGCGTCCCCGGCAGGGAACTGGCGGTGCAAACCCGTAAGCGGCCGAAAGCCGAGCGGCCCGGCCTCAGACGGCCAGACGCTTGCGGCCCTTGGCGCGGCGAGCGTTGATGACGGCACGGCCGCCGCGCGTCTTCATGCGCACGAGGAAGCCATGGGTGCGCGCACGGCGCGTCTTGGAGGGCTGGTAAGTACGTTTCATGTTCTCGATCCTTGAAGGTTCAGTTACGGGCGCGGCTTCGATCGGCAGCACCCGCCGGGCCTGCTGCATCCTGCATGGAATGCGCGAAAAGCAGCCGCCCGGGCTTGATCACCCTGAACACCATTCAGGGAAACCGCGGATTATTGCAGGCTCGGTGAATCCTGGCAATACCTGGGGCGTCTCGGCCTACTTCGCGGTCCGGTGCATGTATCGCCGCGCATGCCCCCTTACCGCCTCGCTCAGATTGTGGATAACTCCTTGACAAGCTAGAATCGCGGGCCTTGTACCGTTCCTCCTATCCACAACAAGAATCACCTGAAATGAACGAGGGACTTCACTCCTCCAGCCACGACAGCGACGGCGCCAGCGCCGGCCAGGGTCTGTGGCAGGCCTGCGCCGAACAGCTGGCGCAGGATCTCCCGGAACAGCAGTTCAACACCTGGATCAAGCCGCTGGTGGCCCAGGTCGCCCCCGATTTTTCCAAGGTCACCCTGCTGGTGGCCAACCGCTTCAAGCTCGACTGGATCCGCGCACAGTATGCCGGCCGCATCTCGGCCCTGCTGGAAGGTCTGTACGGCCAACCGGTCACACTGGAGTTAGCGCTTGCTCAGCGGGAATCCGTTGTCAGGACTTACGTCCGTCCCACGGCGCCAGACACCCCCGCCACCGGCGATGCACCGTCCGCCCACCCCACGGCCGACGAGGCGCCTGCCGGCGCCTTCCGCACGCGCCTGAACCCGGCGTTGACCTTCGAGACGTTGGTGGAGGGCACGGCCAACCGCATGGCGCGCTCGGCGGCGATGCACGTGGCCGGCTCGCCCGGCCACCTGTACAACCCGCTGTTCATCTATGGCGGCGTGGGCTTGGGCAAGACCCACCTGGTGCATGCCGTGGGCAACAAGCTCCTGCAGGACCGTCCCGACGCCAAGGTTCTCTACATCCATGCGGAGCAGTTCGTCTCGGATGTGGTCAAGTCATACCAGCGCCGTACCTTCGACGACTTCAAGGAGCGCTACCACTCGCTCGACCTGCTGTTGATCGACGACGTGCAATTCTTTGCCAACAAGGACCGCACGCAGGAAGAATTTTTCAACGCCTTCGAGGCGCTGCTGGCCAAGAAGAGCCACATCGTGATGACCTCGGACACCTATCCCAAGGGTCTGGCCAACATCCACGAGCGGCTGGTCTCGCGCTTCGACTCTGGGCTGACGGTGGCGATCGAGCCGCCCGAGCTGGAAATGCGCGTGGCCATCCTGATCAACAAGGCGCGCGCCGAAGGGTCGGAGATGCCCGAGGAAGTAGCCTTCTTCGTGGCCAAGAATGTGCGCTCCAACGTGCGTGAACTCGAAGGCGCGCTGCGCAAGATCCTGGCCTACAGCCGCTTCAACCAGAAGGAAGTTTCCATCCAACTCGCGCGCGAAGCGCTGCGCGACCTGCTGTCGATCCAAAACCGGCAGATCTCGGTGGAAAACATCCAGAAGACCGTGGCCGACTATTACAAGATCAAGGTCGCGGACATGTACAGCAAGAAGCGCCCGGCCAGCATCGCCCGCCCGCGGCAGATCGCCATGTACCTGGCCAAGGAGCTCACGCAAAAGAGCCTGCCCGAGATCGGCGAGCTGTTCGGCGGGCGCGACCACACCACGGTGCTGCACGCGGTGCGAAAGATTGGCGCCGAACGCCAGCAGCTCACCGAACTCAACCAGCAGCTGCACGTGCTGGAGCAGACGCTGAAGGGTTGACGCACCCCATGGAGCGAAAAGGACCGCCCCCCGCAAAAGCACGCCCGTTCGCGGGCAAAATGGCGCGTTGGACGGCCCGGGAGGGGGCACTGCCCATGCCGCCGTCTGCGCACCTATCCCCAAAAACCACCAAAGGTTGACGACATGATTGTCCTGAAGGCCACACAAGACAAGGTTCTCGCCGTTCTGCAATCGGTTGCCGGCATCGTCGAGCGCCGCCACACGCTGCCCATCCTGGCCAACGTGCTGCTGCGCAAGACGGGCAATGCCATCCAGCTCACCACCAGCGACCTGGAGATCCAGATCCGCACCACGGCCGAGCTGGGCGGCGACACGGGCGACTTCACCACCACGGTGGGTGCACGCAAGCTCATCGACATCCTGAAGACCATGCCCTCCGACCAGACGGTGAGCCTGGAGTCCAACCAGTCCAAGCTGATCCTGAAGGGCGGCAAGAGCCGCTTCACACTGCAGACGCTGCCGGCCGAGGACTTCCCGCTGGTGCAGGAGGCCGCCAGCTTCGGCCCCGCCTTCAGCGTGCCGCAGAAGGTCCTGAAGAGCCTGCTGGGTCAGGTGTCGTTCGCCATGGCGGTGCAGGACATCCGCTACTACCTGAACGGCATCCTGTTCGTGGCCGAGGGCACGACGCTCTCGCTGGTCGCCACCGACGGACACCGCCTGGCGTTCGCCAGCGCGCAGCTGGACGTGGAGGTGCCCAAGCAGGAGGTCATCTTGCCACGCAAGACCGTGCTGGAGCTGCAGCGTCTGCTGTCGGACGCCGACGGCGCCATCGAGATGCAGTTCGCCAACAACCAGGCCAAGTTCAGCTTCGGCGGCATGGAGTTCGTCACCAAGCTGGTGGAAGGCAAGTTCCCCGACTACAACCGCGTGATTCCCAAGAACCACCACAACAGCGTGACCCTGGGCCGCGCCCCGCTGCTGGCCAGCCTGCAGCGCACGGCCATCATGACCAGCGACAAGTTCAAGGGCGTGCGCCTGAACATTGAACCCGGCCTGCTGCGTGTGGCGTCGAACAACGCCGAGCAGGAAGAGGCGGTGGACGAGTTGGACATCGACTACGGCGGCGACGCCATCGAGATCGGCTTCAACGTCAGCTACCTCATCGACGCCCTGGCCAACATGGGCCAGGACATGGTGAAGGTCGACCTGGCCGATGGCAACAGCTCCGCGTTGATGACCATCCCCGACAACGAGCATTTCAAGTACGTCGTGATGCCCATGCGCATCTGACATACTATTATTTTGATAGCTGTTAGCGCTTGATGGATGGGCGCTAGCGGCACATTTGATTCCTATAAGGCCGCCGGCACGCCGTGCCGGTGCGCCTGGACCGAAGGCAGCCCTTTCATGACCGCAGAGCAATCGCAGCCCGCCCCCGAACAGCCCATTTCCGCCCCGGCCGAGCAGCCCGTCGCATCGGTCGCCGGCAGCGACGGCTACGGCGAGGGCGCCATCCAGATCCTGGAGGGCCTGGAGGCCGTGCGCAAGCGTCCGGGCATGTACATCGGCGATACGTCCGACGGCACAGGCCTGCACCACCTGGTCTTCGAGGTGGTGGACAACTCCATCGACGAGGCCCTGGCCGGCCACTGCGACGACATCGTCGTCACCATCCACACCGACAACTCCATCAGCGTGGTGGACAACGGCCGCGGCATTCCCACCGGCGTGAAGATGGACGACAAGCACGAGCCCAAGCGCTCGGCCGCCGAGATCGCGCTGACCGAGCTGCACGCCGGCGGCAAGTTCAACCAGAACAGCTACAAGGTCTCGGGCGGCCTGCACGGCGTGGGCGTGTCCTGCGTGAACGCGCTGTCCAAGAAGCTGCGCCTCACCGTGCGCCGCGATGGGCAGACGCACCAGCTGGAGTTCTCCAAGGGCGTGGTGCAGAACCGTCTCATCGAGATCGTGGATGGCTTCGAGGTCTCGCCCATGAAGGTCATCGGCCCCTCGGAAAAGCGCGGCACTGAGGTGCGCTTTCTGCCCGACACCGAAATCTTCAAGGAGAACAGCGACTTCCACTACGAGATCCTGGCCAAGCGCCTGCGCGAACTGTCCTTCCTGAACAACGGCGTGCGCATCCGCCTGATCGACGAGCGCACCGGCAAGGAAGACGACTTCTCGGGCGCCGGCGGCGTCAAGGGCTTTGTGGAATTCATCAACGGCACCAAGAAGGTGCTGCACCCCACGGCCTTCCACGCCACGGGTGCGCGCCCGGCCGAGACCTACGGCGGTATCCCCGGCACCGAAATCGGCGTGGAAGTCGCCATGCAGTGGAACGATGGCTACAACGAGCAGGTCCTCTGTTTCACCAACAACATCCCGCAGCGTGATGGCGGCACGCACCTGACCGGCCTGCGCGCGGCGATGACGCGCGTGATCGGCAAGTACATCGAGCAGAACGAGCTGGCCAAGAAGGCCAAGGTCGAGGTCAGCGGCGACGACATGCGCGAAGGCCTGTGCTGCGTCCTGAGCGTGAAGGTGCCCGAGCCCAAGTTCAGCAGCCAGACCAAGGACAAGCTGGTCAGCTCCGAAGTGCGCGCGCCGGTCGAGGACATCGTCGCCAAGGCGCTCACCGACTATCTGGAGGAAAAACCGAACGACGCGAAGATCCTCTGCGGCAAGATCGTCGAGGCCGCCCGCGCCCGCGAGGCCGCGCGCAAGGCACGCGAGATGACACGCCGCAAAGGCGTGCTGGACGGCATGGGCCTGCCCGGCAAGCTGGCCGACTGCCAGGAAAAAGACCCGGCGCTGTGCGAGATCTACATCGTCGAGGGCGACTCCGCCGGCGGCTCCGCCAAGCAGGGGCGCGACCGCAAGTTCCAGGCCATCCTGCCGCTGCGCGGCAAGATCCTGAACGTGGAGAAGGCGCGCTACGAGAAGCTGCTGTCCAGCAACGAAATCGTCACCCTCATCACCGCCCTGGGCACCGGCATCGGCAAGGCCGCCGTGGAATCGGGCAAGAGCGGCGCTGACGACTTCGACGTCGCCAAGCTGCGTTACCACCGCATCATCATCATGACCGACGCGGACGTGGACGGCGCCCACATCCGCACGCTGCTGTTGACCTTCTTCTACCGCCAGATGCCCGAGCTGGTGGAGCGCGGCCACATCTACATCGCCCAGCCGCCGCTGTACAAGGTGAAGAACGGCAAGGAAGAGCTGTACCTGAAAGACGCCGCGGCGCTGGACACCTTCCTGCTGCGCGTGGCGCTGAACCACGCCAGCATCACCACCGGCGGCAACCAGCCCCGCACGCTGGCCGGCGACGAACTGGCCCAGCTGGCGCGCACGCACCAGCATGCCGAGCAGGTGATCGCGCGCCTGTCCGCCTTCATGGATGCCGAGGCGCTGCGCGCCGTGGCCGACGGCGTGGTCTTCAACCTGGACACCCTGCAGGACGCCGAGGCCAGCGCCGTGCAGCTGCAGGCCAAGCTGCGCGAGCTCAACACCAACGGCGTGCCCGCCGATGTGGCGGGCGAGATCGACCCGCGCACCGACAAGCCCATCCTGCGCATCAGCCGCCACCACCATGGCAACATCAAGAGCAGCCTGATCACGCAGGACTTCGTGGCCGGCGACGACTACGCCGCCCTGGCCCAGGCCGCCGAGAGCTTCCGCGGGCTGATCCAGGAAGGCGCCAAGGTCACGCGCGGCGAGGGCGAGAAGGCCAAGGAGGAAAAGGTGGGCGACTTCCGCCAGGCCATGGCCTGGCTGATCAGCGAAGCCGAGCGCACCACCAGCCGCCAGCGCTACAAGGGCCTGGGCGAGATGAACCCCGAGCAGCTGTGGGAAACCACCATGGACCCCGAGGTGCGCCGCCTGCTGCGCGTGCAGATCGACGACGCCATCGAGGCCGATCGCGTGTTCACCATGCTCATGGGCGACGAGGTCGAGCCGCGGCGCGACTTCATCGAGACCAATGCGCTGCGCGCGGGCAACATCGACGTCTGATCGTTGCTGTAAAGGGCCCATCCCCCGACGATTGGGGCGCCGTCAGTGAGAAAAAGCCATGGACCAACATCCATGGCTTTTTCATCGCTGGAGACAAAACGTTTTTATCGATCACCCCGCAAGGCAATCCCGGCTGCCGTGCCAGTCGCAGCCCTCACGGAAGGCGCAAATCCATACCGAGCATCCTGGAAAGGCCGAAGGTGAAGAGCAATACCGCCAGCAGCGCCAGCATGAAGACGGCAACGACCTTGCCACTCGTGCGCAGCAGCGCGCGCCTGTCCGTTCCTTTGTTCCCCTGGTCGTAATGCCATTTGATGGCAAAGAACATGCACGTGCCGAAGACGAGCACCTTGAACGTGATGAAGACTACAGGGACCCAATCGATCATTTTTTGAGGAATTTCAGCGTTTGAGTTGTTATTGTCTACCGTGAAGAACACCACCGCTGCATGGCAGGCCAAGGCTATCAAAAAGCAACCGGCAGCAATGCATCGGCTGCAGCCCTCCACACCATTGCGTTTTTAATGAACTTCTGCTGCACCAAAGCCGTTGGCAGTTATGACCGTCTTGACCATCCGCCCCGCCACCATTGACGACACCGATCTGATCCTGCACTTCGTGCGAGAGTTGGCGATCTATGAAAAAGCGGAGCATGAGGCGCTGGCCACGCCCGCGCACGTGCACCGCACGCTGTTCTGCGCCAACCCCAGGGTGCACGGCCTGATCTGCGAGGCCGGCGGCACCGCCGTGGGCTTCGCGGTGTACTTCTTCAACTACTCCACCTGGCAGGGCCGCCACGGCCTGTACCTGGAAGACCTGTACGTCTCGCCAGAGCACCGCGGCAAGGGCGCAGGCATGGCGCTGCTGCGGCAACTGGCCCGCATCGCCGTGGACCACGACTGCGGGCGCTTCGAGTGGAGCGTGCTGGACTGGAACACACCCTCCATCGCGCTGTACGACAGCCTGGGCGCGCGCCCGCAGAGCGAATGGATCCGCTACCGCCTCACGGGCGACGAGCTGCATGCGCTGGCAGCGCAGGCGCAGCCGCTGGCCCCGCAGCCCTGCACGCCCGCACCATGAGATCCCCCATCGCCATCGTCGACGTGGACCGCGTCGACACCTGGACCCGCTACCGCGCGGGCCTGTGCGAGAGCTGCGCGGCCAACTGCTGCACCATGCCGCTGGAGGTGCAGCTGTCCGACCTGGTGCGCCTGGGCCTGGTGGACGCCTTCGAGGCCGAGCATGAAGAGCCCCGCCACATCGCCAAACGGCTGCAGAAGGCGCGGCTGATCGACCACTTCAACCACAAGAACACCCTCTTCACCCTGGCGCGGCGCGCCAACGGCGACTGCCAGTTCCTGGACGCCGCCACGCGCCTGTGCACGGTGTACGAGCAGCGGCCCGAGACCTGCCGCCTGCATCCGCAGAAGAAAAGCCCCAAGCCCGGCTACTGCGCCTACGGCGCGCGCGAGCGGCAGCGCCGCGGCTGACCACCACGCTGTAGGACGCGGCCCACGCCGCAAGCCAGCGGCCGCCCACCTGCGCCGCGCGCGCGGCGTGGTGTCATGGGCGTCTTTGCACACTGTGGAGGTTCCCATGTCCGAGAAGAAGGCCAGCGTTCACTGGGAAGGCGGCGGCAAGGCCGGCCAGGGCCAGATCAGCACCGAGACCGAAGCGCTGCAGAAGTACCCCTATGGCTTTGCCAGCCGCTTTGGCGACGACCGCAGGGGCACCAATCCCGAGGAAATCCTGGGCGCGGCGCATGCCGCCTGCTTCACGATGGCCTTCTCGTTCGCGGCGGACAAGGCCGGCTTCGTCACCGAGCGCGTCGACACCACGGCCAGCGTGCGTCTGACCCAGCAGGGCGAGGGTTTTCTCATCGACCGCATCGCGCTCACGCTGAAGGCCAAGGTGCCGGGCATGGACGAGGCCACCTTCCAGAAGCTGGCCGCCGACGCCAAGGCCAACTGCCCCTTGTCCAAGGCGCTGGCCGCGGTGCCGGAGGTCACGCTCAGCGCCACGCTGGTGCAGTGAGCGGCGCTGCCGTGGACAGCGCCACCGGCCGCCCGCACATCCGCGTCGGCATCGGCGGCTGGACCTTCGCGCCCTGGCGCGGCAGCTTCTACCCGCCGGGCCTGGCGCAGGCCAAGGAACTGCATTACGCCAGCCGCCAGCTCACGGCCATCGAGGTCAACGGCACGTTCTACAGCACCTTCCGGCCCGCCACCTTCGCCAAGTGGCACGACGAAACGCCCGACGGCTTCATGTTCTCGCTCAAGGCCCACCGGCTGGTGACGCACCGGCGGGTGTTGGCCACGGCGGGTGATGCGATCGCGCGCTTCGTGGGCAGCGGCATTGCGCAGTTGCAGGGCAAGCTCGGCCCCATCGTCTGGCAGTTCATGCCCAGCAAGCGGTTCGAGGAAGCGGACTTCGAGGCCTTCCTGGCGCTGCTGCCGCGCGAAGTGGATGGGCGCCGCCTGCGCCATGCGCTGGACGTGCGGCACGAGAGCTTTGCCACGCCGGCCTTCATCGCCCTGGCACGCCGCTACGGCTGCGTGCCGGTGTGCACGGACTCCGAGAAATTCCCCGCGATGGCCGACGCCGAGGCCGACTTTGCCTACCTTCGGCTGATGCGCAGCCAGGCCGACATCCCCACCGGCTACACGCCCGAGGCCATCGCGCAATGGGCCGCCGGTGTGCGCGCCTGGACCGGCGGCGAGCGGCCGCGCGACGTATTCGTGTATTTCATCAACGGCGCCAAGGAGCGGGCACCGGCCGGCGCGCTGGAATTGCTGCGGCAGCTCGCCTGACGCCCAGTCGGAACGGCCGCCGCCGGCAAGCTCCTGTTTTCATAGCTGCAAGCGCTTGCTGGATAAGCGCTAGAGGCCGATTTGGCTTAAACCGTCTCGCGCTGCTCAAACCCTTGGGCGTCGCAGGCGGGCGCCTCTCCCACCTCCACACGCTCCACCCGCGCGGCGGGCGGACCCTCGTGGGCCCAGTCGATCAACGCCTGCACGGCCGACGCGGCGCCGCTGGCCAGCGCCTCCACGGTGCCGTCCTGGCGGTTGCGCACCCAGCCCTGCACGCCCAGGCGGCGCGCGGCTTCGGTCATGGATTTACGGTAGTACACGCCCTGCACCAGGCCGTGGATGCGCAGGTGGCGGGTGATGGAAGCAGCGGATTCAGCCATAAGCCCCGCACTGTAGCGCCCGCCGTGGCATGCTGCGCCGATGACCGCCCCGCGCAAGGCCCTGCCCGCGATCGATCCGCAGCGCTGCACCGGCTGCGGCTGGTGCGTGGGCGTGTGCCCGCCGCATGTGCTGTCGCTGCAGGTGCAGGGACCGGAGCGCTTCGGCCCCAAACGCTCGGTGCTGCATGACGCGCCGGGCTGCACCGGCTGCGCGCTGTGTGCGCTGCGCTGCCCGTTCGATGCGATCCGCATGGTGCGCAATTCCCCGCAGTAGGGCGGCGCCTTCACGGCGGCACAATCGACCCGGCATTCCTTTCCCTTCCAGATCGGCCTCCATGACTTGGCAACTCCCCTACCCCTCCGGCCGCCAGCCCGTGCTGGCGCGCAACGTGGTCTCTACCTCCCAGCCGCTGGCCGCGCAGGCCGGCGCGGCGACGTTTGCGCGCGGCGGCAATGCGATCGACGCGGCCCTGGCCGCGGCCATCACGCTCACGGTGGTGGAGCCGGTGATGAACGGGATTGGCGGCGACGCCTTCGCGCTGGTGTGGGACGGCGCCGCGCTGCACGGCCTGAACGCCTCGGGCCGCGCGCCGCGCGCCTGGTCGGCCGAACGCTTCGCCCACCTGCCGCAAATGCCGCGCATCGGCTGGGACACGGTGACCACGCCCGGCGGCGTGGCGGGCTGGGTGGCACTGTCCGAGCGCTTTGGCGCCCTGCCCTTCGAAGACCTGTTCACCGACGCCATCCGCCACGCGCGCGACGGCTTTCCCGTCAGCCCGGTGATCGCGCGCCAGTGGGCGCAGGCGGCCATCGACCTCAAGGGCCAGCCGGGCTTCGAGGCCTTCACACCCGGCGGGCGCGCGCCGCAGGCGGGCGAGATCTGGCGCTTTGCCGACCAGGCGGACACGCTGGCGGACATCGCACGCACGCGCGGCGCGTCGTTCTACCGCGGCCGGCTGGCGCAGGCCATGGCCGACTACGCGCGCCAGCACGGCGCCGGCCTGGCGCTGGAGGACCTGGCCGCGCACGCCGTGGAATGGGTGCAGCCCATCAGCGTGCCCTTTGGCGACCGCACGGTGCATGAGATTCCGCCCAACGGCCAGGGCATCGCCGCGCTGATGGCGCTGGGCCTGCTGGAGCATCTGCCCTACCGCAGCACCGCAGCGGGCTCGGCCGCGCGCATGCACCTGGAGATCGAGGCCATGCGCGTGGCCTTTGCCGACCTGTACGCCCACGTGGCCGACCCGGCCCACATGCGCCTCACCCCCGCGCAGCTGCTGGACCCGGCCTACCTGCGCCAGCGCGCCGCGCTCATCGACCCGCAGCGCGCCGGCCAGTACCCCGCCGGCCAGCCCGGCAGCGGCGGCACGGTGTATCTGTGCACGGCCGACAGCGAGGGGCGCATGGTGTCGTTCATCCAGTCCAACTTCAAGGGCTTCGGCTCGGGCGTGGTGGTGCCGGGCACGGGCATCGCGCTGCACAACCGCGGCATGGGCTTCGTCACCACGCCGGGCCACCCCAACCAGGTGGCGGGCGGCAAGCGGCCCATGCACAGCATCATCCCGGCCTTCGTCACGCGCGGCGGCCAGCCCCACATGGCCTTTGGCGTGATGGGCGGCAACATGCAGGCCCAGGGCCATGTGCAGATGGTGCTGCGCGAGGCCGTGGAGGGCCTGAACCCCCAGGCCTGCTCCGACGCGCCGCGCTGGCGCATCAACGACGCGGGCGCGCTGACGCTGGAACACACCGTGCCCGCCGACGTGGTCGACGGCCTGCGCGCGCTGGGGCACGACCCGCAGGTGGCCGCGCCCGGCAGCCTGGAATTCGGCAGCGCGCAGATCATCCGCCGGCTGGAGGCCACGCCCGGCACCGGCTTCGCCTACGCCGCGGGCTCCGACCACCGGCGCGACGGCCAGGCCGTCGGCTGCTGATTCCCATCCCGAGGCATTCAAACCAAAACCGCCTCTAGCGCTTGTCCATCAAGCGCTAGCAGCTATCAAAACAATAGTAAAGCACGCCGCACCGTCACCTGCGCTACACTGCACGCATGCTGTTCACACTGCTTTGCTCCGACCCACGCACCCCCGCCACCGGCGCGGCGCGGGCCTGCGCATCGGGCGTGAACGCACGAATGATTACCACCATGACCACCGCGGCGACCTAGCGCACGCGCAGGGTGGCCGCACCGGCGGCCCCCTGGTGTCTTCTTCCCCCTCCGAACGAAACCCAGCCCCGGCCGCTGGGTTTTTTTGTGGGCTTTTGCAGCCCCTGTTTGGAGAATGACATGTTCGTAGAACCCCAGCTCAGCCCCTCGCCCGCGGTGCACGCCAGTGCGCGCCGCGCCCCGGCCCCGCCCCCTGCCCTGCGCGTGGGCATGATCGGCACCGGCACCGTGGGCAGCGGCGTGTGGCGGGTGCTGCGGCGCAACCGGGACCTCATCAACGCACGCGCCGGGCGCGCCATCGAGATCGTCGCGGTCGCCGCGCGCAACACCGCGCGTGCCGCTGCGGCGCTGGACGGCGCGCCCGGCGTGCGCCTGCTGGCCGACCCGCTGCAACTGGCCGCCGACCCCGGTGTGGACGTGGTGCTGGAGCTGGCCGGCGGCACGGGCGCCGCACGCGACTGGGTGCAGGCCGCGCTGGTGCATGGCAAGCATGTGGTGACCGCCAACAAGGCCCTGCTGGCCACGCACGGCGAGGCGCTGGCGCAGGCCGCCGCGCGCCACGGCCGGGTGCTGGCCTATGAAGCGGCCGTGGCCGGCAGCGTGCCCGTGATCAAGGCGCTGCGCGAAGGGCTGGCGGCCAACCGCATCACCGCGCTGGCAGGCGTGCTCAACGGCACCAGCAACTACATCCTCACGCGCATGCAGGCGGCGGGCCTCGGCTTTGCCGCCGCGCTCACCGAAGCCCAGGCACTGGGCTATGCCGAGGCCGATCCGGCCTTCGACGTGGACGGCACCGACGCCGCGCACAAGCTGGCGCTGCTGGCCGCCAACGCGTTCGGCATGCCGGTGCGGCTGGACGCCGTGCACGTCGAGGGCATCCGCGACCTGCAGCGGGGCGACGTGGCCGCCGCCGCGCATCTGGGCTACGCCGTCAAGCTGCTGGCCGTGGCCGAGCAGCAGGAGTGCGAGGGCCGCGTGGCCATCCAGTTGCGCGTGCACCCGGCCCTGGTGCCCGCGCGGCATTCGCTGGCGCTGCTGGACGGCGCGACCAACGGGCTGCTGGTGCGCGGCGACGCAGCCGGCAGCGCCTTCTTCAGCGGCGCGGGCGCCGGCGGCGAGCCCACGGCGAGCGCCGTGCTGGCGGACCTGATCGACCTGGCGCGCCTGCCGGCCGTTTCTTCCGCGGCACCCACGGGCCCTGGCGTGCCCACACTGGGCACCCACCGCCGCGCGGGCGACGCCCCCGCCGTACTGCCGATGGCCCCAGTGAAGACGCCGCACCTGCTGCGCCTGCTGCCCGGTGCGGCCCTGTGCGAAACGGCAGTGCTACGGGCGCTGGCGCGCGAGGGCGTCAGGGTGCGGCGCCGCACGTGGGCGGCACCCGTCACACCGGGCGGAGCGCCCGAGTTGCTGCTGCTCACCGCGCCGACGCCCGATGCGCTGGCCGCACAGGCCACGGCGCATTTGCAGGCGTACACGGGTGCGCAGGTGCGGCGGCTGCGCGTGGAGCTGTGCAGCGCCCTCACGGATGAACAATAAAAACAGGTGCTAGCGCTTTACCATCAAGCGCTAACAGCTACGTTTTTAATAGCTATTCCGAGTCCTTGAGCTTGCGATAGGTGCGGTCGGCGGGCGGCCCACGGTCGGTGTCTTGCAGGCCGCGTTCCACGTCGCGGTGGGCTTGCTCGACCTCGGGATGGCGCTCGCCGCCGGTCATGGTGACGGACTGGTCCCGCTCGTGCGGCAGCTTGGGCGCGGCGGGGGTGCCGGCGGCGCGTTCCTGCTGGGGCGGGGTCTGCAGGTCCACGCCCTGTTCGTGGACATCGGTGTGCTCGCCCGGCGACGGCGGCGCGGCGCCCGGGGCATTGGAAGGGGACGGGGTATCGCGATGGGATGGCATGGGGAACCTCTCGTTTGCCTGCAAGGCAGATCGCCCCATGCTAGGCAGACCCCGCCCGGTTCCGCGTAGGCCGGGGGCGGACGACGGCATCAGCGTTAAGCGCACGGGCGACCACGCATCACCTGGGGGGCACGGCCAGGGGTGTATAGCCGGCCCTGAGCAGTGCCCAACCCGCTTCGGCTAACATGCCTGGATGCATTTACAGTGGCACGCCCCGCAAAGCCGGCCCCGCGCCTGATCTCCCTTCCATGTCTTCCACAGAGTGGGCCGCCCAGGCCCTGCAATCGTTCGAGGCGGTGGTCCAGTCCACGGCCGGCTTTCGCGTGCGCGAGGGCCAGCGGCGCATGGCCGAGCAGGTGGCCCAGACCTTCAGCCAGGCGCAGCTGGGCAAGCTGGAGGACGACGATGCCCTGCCCCAGCGCGCGATTGCCGTGGTGCAGGCCGGCACGGGCGTGGGCAAGTCGCTGGCCTACAGCGTGCCCGCGATCGCGATGGCGCTGGCGCGCGGCACGCGGGTGCTGATCTCCACCGCCACCGTGGCGCTGCAGGAGCAGCTGGTGCACAAGGACCTGCCGGCCCTGGCCGCGCGCATGGAGCAACCCTTCCAGTTCGCGCTGGCCAAGGGGCGCGGGCGCTACGTGTGCAAGCTCAAGCTGGAGCGCCTGGCCGGCGGCGGCGCGGCCGGCCCGGGCGGTGACGGCGACCTGCCCGACGACGACCTGTTCGCCGACGAGGAGGCCGAGCAGCGCGGCAAGCGCCCGCGCCACGAGTCCGAGGCGCGCATGAAGTTCTACGCCAGCATGGCCGACGCGCTGGCGACCAGCGAATGGGACGGCGACCGCGACACGCTCGCTACGCCGCCCGAGCCCGAGGCCTGGAGTCCCGTGGCGGCCGAGGCCAGTTCCTGCACCGGCAAGCACTGCCCGGTGTTCAACCAGTGCACCTACTACGAGCGGCGCAAGCAGCTCGTGGCCGCGCAGGTCATCGTGGCCAACCACGACCTGCTGCTGTCGTCCCTGGGCGCGCGTCTGCTGCCCGAGCTGGACAACTGCCTGCTGGTGATCGACGAGGCCCACCACCTGCCCGCCACCGCGCTCGACCAGTTCGCCTGCGAGGCCGACCTCTCGCGCCTGACCTGGATCGACCGCCTGGCCAGCCGCGCGCTGCGCATCGGCCAGTTGGTGGAGGTCGAGGACATCGCCGACATTCCCAACCACGCCGCGCGCCTGCGCGCCGCGCTGCAGGATGCCGCGCGCCTGGTGATGGACGTGTATGGCGAGCAACTGCGTGCGCCCGTGCCGGGGCGCCGCCAGTTCGCATCCAGCCTGCCCACGCGCGCCCGCGTGGCCGGCGGTGTGCTGCCCGAAGCGTTGGTGGAGCCCTTCAGCCAGGCCGCGCACCACGCCGAGGGCTTCCTGAACGCCCTGCGCGCCATTTCCAAGGCCCTGCGCAGCGAAATGCGCGACAAGCCCGACGAGGCGCGGCGCCTATCGCAGCTGTATGCGCAGATCGGCGTGCTGGCGCCGCGGCTGGAGGCCGTGCACGCGGGCGCCCAGTTGCTGCTGCAGGACGCGCCCGAGGGCGCGGTGCCGGCCGCCAAGTGGTTCACGCTGGAGGTCGAGGGCGACTTCATCGTCGTGCGCGCGCATGCCAGCCCCGTGCTGCCGGGAAATACGTTGCGCAACCACCTGTGGTCCGCCGTGCGCGGCGCGGTGCTGACCTCGGCCACACTCACCAGTTGCGGGCAGTTCGACTTCTTCCTGCGCGAGTCGGGCCTGTTCGGCGACGAAGCCGTGACCACGCTGGCCGTGCCCAGCCCGTTCGACTACGCGCTGCAGGGCACGCTGGTGGCCACCGAGACCCGCGCCGAGCCGCGCGATGCGCAGGCCTTCACCGCCGAGATGGTGGACGCGCTGCTGTCCGACCTGGCCCTGGTCGAGGCTGGCGCGCTGGTGCTGTTCACCTCGCGCGAGCAGATGCGCCAGGCCGTGGACATGCTGCCCACCGCCATGCGCAGCGCCGTGCTGGTGCAGAACACCCTGCCCCGCCCACAGCTGCTGGCCCGCCACCGCGAGCGCGTGGCCGAAGGCCAGCCCTCCATCATCTTCGGCATGCAATCCTTCGGCGAGGGGCTGGACCTGCCCGGCAGGCTGTGCGAATCGCTCTTCATCACCAAGCTGCCCTTCGCCCCGCCCGACGACCCCGTGGGCGAGGCCCGCGCCGAATGGCTGCGCGGCGCCGGTCGCGACCCGTTCAGCGAACTGGTGGTGCCCGCCACCGCCATCCGCCTGGCGCAGTGGGTGGGCCGGGCCATCCGCACCGAGGAAGACCGCGCCCACGTGTATTGCTACGACAAGCGCCTGGTGCGCACCGGCTACGGCCAGCGGCTGCTGCAGGGCTTGCCGCCGTTCACACTGGCGCGCCGGGCCGCAGGGTGACCGATTGCTCCTATTGGTATAGCTGTCGGCGCTTGCTGGATAAGCGCTGGAGCCCGATTGGACCATTAACCCCTTCCCGCATCGCCTGTCGGGCCGCGTCCCACAGGCGGGCAGGCCCATCGCCGACGCCCGCGCTCTGCCGTGCTGCCTAGAGTGGACTGGACCGATCTCTGAAAGGCCCGCCATGAAGCGCACCAACGACAACTCGGGCGCCACCGACAAGGTGGCCAACGACCACAACCAGCAGGGGCACCAGCCCCCCACGGCCCTGAACCAGGCGCGTCGCACGCCCGACAGCCGCAGCGACCGCACGGACCAGGTGGGCAGCGGCAACCAGGCGCAGTCGCGCCGCGGCAGCAAGAACCAGGGCGGCGCGGGCTGAGCCCGGCCTGCAGGGCCCGCGTGGCCCCACACCCCACACTTTTGGGGGCGGCGGCGCTTCGTGCGTGGCGGCTACGATTACGCACCGGTGCCGGTGGCCCGTGCCTATCGCACGGGGTGCGCGGGGCCGGTTTCCTGCCGTCCCGCATGCCGTCCGCCCCCATCGCCGTCATCGATTTCGAAACCACCGGCATGATGCCTGCCCAGGGTGCACGCGCCACCGAGGTGGCCATCGTGCTCATGGAAGGCGACCGCGTGGTGGACCGCTACCAGAGCCTGATGCGCACGGGCGTGCGGATCCCGCCCTTCATCACGCAGCTCACCGGCATCACGAATGCCATGGTGGAGGCCGCCCCCGATGCCGCCGCAGTGATGCGCGAGGCCGCGCGCTTCGTGGGCGACGCGCCCATGGTGGCCCACAACGCCGCATTCGACCGCAAGTTCTGGCAGGCCGAATTGCAGTACGCCGGGCTCGCCGCGCCCCATCCGTTCGCCTGCACCGTGCTGCTGTCGCGCCGCGTGTACCCCGATGCGCCCAGCCACAGCCTGGGCCGCCTCACGGACCACCTCGGCCTGCCGCGCGCCGGGCGCGCTCACCGAGCGCTGGCCGATGCGGAAATGGCCGCCGCGCTGCTGGCCTGTATGCAGCGTGACCTGTGCCAACGCTTCGGCCTGGCCTGGCCGGACCACGCGCTGCTGATGCAGTTGCAGCGCTGCGCACGCCCTGCCATCGGCAAGCTGCTGCAGCGCCACCGCCAGGCCGCGCCAGCCGAACAGCCGCCAACGGCGTTGCAAATGGGGTAGCTGCCCGCGCCCTTGCCGCGGGCGCTGCAGGGCATTTCATCCTTCTCCCATTCATACCGCGCGTCGGATTGCGCGCACATCCAGGCGTGACCGGGGCCGACGCCGCGCACTCCGAGCGCGCCCTACAGTGCGTTACATGCCCGTCCTGGCGCGTGCGTGACGCACCACGCCGTGGCGTCCACCTACATCCCACGGAGGTTCTCCCATGTCCATGCCCGACGATTCCCCCCACGCCACGCTGTGGAACCGCATCAAGGACATCCGCTTTGCCATGCTCGCCCACCGCGCGGCCGACGGCCGGCTGCATGCCCACCCGCTGACCACGCTGAACAAGGACATCGATGCGCAGTCCCAGCTGTTCTTCTTCATCCCGCGCGGCAGCGAGTTGCACAGCCGCCTGCAGGCCGACAGCCAGGTGCATTTGAGCTACGCCGACCCGGGCGAAGACTGCTACGTGTCGCTGTCGGGCACGGCCGGTTTCATCGAGGACCCCGCGCGCAAGGAAGCACTGTGGACGCCGCTGGCCAAGGCCTGGTTCCCCGACGGTCCCACAGACCCCAATCTGGTGCTGCTGGCCGTCCGCATCGAGCATGCGGAATACTGGGACGTGAAGGACAGCAAGCTCTCCCAGCTCTACCAACTGGCCACCGCCGCGTTGACCGGCGAGCAGCCCAAGCCGCTGGGCGAGCACCGCGAG
Source organism: Diaphorobacter sp. LR2014-1 (assembly GCF_002916785.1). Taxonomy (NCBI): domain Bacteria; kingdom Pseudomonadati; phylum Pseudomonadota; class Betaproteobacteria; order Burkholderiales; family Comamonadaceae; genus Diaphorobacter; species Diaphorobacter sp. LR2014-1. The sequence continues at coordinate 265,402 of NZ_MTBE01000001.1, read as the reverse complement.
CTGTCGCTGGATTGACGGCGCGCCCAACCCGCGCGGGGGCACTTTGCGCGAGGAGCGTCTGCCCTGCAGCGCGCGTTGCTGGAGCGGAGAGCGGGCGCCGCAAGCCGCGGCGTGCCCCGACACAGGTAGCCCTTAACCCTTAGCTCGTCGCCCGCAAAGAGGCCAACCACAGACCACGTGGCGGCAGTTCCAAGGACCGCCTCCCTCCGCAAGAAGCGAGATCTCAAGAAGCGGACTTTGACAACATTCCCCCCACGGGCGGCATGCAGCACGGGAGCGCTGCCGTATTCGCGGCGCGCTCGCGTTCGTTAAAACACCGCCCGCACCGCAGGCCGCAGCGCCCCTGCCAGGTCGCGCGCCAGCCGGCCCATATCGCGCACGCCCACGGCGCCCAGGCTGATGCGCACACCCTGCCCGCTGCGCAGCCGCAGCGGCGCGCCCGCCTGCACCGCCCAGCCCGCGGCCGCCAGGGCCTGCACCGCCGCGGCTTCGTCGGACACGGGCACCCAGGCGTGCAGGCCCTCGCCTTCCAGCCAGGGCGCCGCCACCCCGTGGCCGCGCAGCGCGTCCGCCAGCGCCGCGCGGCGGGCCGCGTACTGGGCCGCGGCATGGCGCCATGAGCCCCGCGCACGTCCCTGCGCCGCCTGCCGCCACAACTGCGCCACCAGCCCCTGCAACCAGTGGCTGACCCAGCGCGGCCCCAGCGCCTGGTGTGCGCACATGCCCTGCACCAGCGCCGGCGTGCCCGCGGCCAGGGCCACGCGGCAGTCTGCGCCCAACGCCTTGCTCACACTCAGCACATGCAGCCACAGCGGCGGCAGGGCCCCGGCCATCGCCAGGGGCGCGTGGCTCAGCAGGCCCCAATGGTCATCCAGGATCAGCAGCGTGTGCGGATGGGCCCGCAATCGGCGGCGCAGCGCCTTCCAGCGGGCCGCACCCAGGGCCACGCCCGTGGGGTTGTGCGCGCGCGGCGTAACCACCACGGCGCAGCACTGCGCCAACACGCCCGCTGCCGGCACGCACAGCCCCTGCGCGTCCACGGCCAGGGGTACGGGCTGCAGGCGCAGGCTGTGCAGCAGCGCCAGCAGCGGTGGCCAGCCCGGGTCTTCCACCGCCACGCGGTCGCCGGGGCGCGCATGCTGGCGCAGGGCGCGCTCGATCGCATCCAGCGCACCCGAGAAGACCCCCACGGCATCGCCAGGCAGGCCCTGGCTCTCCAGCCAGGGGCGTGCCTGCGACAGCAGCGCCTCCGCAACCGCTTGGGGCGCATGCGGCACCGCTGCCGGCTGCCCCAGCGCAGCGGCCCAGGCCGCGCCGCGGGGACGCGGCAGCAGCGCAGGATCGGGCTGGCCGCTGGCCAGGTCGCGCAGGCCCTCGGGCGGAGCGAACGACGGGGCAGAGCGGGGCGGCTCGCCCGATACGCGGGTGCCGCGGCGCCCCGCAGTGACCACGCGGCCCGCGCTGCGCAACCGCGCATAGGCGGCGGCGACGGTGTTGGGATTCACCCCCAGTTCTGCGGCCAGATGGCGCACCGAGGGCAGGGCGGCGCCGCTTGGCAGAGCGCCGCGGCGCATGGAATATTCAAGGCTTGCCGCAATGTCTTTGGCATTGCTTCCTTCTACAGACAACGATGGCATGCACACATTGTATTGTTTGTACTAGTACAAATTTTTGTACTGCGCGGCTCAGTCGCTGCAATCGCGCCCCACACCCTTCGCGCATGCACCCACGGCGAGGCGCCCCGAGAAAAGTGCAAAAAATGACCCCAAAAAACGTTGCAAAAGTAGGAGAAAGCGCGTTCGGGCGCGGGGTGTTGGCTGCGCCATCGCGCCGCGGCTGCTACGCTTGACCCCCATGCGCGCCTTTGCCCTTCCCGTCCTGACGCTCGCGGCCAGCCTGCTGGTGGTGGGCTGCGGCACCACGCCGCCCACCTCTGCCTCGCGCAACGCCGCCTATTCCCGCCTGTCGCCCGAGCAGTCGAGCGACATCGCCATCCATGCCCTGGGACTGGTGGGCACGCCCTACCGCTACGGCGGCAATACGCCCGACAGCGGCTTCGACTGCAGCGGTCTCATCGGCTACGTGTACACCAGCCGCGCGGGCGTGGCCCCGCCGCGCACGGTGGCCCAGTTGAGCGGCTTCGGCCAATCCATCGACGCGGACGAGCTGCGCACGGGCGACCTGGTGGTGTTCGGCCGCGGCCGGCCCACGCATGCCGGCATTTACGTGGGGGAGGGGCGCTTCGTACATGCGCCGTCCAGCGGCGGCACGGTGCGCCTGGACCACCTGAAGTCGCGCTACTGGTCGCGACAGTTCGCGAGCTTCCGGCGCCCCTGAAGTTCCACGGCGCCGCTTGCGGCGGCCACAGGCGGTGTTACCTTCCTTCACCACCGCCACCCGCCGCCGGGGCAAGCCGCCGAACTCCCCGGACAGGCTCTTACGCGGGTAGCGCGACAATCGGGGCACCATGACCCTGACCGAACGCCTCGCATCCCCGCTCACCACCCACGACACCACGCGCATCGACGACCTGCGCATCAAAGCCGTGCGCCCGCTCATCACGCCCGCGCTGCTGCAGGAATGGCAGCCCGCGCCCGATGCGGCGCAGACGCTGGTGGAAAGTAGCCGCGTGGCCATCTCGCGCGTGCTGCACGGGCAGGACGACCGCCTCATCGTCGTGGTGGGACCGTGCTCCATCCACGACCATGACCAGACCATGGAGTACGCGCGCCTGTTGGAGGAGCAGGCGGATGCGCTGGCGCAGGACCTGCTCATCGTGATGCGTGTGTACTTCGAGAAGCCCCGCACCACCGTGGGCTGGAAGGGCTACATCAACGACCCGCACCTGGACGGCAGCTTCGCCATCAACGAAGGCCTGGAGCGCGCCCGCGCATTGCTGCTGGACGTGCTGGCGCTGGGCCTGCCCGTGGGCACGGAATTCCTGGACCTGCTGTCGCCGCAGTTCATCAGCGACCTGGTGAGCTGGGGCGCCATCGGTGCGCGCACCACCGAAAGCCAGAGCCACCGGCAACTGGCCAGCGGCCTGTCCTGCCCCGTGGGCTTCAAGAACGGCACGGATGGCGGCGTGAAGGTGGCGGCCGACGCCATCCAGGCCGCGCAGGCACCGCATGCCTTCATGGGTATGACCAAGATGGGGCAGGCGGCGATCTTCGAGACGCGCGGCAACCACGACTGCCATGTGATCCTGCGCGGCGGCAAGACCCCGAACTACGGCGCGGCCGACGTGCAGGCCGCCTGCGAGATGCTGGAGAAGGCCGGCCAGCGCCCGCAGGTGATGATCGACCTGTCGCATGCCAACAGCAGCAAGCAGCACCGCCGCCAGATCGACGTGGCGCAGGACGTGGCCCAGCAGATCGCCGCGGGCGATGCACGCATCACCGGCGTGATGATCGAGAGCCACCTGCAGGAGGGCCGCCAGGACATCGTGGACGGCCAGCCGCTCACACCCGGCGTGTCGGTCACCGACGCCTGCATCAGCTTCGCACAGACCGTGCCGGTACTGCAGCAGCTGGCTGCGGCCGTGCGCGAACGCCGCGCGCGCGGCTGACACGCTCCGGCGCCGTCGCGGCAGAAAAGAAGGAGGGCGCCCATGTACCATCAGTCACATCCGCCCGCCTTTCGGGCCAGAAGCGTCCGCCATGTTCTTCCGACACCCCGCCGCGCCACCGCCGAGCCCCTTGGCCGGCGCCAGCCTGGGCGGCTCCTGACGCGCGCCATGGCCCAGGCCGCCTCTCGCTCCTTCCCGCTGCGCCATCCCGGCCGCGCGTGGGCATGACACGCAGCGCGCCATGCCTAACAGCGATTCCACTGGAACCCCACCAGCCCGCCCGGCCGAGGCAGAAGGACCGGCCGCAGCGGTGCAGGCGCACGACGAGGCGGCGGCGCATGCGCTCCTGCTGCAGCTCCAGCAGCTGATCACAGACCTGCAGCTGCCCCTGGAGCACGTCCTGGCGCAGGCCGCCCAAGCCGCCTGCGCGATCACGGGCGCGGTCGGGGCAATGATCGCGTTGCGCGAAAACGATGCGCTGGCCGTGCGCGCCAGCGTGGGCGCGCCGCCCCTGCCGGCGATCGGCACCCGCGTGCCGCTGGACGCCTGCGCATCCTGGCAGGGCATGGAGCAAGCCGCACGCGCGGGCCTACAGGCAGCCACGGACGCCCCCGCGCAGGATGTGGGAAGTGCGCAGCCCCCCACCGGCGGGTCAGCATGCCGCTGGGCAGCGGCGCGCTGCTCGCGGGCCTGCTCCAGGTGAGGGTGCCCCGGGGCGCAGCGCTGGAGGCGCAGCATCTGCTGCACCTGCGCATCCTGGCCGAATCGCTGGGCGCCATGCTGCAGTTGCGGCGCGTGGACGCGCAGCTGCGTGCGTCCGAGCAGCAGTACCGCACGCTCTTTGCCGAACATCCGCAGCCCATGTGGGTCTGCGACCGCGACAGCCTGCGTCTGCTGGCGGTGAACCATGCCATGGTCCGCCACTACGGCCATGCGGAGCAGGAGCTGCTGGGCATGGAGTTGCGCGCGCTCTGGTCCGCGGAGAACCAGGACGCGGCCACCTGCGCACTCGACATGCTGCGCCGCGAGGCCCATGCACCCGGGTCTCCCGCGTCCGCACCACGGCTGTGGCGCCACGCACGCAAGGACGGCGCCGCCCTGGACGTGGAAGTCGTCGTGGGCGACACGGACTTCGGCGGGCGCCCGGCGTGGCAGATGCTGGCCAGCGACGTGACCGAGCGCTGCCGTATCGAGGACGAGCTGGCGCGCGTCAACCGGGCCAAGCGCATGCGCGGCGCTTGCAGCGAGACACTGGTGCGTGCCACCAGCGAGTCCGATCTGTTGCACGCCGTGTGCAGCGTGGCCGTGGAGATCGGCGGCTACCGCATGGGCTGGGTGGGCATGGCGCGCGACGATGCGCACAGGCGCATCGAGCCCGTGGCGCACGCGGGCGTCGCCCAAGCCCATGACTACACCGAACACCTGCACCTGAGCTGGTCGGCGCAGGAGCCGGGCGGCAACGGCCCGGCAGGCGTGTGCGTGCGCACCGGCCGCACGGTGATCGTGCACGACGTGCACCACAGCCCGGCTTTCAGCCACCTGGCGGACCGCATGGCCCAGTTGGGCTTTCACGCCGTGGTGTGCCTGCCGCTGCGCAACGCCGAGCGCACCTTCGGCCTGCTGTACCTGTATGCGCCCGAGGTGCTGCCCCTGGGGGTGCAGGAGACGCAGTTGCTGGAGGCCATGGCCGCCGACCTCGCGTTCGGCATCGAGAACCTGCGTGCCCGCGCGGAGCAGCAGCGCCTGCAGGCCACGTTGGTCAAGGTGGCCACCGCCGTCTCGGCCGGCGTGGGCGCGGCGTTCTTCGACCATCTGGCGCAGCACATGGCCGAGGCGCTGGGCGCCCAGGTGGCCTGCGTGGGCCGCTTCCTGCCGGCCGCCCCCGGGCAGGCGCGGCGGGCGGTGGCGCTGTCGCACGTGGTCGATGGCGTGACCCAGCCCAATGCCGAATATGTACTGGAAGGCACGCCGAGCGAGCGGCTGCTGACCCAGCGCTCGCTGGTCATCCGCGACCGTGCGCGCGAGCGATTCCCGCGGGCTCCGATGCTCGCGCGCACGGGCGCGCGCAGCTACGTGGGCCAGCAGCTCACGGCCAGCGACGGCACGCCCATCGGCATGATCTTCGTGGTGTTCCGCCAGGCGCTGGAGCGCAGCCGGTTCGTCAGCAACACGCTGCAGATCTTCGCCGCGCGCGCGGCCGCCGAACTGCAGCGCCAGACGGACGACCAGCGCATCCGCCAGCAGGCATCGCTGCTGGACAAGGCGCGCGACGCCATCATCGTGCGCGACCTGGAGCACCGCATCACGTTCTGGAACGAGGGCGCAGAGCGCATGTACGGCTGGTCGCGCGAGGAGGTCCTCGGCCGCTCCATCGCCACGCTGCTGTACCAGAACCCGGAGGAATTCCTGCGCGCCACCCAGCACGTGATGCAGCATGGCGTGTGGAGCGGCGAGATCCTGCAGTGCGACCGCGCGGGCCGCACCCTCGAAGCCGAAGGCCGCTGGACGCTGGTGCGCAACGACCGCGGCGAACCCGAGTCGGTCCTCGCGATCAACGCCGACATCGGCACGCGCAAGCACCAGGAGCGCGAGATCCAGCGCCTGGCCTTCTTCGACCCGCTCACCCACCTGCCCAACCGCGTGCAGCTGCTGGACCGCGTGGACCAGGCCCTGGCCAAGGCGCAGCGCCTGGAGCAGGGCGGGGCGCTGCTGTTCATCGACCTGGACAACTTCAAGACCCTCAACGACACGCTGGGCCATGACCAGGGGGACGAGCTGCTGCAGATCGTGGCGCAGCGGCTGAACACCTGCGTGCGCAGCGCAGACACGGTGGCGCGCCTGGGCGGCGACGAATTCGTGGTGCTGGTGGAGCAGCTCAGCGCGCACAGCGACACGCTGGCGGAGCAGGCGGGCGCCGTGGGCGAGAAGATCCTCGCCGTGCTCAGCGCCCCCTATGCGCTCACCGGGTACCAGTACCGCAGCACGCCCAGCATCGGCATCGCACTGTTCAACCACGCGCCCACCACGGTGGGCGAACTGCTCAAGCAGGCCGACCTGGCGATGTACCAGGCCAAGACCGCGGGACGCAACACGCTGCGCTTTTTCAACCCGAGCATGCAGCATGCCGTGGCGGAGCGTGCCTCGCTCGAGGCGGATCTGCGCAACGCGCTGGCGCAGAAAGAGTTTCTGCTGCACTACCAGCCGCAGATCAATGCGCGGGGCGCGATCGTGGGCGTGGAGGCGTTGCTGCGCTGGGCGCACCCGCGGCGCGGCATGGTGTCGCCCGGGCAGTTCATTCCGCTGGCCGAGGAGACCGGCCTGGTGCTGCCGCTGGGGCACTGGGTGCTGCACACGGCGTGCTCGGTGCTGGCCGATTGGCAGCGGGTGCCGGCGCTGGCGCCGCTGACCATGGCAGTGAATGTGAGCTCGCGCCAGTTCCGCGATGCGGGTTTCGTGGACGACGTGGCGGGCGTGCTGGCCGCCACCGGCGCGCCGGCCTCCCAGCTCAAGCTGGAACTGACCGAGAGCCTGCTGGTGGAAGACTTGGCCGCCACCATTGCCACCATGGCGGCGCTGCGCGCGCTGGGCGTGGGCTTTTCGCTGGACGACTTCGGCACCGGCTACTCGTCGCTGGCCTACCTCAAGCGCATGCCGCTCGGGCAGCTCAAGATCGACCAGAGCTTCGTGCGCGACCTGCTCACGGACCCCAACGACGCGGCCATCGTGCGCACCATCATCGGCCTGGCCGCCAGCCTGGGCCTGGAGGTGATCGCCGAGGGCGTGGAGACCAGCGCGCAGCGCGACTGGCTGGCGCACGCAGGCTGCGCGGTGTACCAGGGTTACTTTTTCAGCCGGCCGCTGCCGCTGGATCTGCTGGAGCAACTGCTGCACGACCACATCGCCGCAGCCCGCACGCCGTCTCTTTAAGCCCAATTGGCCTGTAACGCTTGTCCAGCAAGCGCTAACAGCTATTTAATCGATAGCTTACGCTTCCTCGCTGCGCACGAACGGCTCCAGCCCCTTGACCATGCGCGCGAACTGCGGGCCGATCTCCTGCTCCAGCAGCGCGCGCGGGAACTTGCTGGCCGAGCCGCCCGCGTTGAAGCTGATCACGCGGCCGTCGGGCTGGCGGATAGCGGCGCCCACGCCCGCGATATCCGTCTGCCAGTCGCGCACCACCACCGTGAAGCCGCGCGCCCGCCAGTGGGCACACCCGGTCTCGATGGACTGGCGCAATTGCGGCCAGCGCTCGCCCTCGGCCTGGCGGATCTCGGCCAGCAGCCGCTCGCGCTCGCGCGGCTCCATCACGGCCAGCAGGGCGTGGCCCATGGCCGTCTCCGCCACCGGAAGGCGCGCCCCCAGGTCCAGCCCCAGCGACAGCGGCGTGCCCGAGCGGCAGTTCTCCACGTACAGCACCGACAGCCCGTTGCGGATGCCCAGCGACACCGAGATGTCGTAGCGGTCCGCGAAGTCCTGCATGTAGGGCCGTGCAATGCGCCGCAGCCGCAGGTTGGACACCATGGTGATGCCCAGTGCCGCCAGGCTGTCGCCCAGCGCGTACTTGCCGCTGTCGCGCGAATGGCGCAGGTAGCCCAGCACGCACAGCGTGTAGGCCAGGCGCACCACCGTTGGCTTGGGCAGGCCGGTGCGCGCGGCGATCTCGGCATTGGTGAGCCATTTTTCGTCCACCTGGAAGCACGCCAGCACGTCCAGCCCCCGGGCCAGCGCGGTCACGAATCGCCGGCTGTCCGCGCCTTCGTCGAAGTCGATGTTCCGTGTGCGCGCCATTCCCACTCTCCAGGTAAATTTCTCTTAGCGGAATTATTTCATCGCAACTTTTCTGCACAGACTCATGGATTTCCCTAGCGAGAAGGGTTTTTCATCAGGGGGATACTGAAATCACGCCACTTCTCCCGTGCCTCCATGAATTTCGCACAGAGAAACCACGCTACCTGAAGGCCTCCACAGCACACGGCCTGCACAGCGGGTTGATCGCAGCGCCGGAGGCCATAGACCCAAGGACTCCCTCCATGACCCATGCTTTGCTCAACCGCCGCACCCTGTCCCTGCTGCTGGCCGCCGGCTGCGTGGCCGGCCCCGCGCTGGCGCAACCCGAGCGCTTTCCCAGCCGCCCGATCAAGGTGCTGATCGGCTTCACCGCCGGCGGCTCGACCGATGTGCCGTTCCGCGTGCTGGCGGAGAACGCCTCCAAGATCCTGGGCCAGCCCGTGATCATCGAGAACAAGCCCGGCGCCGGCGGCGTGCTGCCCGCGCAGATGATGCAGAGCACCCCGGCCGACGGCTACACGCTCGCACAGGTGCCGCTGCCGGTGTTCCGCCTGCCCTACACGCAGAAGATCAACTGGAACCCGGCCACCGACCTGCAATACGTGATCGGCCTGGCGGGCTACGCCTTCGGCCTGGTGGTGCCCGCGGACTCGCCCATCAAGTCCATGCAGGACTACATCGCCTACGCCAAGGACAACCCCGGCAAGCTGAACTACGGCACGCCCGGTGCGCTGACCACGTTGCACCTGACGATGGAGAACATCGCCCTGCAGGCCGGCGTGACGCTGAACCACATTCCCTACAAGGGCAACTCCGAGTCGCTGCAGGCCGTGCTGGGCGGGCATGTGATGTCGATTGCCGACACGCCCGGCTGGGCGCCGTACGTGGAGCAGGGCAAGCTGCGCGTGCTGTCGGTCTGGGGGGACAAGCGCTCGGCCCGCTTCCCCAACGTGCCCACGCTCAAGGAAGTGGGCATCAACCTGGTGCAGACCTCGCCGTTCGGCCTGGTGGTGCCCAAGGGCACGGACCCGAAGATCGCCCAGGTGCTGCACGACGCCTTCAAGAAGGCCATGGAGATGCCCAACTACAAGGAGTCCCTGGCGAAGTTCGACATGGACACCTACTACATGGACAGCGCCACCTACAAGCAGTACGCGCTGGACACCATGAAGACCGAAAAGGTCATCATCGAAAAGCTTGGCTTGGCCAAATAACCCGGCTTGCAGGAAAAATGGCTGCTGGCGCTTGATGGGCAAGCGCTGGCAGCTATCAATAATGAAGCACACCGGCCGACGGCCTGACCCACGCGGCCATCGCTCCGGTTATTCATGAATGTGTCTATTACTTCATAGTGGTAGTAGTAGAGCCCGCGCCATTTTGTGGACAAGCCGCTTTTTCTGAATGGCGGCGCGTACTTGCGCTACTGCAAAGTCTGTGTCCCGGCACCGGGTCAAGTCCGGCCTGAAATGGGTACAACTGTGCCGGTGGGACGGGTGCTGTGGACAAGGCGCAGATGACCAGCGCCGCATCCCCAGGCTTGTCCACAGTCCGCTCAGAAGTGCAACGCGTAGCGCAGTTGCAGGAAGTTCTCCCCGGGGTTCGGGCTCTTGATGCCGGCGTTGGACAAGTGCTGCACGCTCAGCATCAGCTCATGCTGGCGCTGTGCGCCGAAATTGCGCCCCAGGCCCAGGTGCGAGGCAAAGTTGAAGCGGGTGCTGAACTCATGGTCCTGCACGCGGTAGCGGTGGCTGGCCACGGTGGCACCGATGCCGGCCTCCCAGAACCAGGGGGAACGGCCCTCGTCGGGGCGCAGGCGCAGCGTGGGCGCCACGCCCACCACCACGGCGCTGTTGTGCCCGCCGATGCCGTCAAAGGACCAGCGGCTGAGTGAAACATCCCAATGGCCGCGCAGCTCGCCGCCCCACAGCGGGCGGCGCCAGGTGCCCCAGGGCAGGGTGGCGCCGATGGTGATGGCATCCGTCTGGCGCCGCGCCCATTCGCCCTGCACGTAGACCGAAGGGGCGTAGGCCCGGTCCTCTGACGGCTGCGCCAGGGCCGGTGGGGCCGTGAGGCACGCGGCGGCGGCCGCGAGAAAAGGCACCGGGGAGAGAAGGGCGGTGCGCCGGAAAAAGGCGCTGCGGCGGGCGATGGTAGGCATGGTTGCGAGGTGTTGTTGTTACCTGAATATATAACTATATAACCCCTGCAGCCCCCCACTGCCCAGCCGCCCTGTAGGCCGGAGCCGCAGCCCGCAGCCCGCGGCCGGCGCAGCGGATGCGCACCCGGCCCTGGGCCGGCTTACTGCGGCGTCAGCGGCGCGCCGGGAGCAGCGCCTGCGCCCGGGCCAGGGCCTTGGTGGCGCATGCCGCGACCGTCACCGCGGAAGTCGCCCCGCGCACCGTCCTTGCCCCAGCGCTTGCCCATGGGGTGGTCGCCGCCCCAGTGGCGGTACATGCGCTTGCCTTCGGCGTCGAAGGTCTTTTGCTGCGCCGGCGTCAGCGTGCCATAGAAGGCCTTGACGGCGTCGCCGCGGCGGTCCATCTCGGCCGCGCGCTGGGAGCGCAACGCGCGCATGCGGTCGATGCGCTCGGGCGTGGTGAGCTGGTCCATGCCTTGCCAATCCAGCCGCGCCTTGCGTGCGTCGGCGTCGGGCTTCATGGACTGCAGAAAGCTGTTCCATGCGGGCTCCTGCTCGGGCGTGAGCTGCAGCTTGCGCTTGAATGCCTCGGCGCGCTGGGCCATGTACTGCTCGCGCTGCTCGGGCGTCAGGGCGCGCTGGCGCGGACGCTGCTGCGCCTGGGATGCGCCTTGCTCGGTGGCGGCTGGGCCGGGGCCGGGTTGCGCCAGGGTGGGCACAGCCATGCCGGCGAGCACAGCGGCCGCCACGGCGGTGGCGGCCAGGCGCTGGGTGATCTTGAAACGGGCCATGGTGTTTCCTTTCTTGCTTCACACAGGAAGTGATGGGCGCCTGGTGGTCCACCCGAATGGGGGACACTGCACCCTGCGCTTGCAAAGCAGTGTGCGCCGCGTGTGTAACGCGCCCGTGAGCGAATTCTGCGCCTGTGTAAAGTTCGGCTATTCACCCGGCATGCGCCACCATGCCGGCTACAGTCGTTTTATGCCAAAAGTGCCTCCAGCGCTTATCCAATAAGCGCTGACAGCTATCAAATCAGGACCATTCACCGCCCCGCCCGTCGTGCAGCCCTGGCGCGGGGCCGGCATTTCAAAAGGAATCTCCCCGTGTTCAAGAACATGATCGTGTACCGCATTGCCCCCGAATGGCAGGTGGAGCTGACCCAGCTGGAGGAAGCGCTGGCCAAGGCGCCCTTCCAGGAGTGCGGCGCCACGCAGGAAAAGTCCAGCGGCTGGGTGCCCCCGCGCGGCGAGGCCCACGGGCTGCTGGCCGAGAGCGTGGGCGGCCACTGGATGCTGCGCTTCCAATGGGAAGCCAAGATGCTCCCGGCCACCGTGTTGGCGCGCAAGGTGAAGGAAAAGGCCGCGCAGATCGAGCAGCAGACCGGCCGCAAGCCCGGCAAGAAGGAAACCAAGGAGCTCAAGGAAGAGGCCAAGCTGGACCTGCTGCCCATGGCCTTCACCAAGCAGGGCGGCACCTGGGTATGGATCGACCCACAGGCGCACTTGCTGGTGCTGGACACGGGCGCCCAAGGCCGTGCCGACGAGGTGGTGAGCCTGCTGGTGGAGCACCTGCCCGGCCTGTCGCTGGCGCTGCTGGACACGCAGACCAGCCCCCAGGCGGCGATGGCGCTGTGGCTCAAGGAGCAGGAGCCGCCGGCGGGCTTTTCCATCGACCGCGAGTGCGAGCTGAAGGCGCCCGACGAGACCAAGGCCGTGGTTCGCTACGCCCGCCACCCGCTGGACATCGAGGAAGTGCAGGGCCACATCGAGGCGGGCAAGCTGCCCACTAAGCTCGCCATGAGCTGGGACGACCGCGTGAGCTTCGTGCTGACCGAGGGGCTGCAGCTCAAGAAGGTGGCGTTCCTGGACACGGTGTTCGAGGGCCAGACGCAGGACGATGGCGGCTTCGATGCCGACGTGGCGATCGCCACGGGCGAGCTGTCGCAGCTGATTCCCGACCTGATCGCGGCGCTGGGCGGCGAGGGGCGCACGAGCCTGGGTGGCGCTGCTGCCGCCCCCGCACCAACCGCCGGGGCCTTGCATGCCGCGGCCAGCGGCCCCGACGACGACGCGCCGTTCTGACGAAAAAAAAGCCCACGCGCCGTTGCCGGTGCATGGGCTTGGGGCCTGGCTTGAAGGCCGCTGCCGGATCAGGCCCGGTGGCGGGCCAGCACGACGGGTTCCACCGCCCGTTCGGGCTCGGGCAGGAACTCGGCCTCCCCGTCCAGCACGCGGTGCAGGCGGTCGGCATCCAGCGCGTTTTCCCAGCGCGACACCACCACTGTGGCCACGGCGTTGCCGATGAAGTTGGTGAGCGAGCGGCACTCGCTCATGAAACGGTCCACGCCCAGGATCAGCGCCATGCCGGCCACCGGCACCTCGGGCACCACTGCCAGGGTGGCGGCCAGGGTGATGAAACCCGCGCCGGTCACGCCGGCCGCGCCCTTGGACGACAGCATCGCCACCAGCAGCAGCGCGATCTGGTGGCCCAGCGTGAGGTGCGTGTCGGTGGCCTGCGCGATGAACAGCGCAGCCAGCGTCATGTAGATGTTGGTGCCGTCCAGGTTGAACGAGTAGCCCGTGGGCACCACCAGGCCCACCACGGACTTAGCACAGCCGGCCTTCTCCATCTTTTCCATCAGCGAGGGCAGGGCGGACTCGGACGAGGAGGTGCCCAGCACCAGCAGCAGCTCGGCCTTCAGGTAGCGGATCAGCTTGAGCACCGAGAAGCCGCAGGCCCGTGCCACCGCGCCCAGCACCACCAGCACGAACACCGCCGAGGTGATGTAGAAGGTGAGCACCAGCTCGGCCAGGTTCACCAGCGAGCCCAGGCCGAACTTGCCGATGGTGAACGCCATGGCGCCGAAGGCGCCGATGGGCGCGGCCTTCATGACGATGTACACCAGCTTGAACACGGGCTTGGTCAGGCCGTCCAGAAAGTCCAGGATGGGCTTGCCGGCGTCGCCCACCATGGCCAGCGACACGCCGAACAGCACGGCCACCAGCAGCACCTGCAGGATGTTGTCGCCCACGAAGGGGCTGATCAGCGTCTTGGGAATGATGTCCAGCGCGAAGCCGGTGAGCGTCATCTCGTGCGACTTGCTCACGTAGCCCTTGACGGCGGTCTGGTCCAGCTCGGCCACGTTGATGTGCATGCCCGTGCCAGGCTGCATCACGTTGGCCACCACCAGGCCCACCACCAGCGCCAGCGTGGAGAAGGTGAGGAAGTACGCCATGGCCTTGCCGAACACGCGGCCCACGGCGCTCAGGTGGCTCATGCTGGCGATGCCGGTGACGATGGTCAGGAAGATCACCGGCGCGATGATCATCTTGATGAGCTTGATGAAGGCATCGCCGAACGGCTTCATCGCCGCGCCGTACTCGGGCTGGAAGTGGCCCAGCAGTACGCCGATGATGATGGCGAACACCACCTGGAAATACAGTTGGCGATAGAACGGAAGCCGCACCGACGGGGCGGGGGCGGCAGAGGAAATGGCATGCATGCGGCGTGTCTCCGGAGGTCGAAAAAAAGACGCGCCAGGGCCGTGCAATGCCGCGCATCTTTGGAAGTCCGCGGTTGTACCCCTGCATCGCCGCCACGCCGATAACCTATTGGTATTAGACGCCGCGCCCGCCCCGCCCACGGACACCAAACCCAGAGACACTCCGCCCATGCCGCTACGCCGCCGCCGCCCGCTGCTCACCGCGCTTGTCGCACTGTTCGTGCTGGCGGGCATGGCCGTGTGCATGCTATTGGCCAGCCAGTACGCGCAGCGCCGTGCGCTGCACGACGAAAGCCAGGGGGTGCGGCGCCAGCTCACGCTGTACGGCCAGGCGCTGGAGCAGCGCATCGACCGCTTTCGCACCCTGCCCGAGGTGCTGGCGCTGGACGCGCAGCTGAGGGATGCACTGACCCACCCGCTCACGCCCGCCGAGGTGGACGTGCTCAACCGCAAGCTGGAGCAGGCCAACGGTGCCAGCCATTCGTCCACACTCACGCTCATCAACCTGCAAGGCCGCGCCATCGCCGCCAGCAACTGGCGCGACACCCCCAACAACGTGGGAGAGGACTACCACTTCCGCCCCTACGTGCAGCAGGCGCTGGCGCAGGGCCACGGGCGGTTCTACGGCATCGGCCTGACCACGGGGGAGGCGGGCTACTTCCTGTCCACGGCGATCCGTGGTGATGACGGGCAGACGCTGGGCCTGGTGGCCATCAAGATCCTGCTGACCGAGCTGGAGCGCGAATGGCGCCAGAGCCCCGACGTGGTGCTGGCCTCGGACGCGCACGGCGTGGTCTTCCTCGCCAGCCGCGACGCCTGGCGCTACCGGCTGCTGGCACCCCTCACGCCCCAGGCGCGCCAGGAGCTGGAGGCCACGCGCCAGTACACCGGTCAGCCCCTCACGCCGCTGGGCCTGCAGGTCGAGCGGCGGGTGGACGAAGGCACGGTGCTGGCACGCGCGCAGGAGCCCCCCTTGCCCGGCCCGCTGCTGTGGCACACGCAGGAGCTGGCAGGCACCGGCTGGCAACTGCACCTGCTGCACCACGCGGACAGCGCCATCGAGGCCCGCCGCTGGGCGGCCGGTGCGGCCGCGGGCCTGTGGCTGGCCCTGGCACTGCTGGTGCTGTTCGTGCGCCAGCGGCAGCGCCTGGCCCTGCTGCGCCAGCGCAGCCGCCAGGAGCTGGAGACCGTGCTGCGCCAACACGCGCAGGAACTGCGCACCGCGCAGGACGGCATCGTGCAGGCCGCGCGCGAGGCGGACACCGGCCTGTCGCGCAGCCTGCAGCACCTGCCGCAGGGCGTGGTGGTCATCGACCGCGACCTGAACCTGGTGGCGTGGAACTCGCGCTACGTGGAACTGTTTCGCTTTCCGCCCGAGCTGATGCGCGTGGGCACGCCGGTGGAGGCGCTGATCCGCCACAACGCGCGGCGCGGCCTGCTGGGCGCCACGCCCACCGAGGACGCCATCCAGCGGCGCCTGCAGCACCTGCGCAGCGGCAAGCCCCACCTGCATGAGAGCGCCAAGAGCGACGGCACGGTGCTAGAGATCCGCGGCAACCCGCTGCCCGACGGCGGCTTCGTGACCAGCTACGCCGACATCACCAGCTACAAGAACGCCGCGCGCGAGCTGCGCTCGCTGGCCGACGCGCTGGAGCTGCGCATTGCCGAACGCACGCGCGATCTGGACGCCGCCCGGCGCGAGGCCGAGGCCGCCAACCGCTACAAGACCCGCTTTGTGGCCGCCGCGGTGCACGACCTGCTGCAACCGCTGAATGCGGCGCGCATGTTCGCCTCTCTGCTGCGCGGCCACCTGCACGACGCCGCCGGACGCCAGGTGGCCGACAGCATCGACGGCGCGCTGGCCGCGCAGGACGGCATCCTCAACAGCCTGCTGGACATCTCGCGCATGGAATCGGGCCAGTTGGAGGTGCATGTGCGCGACTTCGCGCTCGGCCCGCTGCTGCAGGTGATGCAGCACAACTTCGGCATCATCGCCGCCAGCCGGGGCCTGCGCCTGCGCACCGTAGGCACGCGCTACGCGGTGCGCAGCGACGAGGCGCTGCTGCGGCGCATCCTGCAGAACCTGGTGTCCAACGCCATCCGCTACACGCCCCGCGGGCGCGTGCTGATCGGCTGCCGGCGCCGCGGCCGGTACCTGCGCATCGAGGTGCACGACCAGGGCCCCGGCATTCCCGAGAGCCTGCAGCGCGAGATCTTCGAGGAGTTCCGCCGCCTGGGCGAGGGCCACAGCCAGGATGGCGACCGTGGTGCGGGCCTGGGGCTGGCCATCGTCGAGCGCCTGGGCAAGCTGCTGGGGCACGAGATCGGCCTGCGCTCCGAACTGGGGCGCGGCAGCGTGTTCTGGGTGTGCGTGCCGCTGACCGATGCCGCCGCCGCACCCCGCCCCGCCGCCGCGGGCGCAGCCGCCCCGCCCGAGGGCGACCAGCCCCTGCAGGGCACCACGGCCTGGTACATCGATGACGACGCGCCCAGTTGCGAGGCCACCGGCGCGCTGCTGCGCCGCTGGGGCTGCGAAGTGCCTTTGGCGGGCGGCCCGCAGTCGGCCCTGGACTTGGCCGCGCCCGGCAACGCGCCACAGCTGGTGCTGCTGGACGTGCGCATGGGGCCCTTCCACGGCCCCGACCTGTACGACCGGCTGTGCACCGTGTGGGGCCAGGCACCGTCGGTGGTGCTGGTGACGGCCGAGCGCAGCAGCACCCTGCGCCGCCAGGCGGCCGAGCGCGGCTGGGGCTACCTGCTCAAGCCCGTGCGCCCGTCCGCACTGCGCGCGCTCATCAGCCAGATGATGCTACGGAAACAGTAGCTGCTTGCGCTTGTCAGACAAGCGCTAGAGGCCGATTTGGCTTGAAACTTGTGCCGGCAGGGTACTGCGCTCAGGGCGCGGCTTCCGGCTCCGTCTCCAGGCTTTTCACCAGCACCGCGGCCTGGGTGCGGCTGTAGCACTCCAGCTTTTTCAGGATGGCCGTCACATGCACCTTGACGGTGTTCTCGGCCAGGCCCAGCTCATGCGCGATCTGCTTGTTGAGCAGGCCATCGGCCAGGCACAGCAGCACGCGGAACTGCTGCGGCGTGAGCTGCGCGAGCTTGGCGGCCAGCGCGGCGTCGGCCTCGGAGCGCTCGGCCGCCATGGGCGGGAACCAGCTGCCGCCGTCCAGCACGGCCCGGATGGCCGCGCCCATGTCCTCGGCCGGGGCCGACTTGGGGATGAACCCCGCCGCGCCGAACTGCTGCGCACGGCGGATCACGCGCGGGTGGTCGTTGGACGAGATCACCACCACCGGCACCTGCGGGTACTCCCCGCGCACATGCAGCAGGGCCGAGAAGCCCCGCGCGCCGGGCATGGCCAGGTCCAGCAGCACCAGCTCCACCTCGGGGTGGTCCTGCAGCGCCTGGCCCAGCGTGGCGGCGCTGGCGGCCTCCAGCGTCTGCAGCGGCGCAAAGCGCTCGTGCAGCACCTGGATCAGCGCCGCGCGGAACAGCGGGTGGTCGTCGGCAACGAGCAGGGTGGGGGGCGGCATGGGGTGCAGTCTGCCACGGCGCACGGACGGGGCCAGCCGCTACCATCGAGTTCCATGGCACTCAACTGGGTCTGGACGGGGTTTTTCATCGTGGCGTTCGCCACCGCCGTGGTGCGCTGGCTGCTGGGCGAAGCGGGCATCTTCCAGGCCCTGCTGACGGCGCTGTTCGACGGCGCGCGTGCGGGCTTCGAGATCTCGCTGGGCCTGGCCGGCATCATGGCGCTGTGGCTGGGCCTGATGCGCGTGGGCGAGCGCGCGGGCATGGTCGAGCTGCTGGCGCGCCTGGCGGGCCCTCTGCTCACGCGGCTGTTTCCCGGCGTGCCCGCCGGCCACCCGGCCCAGGGCGCGATGACCATGAACATCAGCGCCAACCTGCTGGGGCTGGACAACGCGGCCACGCCGCTGGGCCTCAAGGCCATGCAGGAGTTGCAGACGCTCAACCGCGAACCGGCGGGCACGGCCAGCAACGCGCAGATCATGTTCGTGGTGATGAACACGGCGGGGCTGACGCTGATCCCCACGTCCGTCATCGCCATCCGCCAGAGCGTGGCGCTGAAGCAGGGCCTGGGCGCGGGATTCAACGCGGCCGACATCTTCCTGCCGACGCTGCTGGTCACCTTCGCCTCGCTGCTGGCGGGCGTGCTGGCGGTGGCGCTTTTTCAGCGCCTGCCGATCTGGCGCGCGCGCCTGCTGCTGCCTTTGCTGGCCGTGGGCGGCGTGCTGGCGGCGGCGGTGGCGGGCCTGGCGCAACTGCCCGCAGAGCAAGCCGCCCAGATTGCGGGAGCCACGGGCGCGGGCGTGATCCTGGGGGTGGTGGCGCTGTTCCTGCTGGCCGGGGCCTGGCGCCGCGTGAACGTGTACGACGCCTTCATCGACGGCGCCAAGGAGGGCTTTGGCGTGGCGTTGCAGATCATTCCGTACCTGGTGGCCATCCTGGCGGCCATCGGCGTGTTCCGCGCCGCGGGGTGCATGGATGCGCTGCTGGCGGCCATCGGCGCAGGGGTGGCGGCGCTGGGGTGGAACACCGACTTCCTGCCGGCCCTGCCCGTGGGGCTGATGAAGGTGCTCTCGGGCGCCGGCGCACGGGGTTTGATGATCGACGTACTGCAGACGCACGGTGTGGATTCCTTCGTGGGGCGCCTGGCTGCCATCGTGCAGGGCTCCACCGAGACCACCTTCTACGTGCTGGCCGTGTACTTCGGCAGCGTAGGCGTGAAGCACACACGCCACGCACTGGCCTGCGCGCTGGTGGCCGATGCCGTGGGGCTGCTGGCCGCGATCGGTGTGGGCTACGCGCTGCTGCGCTGATCGCAACCTTCCCTCTTTCCCCAAAAAGCGCCTTGTCAGGCGCTTTTTTTACGTCGAAGCCTCCTCAATCCGGGGCCGAGAAAGGGGTTTTGTGCGGCGCTGCGGTTTGCCACGGGTTGTTCTTTGTAGTTCTTATAAAGAATAGTCGTAGTAGTAGAGGGCGGACCGGCCTGTGGGCAAGCCGATTTTTGTTTGACAGATCAAGCACTTGCGCTGCGCCAAAGCATGGGGACGGCCGCAGGCGCCTGCTGTACCGCAAATGGGGACAAGCCCCAGATGCGCCCCGCACCTGTGCATAACTGGCCAGTTGTGCCAGAACGCTCCGCAGACTTATCCACAAGGCGCCCTTCCCGGAATGACTGCCGAGCAAAAACGGCGCAAGCGAAGGCTGACACAGCGTTAGCTGCTCCTTTTTCAGGAGCTCTGGAGCCGTGGCACCGCGATGCAGGCCACAGCCGCCCCGGGATTGCGGGA
The DNA here is from genome assembly GCF_002916785.1 of Diaphorobacter sp. LR2014-1. Classification (NCBI taxonomy): domain Bacteria; kingdom Pseudomonadati; phylum Pseudomonadota; class Betaproteobacteria; order Burkholderiales; family Comamonadaceae; genus Diaphorobacter; species Diaphorobacter sp. LR2014-1. Next base: position 246,086 of record NZ_MTBE01000001.1, on the reverse strand, counting down.
CAATGCAGGCCCTTTACTGCTTTCCGAGACCTTTCCCTGTGACCGACTCCGCCCTGCTCCCCTTGCCCGACCGCCTGGCCATCGACCCGCGCAGCCCGCACCATGTGGCGGCCGTGTTCCAGCAGGCGGCGGACATCGGCATCCGCTTCAACGGCAAGGAGCGTGTCGACGTGGAGGAGTACTGCGTGAGCGAGGGCTGGATCAAGGTGCCCGCCGGCAAGACCCTGGACCGCAAGGGCCGCCCGCTGCTCATCACCCTCAAGGGCAGCGTGGAGGTGTTCTACAAGCCGGAAGCCGCGGCATAAAAAAAGCCACCCGGTCCCGCCGGGTGGCTGGTGGGTGGGCACCCGCTGGTTCATTGGCCCGCTCCAAGAGGTGCAGACGGCGTTCTGATCGGCCGTGAGGAAGGTGCTGGATCGTTTGGTTGCTACTTAATCAGGAGCTAGCAGCGCTTGATGGACAAGCGCTGAAGGCCAGAACGACTCAAACCCGTTCGAAAATGGCCGCGATGCCCTGGCCGCCGCCAATGCACATGGTCACCAGCGCGTAGCGCCCGCCCGTGCGGTGCAGCTCGGCAATCGCCTTGGTGGTGATGATGGCGCCCGTGGCACCCACGGGGTGGCCCAGCGAAATACCCGAGCCGTTGGGGTTGACCTTGGCAGGGTCCAGGCCCAGCTCTTGCACCACGGCGCAGGCCTGGGCGGCGAAGGCCTCGTTGGCCTCGATCACGTCCATGTCCTGCACCTTCAGGCCGGTGCGCTGCAGCACCTTCTGTGTGGCGGGCACGGGGCCGATGCCCATGTAGGCCGGGTCCACGCCGGCGTGCGCATAGCCGACGAGGCGCGCCAGGGGTTTCAGGCCCAGGGCGGCCACGCGGTCACCCGCAGCCAGCACCACGGCGGCCGCGCCGTCGTTGATGCCCGAGGCGTTGCCAGCAGTCACGGTGCCGCCTTCCTTCTTGAACGCGGGTTTCATGCCGGCCAGCACCTCCAGCGTGGTGGCGGCGCGCACATGCTCGTCTTCCTGGAACAGCACGGTGCCCTTGCGCGTGGCGATTTCGACGGGGACGATCTGCTCCTTGAAGTAACCCGCAGCGATGGCGGCGGCGGCGCGCTGCTGGCTGGCCAGGGCGAGCTGGTCCTGCATCTCACGGCTGATCTTGTAGCGCTCGGCCACGTTCTCGGCGGTGATGCCCATGTGCATCTTCTGCCAGGGGTCGTGCAGGATGCCGAGCATGTAGTCGATGCTCTTGCTGTCGCCCATGCGCTGGCCCCAGCGCGCGCCCTGGTCGAAGTAGGGGCCGCGGCTCATGGATTCCGAGCCACCCCCAACGCCCACGTCGCAGTCGCCATAGCCAATGGCCTGCGCGGCGCTGATGATGGCCTGCAGGCCCGAGCCGCACAGGCGGTTTACGTTGAAGGCAGGCGTCTCGATGGGGCAGCCAGCGTCAATCGCCGCCACGCGGGAAAGGTACGCGTCCTTGGTGTCGGTGGGGATCACGTTGCCCATGACCACGTGGCCCACGGCATCGGGCGCGATGCCGGCGCGCGCAATCGCGGCCTTCACGGCGGTGGTGGCAAGCTGGGTGTTGGGCACATCTTTCAAGCTGCCGCCGAAGGTGCCGATGGCGGTGCGTGCGGTGCTGACGACGAAGACTTCGCGGTGGGTCATGGGGCAGATACGGTGGTTGGAGGTGGATAGGTGACCGTACCGTCCGGGTGGACCTGCGCGGCCGGGGTGAGTGTCGCACTCTCGGTGCGCGCGCCCAGGATGTGGCGCACCGCGCCGCCGGCGGCCAGCACGTGGTCGGTGATGATGCGGCGGTGGCAGCGCCACCACACGGCCTCGGCGCACATGATGGCGCAGGGCTCGCGTGCAGCGGCCGTGCGCAGCGCGGCCAGCGCGGCGCGAAAGGCGGGCTGCAGCGCGTAGTCGGCGTAGTTGTGGAAGCTGCGGTTGTCCCAGTAGCCGTTGGTGGTGGGCGGCACGCCGCGCTGCAGGGGGCGGCGCCCGCCCAGCGCCGGCATGTGGGTGTAGGCGATGCCCTGCGCGGCCAGCGCGCCGGGCAGCCGGTCCTCGTGGAATTGCGGCTGGCGCAGCGAGCGCGGGATGGCGCGCACGTCGATCACCCGTGTCACGCCTTCGCGCTGCAGCAGCGCGATGAAGTCCTGCACCGCCAGCGTGGAGTGCCCGATGGTGTAGAGCGGCGGCGCGGCCATTGCGTGTGCCGCTCAGCGGGCCAGGCGGTGCAGCGCGCTGCCCTTGTGCAGCGCGACATGGTCGGTCTTGTCGCTCTGGATCTCGTACTGCGGCTCTTCGGCGCTGGCGTGGTGGGTGTAGCCCTTCCACTGCAGCGCGCGGGTGTGGACGGCGGTGATGCGCCCGCTGACGCGGCCGGCCTCGGAGTTCCAGCTGACGTGGTCGCCCACCTTGAAAGGGTGTGCCATGGCATGCCTCCTGCAGGGTGTGTCAAGGCGGCCATTGTGGCCCGGCCGGCGGGTTGGTTTGGGGTGTTTTAGGCCTCCAGCGACCTGTCCACAAGCGCTGGCAGCTATGAATTAAATAGCGACGTCGGCGGCGCCGCTATTCGGGATGCCGGCCATGGCCAGATCGTCCAGGATCGGGCAGTCCGGCCGGTCGTCGCCGTGGCAGCAGTGCACCAGCGCCTGCAGGCTGCGCTGCATGGCCTGCATGGCGGCGATGCGCTCGCTCAGGTTGTCGATGTGCGCCTGGGCGATGCGTTTGACCTGGCTGCTGGCGCGCTGCTTGTCCTGCCACAGGCCGAGCAGGGTGGCGATCTCCTCCATCGAGAAGCCCAGGTCGCGCGCGCGGCGGATGAAGCGCAGGGTGTGCACATCGGCCTCGGTGTACTGGCGGTAGCCGCTGTCGGTGCGCGCCACGCCGGTCAGCAGGCCCAGTGATTCGTAGTGGCGCAGCATGCGCGCCGAGACGCCCGCGCGCTCGGCGGCGGTGCCGATGGCCACGGGCCAGTCCAGCGCGGCCGCGTGCCCGGCGCCGTCGCTGGGCACGCGGTGGGCGGGGCGCCGCGGCGCGGTGCTCATGCGGCGACCTTGTAGCCTTCTTCCTGGATGGCGTTGGCCAGCGCCTCGCGCGACTTGTCGCTCTCCACGATGACCTGGCCGGTGGGCAGGTCTACCTTCACGAGGGCGTCGGTGTCGACCTGGCGCACGGCGTGCACCACGGCGCGTTCGCAGTGGCCGCAGGTCATTCCCTGGACTTGAAATGTGTATTGCATGATGGTCCTCTCGATAAAGGGCGGTGGATGGGTTGCGGGCCAGCGGGTGCCCGACAGCTGCATCATGAAGCCTGACATGGTGTCAAAGTCAAGCGGGGACCCGCGCGGCCTGCCGCTTGACCTTGCCAGCATGTCAGGGTTTAAGGTGCGCCCTGTATCGATTCCAAGGTGGCTTTCATGACTTCTGCTTCCCTTTCCCCTGCCGCATCGGGCGACGCCCCCGCGGGCACGCTGGACCTGGGCATTGCCGGCATGACCTGCGCGAGCTGCGTGGGCCGGGTGGAACGTGCGCTGCGCAAGGTGCCGGGCGTGCAGGACGCCACGGTGAACCTGGCGACCGAGCGCGCGCACATCGTGTTCGACGCCGCCAGCGGCGGGGGCATAGAGGCGCTGGCACGCCGCGCCGTGCGCAATGCCGGCTACGAGCCGCGCAGCGTGGAGGAGCAGGAAGCGGGTGAGGAGGGCGCGCAGTCGCCCTGGGCAGGCTTCACGCCGGTGGCGGTGGGGTTGCTGCTATCGGCGCCGCTGGTGCTGCCCATGCTGGGCGATCTGTTCGGCTTGCACTGGATGCTGCCGGCGTGGGTGCAGTTCATCCTGGCCACACCGGTGCAGTTCATTCTGGGCGCGCGCTTTTACAAGGCGGGCTGGCATGCCGCCAAGGCGCTCACGGGCAACATGGACCTGCTGGTGGCCATCGGCACCAGCGCGGGCTACGGCCTGTCGCTGTGGCTGTGGGCCACGGCCGAATCCACCCATGGCGCGGGGCATACGCCGCACCTGTACTTCGAGGCATCGGCCGTGGTCATCACGCTGGTGCTGCTGGGCAAGTGGTTGGAAGCGCGTGCCAAGCGCCAGACCACGGCCGCCATCCGCGCGCTGCACGCGCTGCGCCCCGAGGTGGCCCACCTGCTGGGCCGGGACGGCGAGGTGGACGTGCCGATCGCCGAGGTGATGGCGGGTGACCGGCTGGTGGTGCGCCCGGGCGAGCGCATCCCCGTGGACGGCACGGTGGTGGAAGGGCGCACGCAGGTGGACGAATCCATGCTGACCGGCGAGCCGCTGCCCGTGGCGCGCAGCGCCGATGGCCCGGAGGGCGGGGCGCTCACCGGCGGCTCGATCAATGGCGATGGGCGCATCGTGATGCAGGTGACGGCGGTGGGGAGCGAGACGGTGCTCGCGCGCATCATCCGCCTGGTGGAGGATGCGCAGGCGGCCAAGGCGCCCATCCAGCGGCTGGTGGACAAGGTGTCGGCGGTCTTCGTGCCGGTGGTGCTGGCGATTGCCATCGTCACGCTGCTGGGCTGGCTGTGGACGGGTGCGGGCGTGGAGGCCGCGCTGATCCATGCCGTGGCGGTGCTGGTCATCGCCTGCCCCTGTGCGCTGGGACTGGCGACGCCGGCGGCCATCATGGCGGGCACCGGCGTGGCGGCCAGGCACGGCATCCTCATCAAGGATGCCGAGGCGCTGGAAACCGCCCACCGCGTGCAGACCGTGGCCTTTGACAAGACCGGTACGCTGACCGTGGGCCGCCCGCGCCTGACAGCGTTTCACGTGGAACCAGGGGTGGATGAGGCGGAACTGCTGTCGGCTGTGGCCGCGGTGCAGAGCGGCAGTGAGCACCCGCTCGCACGCGCCGTGGTGAGCGCCGCCCAGGAGCGTGGCCTGCCTGTTCCTGCGCCCGACGGAGTGCGCGCCGTGCCCGGCCGCGGCACCGAGGGCGAGGTGGCAGCGCGCAGCTATCTGGTCGGCAGCCTGCGCTGGATGCAGGAGCTGGGCGTGGACCTGGGCCCGCTGGCCGATCGTGCGGCCACGCTGCAGGCCGAAGGCGCCACCGTGTCCGCGGTGGCCGAGCGGGTCGCGCAGGACCCGAGCGGCGCACGGCCGCCCGAAGCCGCGAGCACTCCCCTGGGGGGCAGCGAGGACACGATAGTGCCGAGCGCGGGGGCGCACTATGTCTTGCGCGCGCTGCTGGCCTTTGGCGATGAGCCCAAGCCTGGCGCACGCGAGGCACTGGCGCAACTGCGCGTCCAGGGCGTGCGCTGCGTGATGATCTCTGGCGACAACCGCGGCGCGGCCGAGGCCATGGCCCGCCGCCTGGGCCTGCAGCCGGAGGCCGGCGAGGTGATGGCCGAGGTGCTGCCGGGCGACAAGGCGGCGGCGGTGAATGCGCTGAAGGCGCAGGGCCATGTCGTGGCCATGGTGGGCGACGGCGTGAATGACGCGCCCGCGCTGGCCGCGGCCGATGTGGGCATGGCCATGGGCAATGGTACCGACGTGGCCATGCACGCGGCGGGCATCACGCTGATGCGCGGCGACCCGCAATTGGTGGCGGCGGCGCTGGACATCTCGCGGCGCACGGTGGCCAAGATCCGCCAGAACCTGTTTTGGGCCTTTGCATATAACGTGGCCGGTATTCCGCTGGCGGCGCTGGGCTACCTGAGTCCCGTGGTCGCGGGGGCCGCGATGGCGCTGAGTTCGGTCAGCGTGATGACGAATGCGTTGTTGCTCAAGCGTTGGCGGGGGTGATTGCGGGATAAACGAGACAAAAGGATTCTTATTTCTCTGGCAAACTGCAACGTTTTGTTGCATATTGGCGCGCGGCTTCGTTCGTAAGTCACGCGCAAGCCATCGCCTGACAGGGTGACGGATTGCGTGACGCACATCATGGGAGGGTGGCCCGCCGGGGGCTGCACACGACAAGGAAACGGTGATGAATATTTACGCGCTCATGCGGCTCTTCACGATCCGCCTGCGAATGATCGGCGCCATTGGCGTGGTACTGGGCCTGTTGGGCCTGCTGGGCGGTGCCGGCATGCTGGGTATGTTCCGCATCCACGGGCTGGCCCAGGACTTCGTCAGCCAGCCGCATGCCGCGGTGAAGCTGATGGGCCAGTTGCGCAGCGAGATGGGTGAGATCCGCCAGCACGAGAAGGACATGATCATCCACTACGAGCGCCCCGAGTCGGTGCGCGCCGCGCACGACCGGTGGCTGGCGTCGCTGGACCGTGCGGGCAAGGTCACGGCCACGCTGGGCCAGATCTGGCAGGGCGAGGACCTGGCCGAGGCGAAGGACGTCGCCAAGCACCTGGTGGCCTACCGCGAGCAGTTTGCGCACGTGGCACGTCAGCTGGAGGCCGGCGGCTACGACACCGCCACGATCGCCAACCGCATGAGCGGTAAGGCGGTGGAGCAGTTCACCATCGCCACCGAGAAGGTGGCCGCGCTGGACAAGCGCCTGGCCGCCGAGGTGGACAGCGCCATTGCGCACCAGGACCGCGTCACCGACCAGACCAAGTGGCTGTTCGCCCTGGCGGTGCTGATCACTGTGGTGGTGGTGGTGCCGCTCACGCTGCTGAACATGGTGTCCATCTGCCGCCCGCTGGAAGTGGCCCGCGCGATGGCACAGGCGATCGCCGGGGGCGACCTGTCTCAGCGCATCCACGTGGAAGGCCGTGACGAGGCGGCCGACCTGCAGCGCGCGCTGCTGGACATGCAAAACGGCCTGGGCGCAATGGTGGCGCAGGTGCGCGACGCGAGCAGCAACATCGCCACGGCCAGCCAGGAGATCGCCACCGGCAACCAGGACCTGTCCGCCCGCACCGAGCAGACCGCCAGCAACGCACAGGAAGCCGTGGCCGCGCTCTCGCAGCTCACCGCCACGGTGCAGCAGACGGCGTCGTCCTCGCAGGTGGCCAACCAGCTCGTCACCTCGGCCTCGGGCATCGCCACGCGCGGTGGCCAGGTGGTGCAGCAGGCGGTGAACAGCATGCACGAGATCTCCTCCTCCAGCCGCAAGATCGGCGACATCATCGGCCTGATCGACTCCATCGCCTTCCAGACCAACATCCTCGCGCTGAACGCGGCCGTGGAAGCCGCGCGCGCGGGCGAGCAGGGCCGGGGCTTTGCCGTGGTGGCGGGCGAGGTGCGCAGCCTGGCGCAGCGCAGCGCGGCCGCAGCCAGCGAGATCAAGGGCCTGATCAGCTCCAGCGTGACGGCCGTGGACGGCGGCGTGCGCCATGTGGAAGATGCCGGCAAGGCCATGCAGGAGATCGTGTCCAGCGTGCAGCGCGTGACCGACATCATTGGCGAGATCAACTCCGCCGCCTCCGAGCAGGCGGGCGGCATCGGCGAGGTCAACGCCTCCGTGGGCGAGATCGACCGCATGACGCAGCAGAACGCCGCGCTGGTGGAAGAGTCCGCCGCGGCGGCCGAGTCGCTGCGCGAGCAGGCCGCCCGCCTGTCGCAGGTGGTGAGCCAGTTCCAGTTGGCCGACGACGGCCACGCGCCCGCGGCCTTCACGCGCACCGGCGCGCCGGCCCCCGCGCTGCGGGGCGGCGACACGCCGCGCCTGAGCGCCGCTTGAGCGCTGCATGACGCACGCGGCGGCCGGGCGCCGCCGCCAGTTTTCAACAAACCCTCCTTGCGCACCTTCGGGTGCGTTTTTTTTGCCCCTTGGTTTTGCGGCCTGTGATGGCGCGCAAGGAAGTTAGCAGATTGCTATTTAATAAGTAGCTGCTAGCGCTTACTGGGCGGGAGTTAGAGCCGATTTTTATGCCGATGCCAGCAGGCGCGGCACGGATGCCACCAGCAGCGCACCGCCCGACAGCGTGAGCAGGCCCAGCACGATCTGGCGAAAGCGGACCTCGCTGATGCCGATGTACAGCCGCGTGCCCAGCAGCACCGGCACCAGCACGGCCGTGGCCACGATGCCGAAGGCGGGCAGCATGTCGCGCGTGACCATACCCTTGGCCAGATAGGTGGCCATGGCCACGGCCAGCATCGCCAGGTTGAAGTTCTGCACCACGGCGCGCTGGGTGTCCTTGGGCAGGCCGCGCAGCGTGCACCACAGCGTGGGCAGCACGCCCGTGAAGCCGCCAATGCCGCCCATCACGCCGCCGCACAGGCCCACCACGGCGTCGGCCGTGCGCCCGCCCCAACGCACCCGCGGCAGGCTGCGCGCCATCAGCATGGCGGGGCACCAGCACACCAGCAGCGTGCTTTGAACCAGTGGGCGTTCAGGTGGGGCAGCAGGCTGGCGCCCACGGGCACGCCCACCAGGCCGCCCAGAATGAACGGCCACAGCAGGGGGGCATTGAAGCCGCGGCGCATGGTCACCGCAGCCAGCACCTGGCCGGTGAGCGAGCCGAACACCGCCAGCGCCGCCGCCAGGTGTGGCTCCAGCACCCAGACCCAGAACGACATGGCCACCATGCTGAACGCAAAGCCCGACAGGCCTTGCACGAAGCCCGCCACGACGGCGCCCAGGACGAGGACGGCCGGTGTCTCCATGCATCTCTCCCTGCTGCCCGCGGGTCCATGGGCGTACCCGCTTTTGTTTTGATAGCTGCCAGCGCTTTGCCCATCAGCGCTGGAGCCTTTTTTTATATCCATCCATGAAGCATCACGCCCGGCGCCGGGCGTGATGCTTGGCGGGCCGCCTGCGTCAGGCCGGTGCCTGCTCCAGCGCGGGGTAGTCGATGTAGCCGTGCTCGCCGCCGCCGTAGAACGTGGTTTGGTCCCAGGCGTTGAGCGGGGCGCCCCGCCGCAGGCGCTCCACCAGGTCGGGGTTGGAGATGAACGCGCGGCCAAAGGCCACGATGTCGGCACGGCCGCTGGCCAGCGCCTCCTGGGCCATGTCGCGGTCATAGCCGTTGTTCACCATCCAGGCGCCGCGCCCGCCCGCGCTGCGGTAGGCGTTCTTGAACGCGGCGTAGTCGAAGGGGCGGCCTTCCACCTCGCGCGGGCCGCCGGTGGCGCCCTCGATCACGTGGATGAAGGCCAGGCCCAGCGGCGCCAGCTCGCGCGCCAGGTGTTCAAACAGCGGCTGCGGGTCGCTGTCGCGGATGTCGTTGGCGGGCGTGACGGGCGAGAGACGAATGCCCACGCGGCCGCCGCCGATGGCGTCCACCACGGCGCGCGTCACCTCCACCATCAGGCGCACGCGGTTGGCGATGCCGCCGCCGTAGTCGTCCTTGCGCTGGTTGGCGCCGTCCTTGAGGAATTGGTCCAGCAGGTAGCCGTTGGCGCCGTGGATCTCCACGCCGTCAAAGCCCGCCGTCTGCACCGCGTTGCGCGCGGCGGCGGCGAAGGCATGCACGATGTCCGGCAGTTCCTCGGCCGCCAGTGCGCGGGGCTCGGACGTGGGCACGAACTGGCCCTGGCCGCTGGCCGCGTCCACCAGGTAGGTCTGCGATTGCGCGCGCACGGCCGACGGCGCCACGGGCGCGCCGCCCTCCGGCTGCAGGGCAGTGTGCGACACGCGCCCCACGTGCCACAGCTGGGTGACGATCTTGCCGCCGCGTGCATGCACGGCCTGGGTAACGCGCTTCCAGCCGTCCAGCTGCTCGGTGCCGTACAGGCCCGGCACGTCGGAATAGCCCTGGCCCTGGTGGGTGATGGCCGTGCCCTCGGTGATCAGCAGGCCGGCGCTGGCGCGCTGGGCGTAGTAGGTGGCGGTGATGTCGCGCGGCACGGCCCGGGGCGAGCGGTTGCGCGTCAGCGGCGCCATGGCGATACGGTTGGCCAGGTGCAGGTCACCGGCCTGGATGGGATCGAACAGAGTGGGCATGCGACTTCAGTACCTTCTTGCAAAGCGAACCGCGGGAGGTGCGGAACGCATCAAAGGTTACCGGTATCGCTCAAGGCGTGCAGTACACCCAGGCGCTGCAGAACCACGGGTTCTGTGCTACGTCAAACAGGGAGGGGGTACGGCGGTGGGGCCGGCTGGCGGCCCTGGATGGCGCCGGGCGTGCGGCGCGCGGGGGGATTTTTGCGGCGAGGCGCCAGCGCGCACAAGCCGCGCCCCGCAGATGCCGGGCGCGGCCATGTGGGCCTTACTTGAGCAGGCCCTCGGCCTTCATGGCGGCCTGCACGGCGGGGCGGGCGGCGATGCGTTCGCGGTAGGCCGCCAGGTTCTTCAGTGCGGAGATGTCCAGGTTCACGGCGGGGGCCCAGTTGGTCACTGTGAACAAGTAGGCGTCGGCCACGCTGAAGTGCTCGCCCATGAGGTAGGGCTTGTGGGCCAGTTCGCCGTCCACCCACTTGAGGCGGCTGAGCAGTTGCTCATGCACCAGGGGCTTGTAGTCCGCGGGAGTGGTGGGCTTGAACAGGGGGCTGAAGCCCTTGTGGATCTCGGTGCCGATGAAGGTCAGCCACTCCTGCAGACGGTAGCGCGCCAGCGTACCGTTGGCGGGGGCGAGGTTCTTGTGCGGCGCCTGGTCGGCCAGGTACTGCACGATGGCGGGGCCTTCGCGCAGGCGCGTGCCGTCGTCCAGCTCCAGCACCGGCACGTAGCCCAGGGGGTTGATGGTGTAGTAGTCGGTGCCGTCCTGCAGCTTGTGGCTCTTGGTGCTGGCCAGCACCGAGGTGTGGGCCAAGCCGGTTTCGTGCAGCACGATGTGCGGGGAGAGCGAGCAGGCGCCAGGGGAGTAGTAGAGCTTCATGCGGTCTTGTCCTTTCAAGAGAGTGATGAAGAAAATCTCCGCAGCGCATGCTATGCCGACCTGCGCGGGTCTGCCATGCCAAGGCCTTTGTGGGGGCGTTTCCCCGCGGCGCTGCGCCTGGGGGCAAGGCGGCCTCAGCGGGGCGTGGACGGCTGCGTGGCCTGTTCCATCAACGCCAGCCAGCGCATCGCGTGCGCGCGGCTGTCGCCGCACATGGCGGGGCTGGGCCGCAGCGAGGCGCACACCGTGGGGCGCTCGGGCCGGCCGAAGATGCGGCAGCGTGCGTCGTCGTCCAGTTGCACGCAGCGCATGCCGGCCGGCTTGCCGTGCGGCATGCCGGGAATGGGCGAGGAAATCGACGGCGCCGTGCAGCAGGCGCCGCAGCCGGGGCGGCAGTCCGCGACGCTATCTAATTCATAGCTGTCAGCGCTTGCTGGATATGCGCTGGTGCCGGTTTTTGCTTCTGTCACGCGGTGCCGTGCAGCCGCCCGGCAGCCCACAGGACCTGCTCCACCACGCCGCGCACGTGGGCGGCTTGGCTTGCGTCGACCAGCTGGCCCTGGGCGTCGAAGGCACTGGCCGCGCGCGGCAGCGCGAAATGGCGCGGCGCCAGCCAGCATTCCAGGTTGAGCAGCAGCGGCGCCAGGTGGCTTTGCGACCGCAGGCCGCCCAGTGCGCCGTTGGACGCGCTGAGCATCCCCACCACCTTGCCCGCGAACGGGCGAGTGCCATCACTCCATTCCGCGTGTCCGGCCACGGGGCTGGAGGCCCAGTCGATGGTGTTCTTGAGCAGGCCGGTGTAGCTGCCGTTGTACTCGGGCGAGCAGATCACCCAGGCGGGGTGGTCGTCCAGCACTTCCTTCAGCCGGATCACGTCGGCCGGGGTGCCGGCGGTCTCCAGGTCGGCGTTGTAGAGGGGGATGTCGAAGTCGGCCAGCTCCAGCAGCGTGACCTCGGCGCCGGCGTCGCGCGCCATGTGTGCGGCCACGGCGGCCAGACGGCGGTTGAATGATTGGGTGCGGGTGCTGCCCGCGAACACGAGGAACTTCATGCGCGGGATTGGAGCACAGCCTGGACACACTTTTCCTGCGCGGTTTCACGTGAAACAAACCCCGCCGCGCATCGGGGTGGCAAAGATGGGAAAATCACGGGTTCCCCGCCGGGCCGGCAGCGCAGGCGCGAGGGTGGGGGCGGTACCGGCGCCGTGAAAGCCGGGCTTGTTCACCGTTTGACAGGGCCGCAGCGGGCCCGGAGCACCCCACCATGTTGTACCCCCAGGATTTCGATGTCATCGTCGTTGGCGGAGGCCATGCCGGCACCGAGGCCGCGCTGGCCGCCGCGCGCATGGGCAGCCGCACGCTGCTGCTCACGCACAACATCGAGACGCTGGGGCAGATGAGCTGCAACCCCAGCATCGGCGGCATTGGCAAGGGCCACCTGGTGAAGGAGGTGGACGCGCTGGGTGGCGCCATGGCGCTGGCGACCGATGAGGCGGGCATCCAGTTCCGCATCCTCAACAGCAGCAAGGGCCCGGCCGTGCGCGCCACGCGCGCGCAGGCCGACCGCATCCTCTACAAAGCGGCCATCCGCCGCATGCTGGAGAACCAACCCAACCTGTGGCTGTTCCAGCAGGCGGTGGACGACCTGATGGTGGAGGGCGACCGCGTGGTGGGCGCCGTCACGCAGGTGGGTATCCGCTTTCGCAGTCGCACGGTGGTGCTGACGGCGGGCACCTTCTTGGACGGCAAGATCCACGTGGGCCTCAACAACTACGCGGCCGGCCGCGCGGGGGATCCGCCGGCCGTAAGCCTGTCGGCACGCCTGAAGGAGCTGCAGCTGCCCCAGGGGCGCTTGAAGACCGGCACGCCGCCGCGCATCGACGGGCGCAGCATCGACTTCAGCCAGTGTGAGGAGCAGCCCGGCGATGGCATGCCCGGCGGCGTGAACGAGGGTGCTGTGCCGGTGTTCAGCTTCATGGCGCATGCGTACGGTGGGGCGGCCATGCACCCGCGCCAGGTGCCCTGCTGGATCACGCACACCAACGCGCGCACGCACGAGATCATCCGCAGCGGCTTTGACCGCAGTCCCATGTTCACCGGCAAGATCGAGGGCGTGGGCCCGCGCTATTGCCCCAGCGTGGAGGACAAGATCAACCGCTTTGCCGACAAGGAAACCCATCAGATCTTTCTGGAGCCCGAAGGGCTGACCACGCACGAGTTCTACCCCAACGGCATCAGCACCAGCCTGCCGTTCGACATCCAGTACGACCTGGTGCGCTCGATGCGTGGCCTGGAGAACGCGCACATCCTGCGGCCTGGCTACGCCATCGAGTACGACTACTTCGACCCGCGCTCGCTCAAGAGCAGTTTCGAGACGCGGCAGATCCAGGGCCTGTTCTTCGCAGGCCAGATCAATGGCACCACAGGGTACGAGGAGGCGGCGGCGCAGGGTCTGTTCGCCGGTATCAACGCCGCGCTGCAATGCCGAGGGGAGGGTGCCTGGGTGCCCGCGCGCGACGAGGCCTATCTGGGCGTGTTGGTGGACGATCTGATCACCAAGGGCGTGACCGAGCCCTACCGCATGTTCACCAGCCGCGCCGAGTTCCGCCTGCAGCTGCGCGAGGACAACGCCGACATGCGCCTGACCGATGCGGGGCGTCGCATGGGTTTGGTGGATGATGCGCGCTGGGACGCTTTCAGCCGCAAGCGCGATGCGGTTTCACGTGAAACAGAGCGTTTGAAATCGACATGGGTGAACCCGCGCAACCTGCCCACGGTGGAGGCCGAGCGCGTGCTGGGTAAAGCCATCGAACATGAATACAACCTCTTCGACCTGTTGCGCCGTCCGGACGTGGGGTACGACGCACTGACGACCATGGATGGCGGCAAGTATGCAAGCGAGGCTGTTTCACGTGAAACGTTGGGCGAGCTGAGCGCACCCGTGATCGAGCAGGTCGAGATTGCCGCCAAGTACGCGGGCTACATCGACCGCCAACGGGATGAGGTGCAGCGCGCCGCGCACTTCGAGAAGCTGCGTCTGCCTGAAGATCTGGACTACATGCAGGTGGCGGCCTTGTCGATCGAGGTGCGGCAAAAACTGCAGAAGCACCGGCCGGAGACGTTGGGCCAGGCGTCACGCATTTCCGGGGTGACACCGGCGGCGATCTCGCTGCTGATGGTCCACTTGAAGAAGGGCGGTTTCAAAGGGTTTGCCCCGCAGCCGGCGGATGGGGTGGAGACGGTCGCATGAGCGTGGTGTCGAACACAAGCCTTGAGTTCACCCTGCGTGAGGGCGCCAACGCCTTGGGGTTGGATCTGTCGGAAGCGCAAATCACACAGCTATTGGACTTCCTGGCACTGCTGCAAAAGTGGAACAAGGTCTACAACCTCACGGCGGTGCGCGATCCGCAGGAAATGCTCACGCACCACCTGCTGGACAGCCTGGCTGCCGTCCCGCCGCTGCGCCGCCATGTCGCACAGAGGGGGCAGGACAGTGCGGCCCGCCCGGGCGCACGGCTGCTGGATGTGGGATCAGGCGGGGGACTGCCTGGCGTGGTGTTCGCCATTTGTTGCCCGGAAGTGGATGTGAGTTGCGTGGACACCGTGGCCAAGAAAGCAGCGTTCATCCAGCAGGCGGCGGGCACCCTCGGTCTGTCCAACCTGCGTGGCATTCATGCGCGCGTGGAAACGCTGGCCGGTCCGTTCGATGTGGTCAGTTGCCGCGCCTTTGCCGCGCTGGCGGACTTCACCGCCTGGTCGCGCCAGGCACTGGCACCGCACGGCGTGTGGCTGGCCATGAAGGGAAAGCACCCGCACGACGAGATTGCCGCGCTACCGGCGGACGTAAGCGTGTTTCACGTGGAACCACTCACTGTGCCGGGCCTGCAGGCCGAACGCTGCATCCTCTGGCTGCGCCCCGTCGCGTAAACTCAAGCCCCCTCCCGCTTCGCAAGGCGCTCCCATGTTCGGCATTGCAGACTACGGCGCATTCGTCGCCGCCATCGTGTTGTTCCTCGCCATCCCGGGGCCGGGCAATCTGGCGCTCATCACTTCCACCGGCAAGGGCGGTGTGCGCGCCGGCATGGCCGCCTGCATGGGCGTGATCGCCGCCGACCAGGTGCTCATGTGGATGGCGGTGGCGGGCGTGGCGGGCCTGCTGGCCGCGTATCCGGCGGCATTCCATGCCGTGCAATGGCTGGGCGCCGTCTACCTGGGCTGGATGGGCTACAAGATGCTCACCGCCAAGCCGGGGGATGCGCCGGTGCTGAACATCGCGCCGCGCCACTACTTCCGCCAGGGGGCGGTCATCACGCTGCTCAACCCCAAGGCCATCGTGTTCTACATGGCCTTCTTCCCGCTGTTCGTGAACCCGGCCACGCACCGCGGGTTGGTCACCTTCGCCGCCATGGCCGCCACCATCGCCACGCTCACCTTCCTGTACAGCCTGGTCGTGGTGCTGCTCACGCACTTCCTGGCCGAGCGCATGCGCGCCAACCCCACGGTGGCGCGCGTGCTGGAGAAAACGGCGGGCGTGTTCCTCATCGGCTTCGGCGTCAAGCTGGCCATTTCCAAGTAATAGCGAATTGCCCCGCATGGCCAAGATCTTCTGCATTGCCAATCAAAAGGGTGGGGTCGGCAAGACCACCACTTCCGTCAATCTGGCCGCGGGCCTGGCCAAGATTGGCCAGCGCGTGCTGCTCGTGGACCTGGACCCGCAGGGCAATGCCACCATGGGCTCGGGCGTGGACAAGCGCGCGCTGGAGCTGTCGGTGTACGACGTGCTGTTGGAGTCTGCCTCGGTGCCGGAGGCCGCCGTGCTGTCGGAGCAGTGCGGCTACCGCGTGCTGGGCGCCAACCGCGAACTCGCCGGGGCAGAGGTGGAACTGGTGCCGCTGGAGCAGCGCGAACGCCGCCTGAAAGCCGCCCTGGCGGCGGTGGACTCCGACTACGATTTCGTGCTCATCGACTGCCCGCCCTCCCTGTCCATGCTCACGCTGAACGGTCTGTGCAGCGCCCACGGCGTCATCGTGCCGATGCAGTGCGAGTACTTCGCGCTGGAGGGCCTGACCGATCTGGTGAATACCATCAAGCAGGTGCATGCCAACCTGAATCCCGACCTGCAGATCATCGGCCTGCTGCGCGTGATGTTCGACCCGCGCATCACGCTGCAAAGCCAGGTCAGCGAGCAGCTCAAGGACCACTTCGGCGACAAGGTGTTCGACACCGTGATCCCGCGCAACGTGCGCCTGGCCGAGGCGCCCAGCTACGGTTTGCCCGGCGTGGTGTTCGATCCCGCGGCCAAGGGCAGCCAGGCTTTTCTGGAGTTCGCGCGCGAGATGGTGGAGCGCGTGAAGCGCATGTGATGCCTGGCCAAGGTCTTACCGGTCAAAATGGCTTCCAAGGCTTATTGGATAAGCGCTATAAGCTATATAAATAATAGTAACGCCGCATGAACCCCTCGCAGATCCTCCTCCTGCCCGGCTGGCAGAACTCCGGCCCCGGCCACTGGCAAACCGAGTGGGAGCGGCTGCATGGCTACCAGCGCGTGCAGCAGCACGACTGGATGCGTCCGTTGCGCGGCGACTGGTCCGCGCGGCTGGAAGAGGTCGTGGCCGATGCGCCGGGCGAGGTGGTGCTGGCCGCGCACAGCCTGGGGTGCATCCTCACCGCGTGGTGGGCGGCGCACACCCGCCACGCGCACAAGGTGCGCGGTGCGCTGCTGGTGGCGCCGGGCGATGTGGAGCGGCCCGACCTGGCCGTGCAGGTCCCCGGCTGGGCGCCCATCGCGCGCCAGGTGCTGCCCTTTCCGGCCGTGCTGGTGGGCAGCCAGGACGATCCCTACTGCAGCTTTGAGCGTGCGCAGACGCTGGCCGGTGCGTGGGGCGCACGCTTCGTGGACTCAGGTCCCCGCGGCCATATCAACGCCGATTCCGACCTGGGCGACTGGCCCGAAGGGCACGCACTGCTGCGCGCATTGATGAACAAGGACTGAAGACACATGGTCACCAAGAAACCCAAGGGCCTGGGACGCGGCCTGGAAGCACTGCTGGGCCCCAAGGTGGCCGACAAGGCGCCCGCCGGCGCCAACGCAGCGGGTGCGGCAGACGGGCCGGTGAGCACGCTGGCCCTGGACCGTCTCGTGCCCGGCATCTACCAGCCGCGCACGCGCATGGACGAGGGCGCGCTGTACGAACTGGCCGAATCCATCAAGGCCCAGGGCATCATGCAGCCGATCCTTGTGCGGCGCCTCGACGACGAACAGGCGCAACAGCGCCGCCAGGAGCGTGCATCGCAGGGGGCTTCGGCAGCGATGGGCGCCCTCAGCGCCAGTGGGCCGTTGTACGAAATCATCGCGGGCGAGCGGCGCTTTCGCGCCTCGCGCCTGGCGGGCCTGGCCGAGGTGCCGGTGCTGGTGCGCGACGTGCCCAACGAGGCGGCCGCGGCCATGGCGCTCATCGAGAACATCCAGCGCGAGGACCTCAACCCGCTGGAAGAGGCCCAGGGCCTGCAGCGCCTGATCCGCGAGTTCGGCCTCACCCACGAACAGGCGGCGCAGGCCGTGGGGCGCTCGCGCAGCGCGGCGAGCAACCTGCTGCGCCTTTTGAACCTGGCCGAGCCGGTGCAGACCATGCTCATGGCCGGCGACATCGACATGGGCCACGCGCGCGCGTTGCTGTCGCTGGAGCGCGCGGCGCAGATCACCGCGGGCAACCAGATCGCGGCGAAGAAGCTGTCGGTGCGCGAGGCCGAGAGCCTCGTCAAGAAGCTGGGTGCGGAGTTCGCCCTCACGCCGCAAAAGCCCAAGAAGGACAAGTCGCGCGACCTCAAGCGCGTGGAGGAAGAGTTGTCCGACCTGCTCATGGCCGAGGTCGAGGTGCGCGTCAAGAAGCGCGTCAAGCGCGGCAGCCGGGTCGAGGAGATGGGTGAGCTGGCCATCCAGTTTGGCTCGCTGGAGGCGCTCAACGGCCTCATCGAGCGCCTGCGGGGCGGCTGACGCCGCATCGTTGCGGCCCGTGCCCATGCCGCGCCGGCCCCGCCGACCCCATCGTCTGCACGCGCCGCCGCCGCGGCGCATCGTCCTGCCCTGGCCGCTGCCGGCGGTGCTGGTGTGGGCGGCGGCGTGGCTGCTGTTCGCGGGCCTGCGCGGCAGCGTGGCCCCGCTGGCGGCGCTCGGGCTGGCCTGCGCCGTGGGTGTGGCGGGCAGCCTGCTGGCGCAGGGCTGGTGGCGCCGCGGCCTGATCGCGCTGGGCTTTCCCTTGTCGGCGGCACTGGGCGGCGCGGTGGCGCTACCGGCCTGGGGCTGGCTGCTGCCGCTGGCGCTGCTGCTGCTGGTGTATCCGCTCAACGCCTGGCGTGATGCGCCGCTGTTTCCCACCCCGCCGGGTGCGCTGCGCGGCCTGCAGGACGCCGCGCCGCTGCCCGCGGGTGCTGCCGTGCTGGACGCCGGCTGCGGCCTGGGCGATGGCCTCAAGGCCCTGCGCGCGGCCTATCCGCAGGCGCGGCTGCACGGCCTGGAGTGGAGCGGACCTTTGGCGTTGCTGTGCCGGCTGCGCTGCCCCTGGGCGCGCGTGCGGCGCGGCGATATCTGGGCCACGGACTGGGGCGGTTACGACCTTGTGTACGTGTTCCAGCGGCCCGAGAGCATGGCCCGCGTGGCCGCGAAGGCCCGCGCGGAGATGGCGCCGGGCAGCTGGCTCGTGAGTCTGGCGTTCGCCGTGCCGGGCGTGTGCCCCAGCGCGCGGCTGGATTCCTTCGCCGGCCATGCGGTGTGGATCTACCAATTGCCTTTGCCGGGGGACGGTGCTGCGCCACACTAAAACGAAACAACTTGCAAACATCGGTTGCAAAAACTGCCGAATCGGTATGACTTTGCATTCACGTCGGCCACGCCGGTCCTGTACCGCGTGCGCAGACCGCAACGCCTCGGTTGAGACGTGTCCCACACACCCCGGAATGCGAGAAAAGAGAGAGGAAGGAAAGCTATGTCCCGTAAACCACTGACGCTGCTGGCGGCCGCCTGCGCCGCCCTGGCCCTGACCGGCTGCGAAACCACCAACATGCGGATGGGCAGCGCCGAGTCCAAGACCGTGGCCACCGGCGCTGCCGCCGGCGGCAGCGCCGCCAACGAGAGCGGCCAGCTGGAGCGCTGCCAGTCGCCCCTGGGCACCGTGTCGCTGGTCGAGAACCAGGACGCCGGCTGGTACACCATCCTGCGCAACGAGTACAAGCTGCCCCCCACGGCCAACCTGCTGCGCCTGCTGATCCAGCAGTCCAACTGCTTCATCGTGGTGGAGCGCGGCGCAGCCGGCATGCGCGCCATGGACCGCGAGCGCCAGCTCATGGGCTCCGGCGAGATGCGCGGCGGCAGCAACTTTGGCCGGGGCCAGATGGTGGCGTCCGACTACGGCTTGTCGCCCGAGATCATCTTCTCGAACAACGACGCAGGCGCCATCGGCGGCGTGCTGGGCGGCCTGATCGGCGGCGGCAGCGGCCGTGCGCTGGCGGCCGTCGGCGGCGGCCTGAAGACGCGCGAGGCCAGCGCCATGCTGACCCTGGTGGACCCTGGTGGACAACCGCTCGGGCGTGCAGGTGGCGGCCTCCGAAGGCAGCGCCTCCAAGAGCGACTTTGCCGGCTTCGGAAGCCTGTTCGGCGGCTCGGCCGGCGGTGGCCTGGGGGGCTACCAGAACACCGCGCAAGGCAAGGTGATCACCGCTGCGTTCATGGATGCCTACAACCAAATGGTTGTGGCGCTGCGCAGCTACAAGGCGCAGTCGGTGCAGGGCCAGGGCCTGGGCGGCGGCGGCAAGCTGTCGGTGGACGGCGGGGCGGCTCCGTCGCAAACCAGGGCGGGCGCAGCCATGTCGGTGCGCGAGGCGCAGGAGCGCCTGAATGCGCTGGGCTACAACGTCGGCACGCCCGACGGCTCCGCAGGCCCGAAAACGGCCAAGGCGCTGCGCGAATTCCAGCAGTCCCAGGGCCTGCCCGTGACGGGCCGCCTGGACACGGCTACGGCGGGCGCGCTGTCGCGCTGATCCACCAGCGCCCCTGAAAAAAACGCCAGCGCGGCTCAAGGCCGCGCTGGCGTTTTTGCTTTCAACTATCTTTTTGCTAGCTGCCAGCGCTTATGCAGCAAGGGCTGGAGGTGGTTTTTCCTATAAACACGCCGAGGCGCGCAGGATTGCCGGGCTCACTTGCCCCGGCTGGCGCGGCTCACGTACAGGGCGACGGCGGCAATCTCCGCATCGCTCAGCGTGCCCTTGAAGGACGGCATGCTGCCGATGCCGTTGCGCATGGCGCGCGTGACGCGGTCGGCGTCGGGCTGCAGCTCGTCCAGCACGGGGCCGATGGCGCCCTCGGCGCCGGCGTCCTTCAGGGTGTGGCACACGGCGCAGGCTGGCGTGGCGGTGTTGAACAGCTTCTTGCCCAGGGCCATCTGGGCGGCTTCATCGGCCAGCGCTGGGCCGGCGGCCAGCAAGAGGGTGGACAGGGCGAGGGACGGCAGTTTTTTCTGGATCATGGTGAATGGCAGGGGCGCGCCGCGGGCCGCCCGGCCTGGTGGCCGGGCCGGGCGGCGGCGGCTGCCGCACAAGGTAAAGGGATGGAGAGAGGGTGGGGCGGGCGCTTCAGGCCACCTTGACGGTCACCGCGTGGTCCGCCCAGCTGCTGTTGTTGTAGCCGGCTTGGTTCTCCTCGCGCTGCTCGGGCTGCACGTTGCCCTGAGCATCGGTGGCTCGGCTGGCCAGGGTGTGGCTGCCGCGCGGCAGGTCGGCCTGCAGCACGAACTGGCGCCAGGCGTAGCGGCCCATGTCCGGGCCCACCAGGCGCGCGGCCTGCCAGGTCTTGCCGCCATCGACGGACACCTCCACACCCTTGACGGCGTGCATGCCGCCGAAGGCCACGCCGTGGATCTGCACGCGGCCCGGGGCCAGCTCGCCATCTTCGGGCAGCGGGCCGTTGATCCAGGACTTGACGCTCATCTGCTGCACCGACGGCTGGCTGGGGTCGCCCTTGCCGCCCGGCGGCGAGATGCGGTAGCCGTGGCTCATGATGCGCGCCTCGCTCTCCTTGTCGGTGAAGGCGAGCTGGCCGATGTACTTGATGTTGTTCACGCCGGTGTAGCCCGGCACGATCAGGCGCAGCGGCCCGCCGTGCGCCAGCGGTATGGGCTCACCGTTCATCTCCCAGGCCAGCAGCGCATCCTGCATGGCCTCCAGCGGCACCGAACGCTCGACGATCACCGTCTTGGGGTCGATGCCGGCGGGCAGCACCTCGCCGCCGGTGCCGGTCATGTACTTCATGCCGTCAGCCACGCCACCCAGGGCGCGCGCCACGTCGCGCACGGGCACGCCGCTCCAGACCACGCAGCCGGCGGCGCCCACCGTCCAGGGCGTGCCGCTGGGCTTGCTGGGGAAGAAGCCCCGGCCGTTGCCCGAGCACTGCAGCACCATGGTCACCGTCTCCAGCCCCATGGCCTTGAGCTCGCGCACCGACAGGCGGCGCGGCTCCTTTACCCCGCTCACCTGCACCTGCCAGGCGTCGCGGTCAGCGACGATGGACTCGGGCGGCGTGGGCAGGTTGTTGCGCACGTACAGCTGGTCCGAGGGCGTGATGACGCTGGTGCCAAAGGCGCCGCGGCGCGTCTCGATGGTGGTGCTGCTGTGCACGATGACGGCATCGGCGTTCTTCCAGCCGGCGTAGCCGGGCAGCGGCTTGGCCGCGGCCGGCGCGGCCGACTGCGCCGCGGCGCCCTGGTGGAAGCTGGCCAGGCCGGCGGCGGCCAGCGCGCTGGCGCTGCCCGCCAGCAGGCGGCGGCGGGGCAGGGAGGCGGGAGCTTGGGTGTGCATGGGGCGTTGTCTCCTGGGAATCGTTGCTGGGGTTGGTGGGAAAAGTAAAGTGAAGAAAGAGGCGCGGCCAGCCGGCCGCTCAGTGAGCCGCTGCCGGCGCTGCCAGCGCCCGGCTGGCCACGGCCAGCGCCTGTTTTTTTTGCGCGATGAGCACCAGCGGGCGGCCTTCGCGCGAGCGCGCCACCTGCCAGTAGCTGTTGGCCCACCAGCCCTGGCCGTCGGGCAGGGCCGTGGGCTGGTCGAAGGCCATGACGGTGACGATGCCGCCCTTCTCGAAGAAGGTGGTCAGGTGGTAGGCGCGGCTGCCTTCGATCTCGCAGGGGCGCAGCAGCTGGGTGAAGCCGGGCAGGGGCTGGCCGGGCGGCAGGTCCAGGTGGCGGGCGACTTCGGCCTCGGGCATGAAGCTGCCGCGCAGCGTACGTTCGTAGTACTCGTGCTCGATGGCCGAGCGCACCAGCGAGGGCGGGCGCATGGCGAACACGGCCGACGCCGCAGTGCTGCCGGCCAGCAGCGCGGCCAGCAGCCGCCGCACGCCGCGGCGTGCATGCCAGGGCGTGTGTCTGAACAGATGCGCGGGCGGCTCGGAGGGGGGAAAGGCCAAGGCCATCTCGGCGCGTGCGCGCAGGTCGAAATCGGTCTCCTGCAGCGCCTGCGCGAGTAGGTCCTGCGGAGGGGTGGGGCGGGTCATCGGCTGGCCTTTCGCAGGGGGATCACGCCGGCGCTGGCAGCCGGCGCCGGGCCGAGCGCGGCCTTGAGTGCATCGCGCGCCCGGGCCAGGCGCGACAGCACCGTGCCGGGCGCGATGTCCAGCGCCTCGGCCATCTGCGCGGTGGACATGTCGTCGAAGTAGTACAGCACCAGCACCTCGCGGTGGATGGGGGCGATGCGGGCCAGCGCCTTGACCACGTCCAGCCGGTCGTCGATGGGCGAGGGCGGTGCGGGGACGTCGTGCGCCGGGTCGTCGGCGCTGTATTGGAGCGGCTGCTGCGGCAGCAGGTGGCGCAGCGCGTGGCGCCGCATGATCTGGAACAGCCAGGCGCGCGCCAGGCTGGCGTCGCGCAGCTGGTCGCGGTGGCGCCAGGCGCTGGTAAAGCAGTCCTGCACCACGTCCTCGGCCAGCGCGCGCGAGCCCGTCAGCGCCCAGGCGCTGCGCAGCAGGAAGCGGTAGTGATCGCGCACCCACTGGTTGTAGCGCGACTCGGCCGTGGAAATCATGGGGACTAGGAGCGGCCGGCGCCTTGATCCATTCCATGCCAAGCGTCAGGGAAAACCCTTGGATGGCGGAATGGGTGTAGGACTTTGATGCTTCTCAATTGATAGCTGCTTGCGCAGAATTGACGGGCGCTAGAGCCGTTTTTCATACAAAAGCACGTCCGCCTCACGACTGCGGCGAGCCCAGGAAGCGCCCCGGCGACATGCCCACCGCGCGCCGCACCATGGCTGAAAAGGCGCTGGGACTGCTGTAGCCCAGCTCGGCGGCGATCTGGTTGATGGGCTTGCGCCCCGCGGCCAGCGCCACGGCGCGCGCCAGGATCACCTGCTGGCGCCACTGCGTGAAGGTGCTGCCCAGCTCCTGGCGAAAGAGGCGCGCCACCGTGCGCGGGCTGGCGCCGGTGTCGCGCGCCCAGTCGGCCAGCGTGTCGTGGCGCGTGGGATCGGCCAGCACCGCCTCGCACAGGTGGCGCAGGCGCTTGTCGCGCGGCAGGTCCACGCCCAGGCGCACGCTGCTGGCACGGCGCAACTCGTCCAGGATCAGCGCGCTCAGGTGGCGCTCGCGGTGCAGCAGCTCGGGCGGCGGCGGGGCGCCGTCGTCGGGGTCGGTGGGCATCTCGCGCACCACGGCGCGCAGCAGCTCGGACACCTCCAGCACGCGGCACTGGCGCCAGGGCTCTTCCTGCGCGCGCGCGACGGCGGGGCCGCAGCGCCCGGGCGGCTGGTAGAAGTACAGCGTGCGCAGGTCGGCGTCTTCCACCATGGTCACGGCGTGCTCCACGCCCGGGGGGATCCACAGCGCGCGCGAGGGCGGCACGATGTAGGTGCCGCGCGGCACCGTCAGGCGCAGCACGCCCGTGGTGGAGATGGCCACCTGCGCCCAGGGATGGCTGTGCGGGCGCACCTGTGTGTCGGCGCGCAGCTCGCGGTGCTTGGCGCGCACGGGGCGCTCCCGGCTGGGCACGAACAGGTGCGGCGTGAGCGACTCCACGTACGACAGCACGCGCGCCGGCCGCGCGGCGCGGCCGGCGGTGCTGGCCGCGGCGGGCTCGGCAGGCGGCGGGGCAGGGCGGGGAAGGGACGGGCTTGGCATGATCGCGACAGCAATTGGCCGACTATCGTATATCGGCCGCGGCTGCCTTGCCTAAGATCATGCCCATGACGACTGCTGCCCCCACCCTGCGCCAGGACGCGCGCACCATTGGCCTGATCGGCCTTGCGCACGGCTCCTCGCACTTCTTTCACCTGCTGCTGCCGCCGCTGTTCCCGTTCCTGATCGCGGAGTTCGGCTACAGCTATTCCGAATTGGGGCTGCTGGTCTCGGTGTTCTTCGTGGTCTCCGGCGTGGGCCAGGCGCTGTCGGGCTTCCTGGTGGACCGCGTGGGCGCACGCCCGGTGCTGTTCGCCGCGCTGGCCAGCTTTGCGCTGGCGGGCCTCACCGCGGGCAGCGCCAGCGGCTACCTGGGCCTGGTGGTGGCGTCGGTGCTGGCGGGCCTGGGCAATGCGCCGTTCCACCCGGTGGACTTCACCATCCTCAACAAGCGCGTGTCGCCCGCGCGGCTGGGCCACGGCTTCTCGGTGCACGGCATCTCGGGCAACCTGGGCTGGGCCACCGCGCCGCTGTTCATGGCGGGCATCGCCACGGCCACGGGATCGTGGCGCATGGCCTGCCTGAGCGGCGGTGCGCTGGCCCTGGTGGTGCTGGCCGTCATGGTGTGGAACCGCGACGCGCTGGACGATCGCCAGGGCGCCTGGGCGCATGCGCCGGCCAAGGGCGCCACGGGCAGCGCGCACGCGCAGGAACACCCCATGGCCTTCCTCAAGCTCCCGGCCGTGTGGCTGTGCTTTTCGTTCTTCTTCTGGAGCACCTGCTCGCTCAGCGCCATCCAGAGCTTTGCCGCCCCTGCGCTGCAGCGGATGTACGACATGCCGCTGTCGCTGACCTCCATGGTGGTCACGGGCTACATGCTGTGCAGCGCCGTGGGCATGGTGATCGGGGGCTTCCTCGTGGGCCGCGTGGTGCGGCTGGAAAAGACCATCAGCATCTGCCTGATGGCCTCCGCCGCGCTGCTGGTGCTGGTGGGGCTGGGCGCACTGCCCGGCACGGTGGCGCTGGCCGTGGCCGCGCTGGCGGGCATGGGCGTGGGCATTGCCGGCCCGTCGCGCGACATGCTCATCAAGCGCGCCGCGCCCCCCGGCGCCACGGGCCGCGTGTACGGCACGGTGTATTCGGGGCTGGACCTGGGCTTCTCCGTCGCGGCGCCATTGTTTGGCGTGCTGCTGGATCGCGGGCAGACCGCCGACATCTTCTACGGCTCGGCCCTGGCGCTGGTGCTGAGTGTGGTCTCGGCGGCCCTGGTGGGCGGTGGCGTGGCGCGACGCCAGGCGCAGGCCGCGTGATACGTTTCGGGGGCTTCCAGCGCTTACGTAGCAAGCGCTAACAGCTATTGAAACAGGAGCGCTGGCGCGCCCTCCAGGGCAAGCCCTGCGCCGCGCATACCGGCTTGGCGGTTCCCCTGCCGCTGGGCGCGGGGCGGCAAGCGTTCGTCGCAGCCTGCATTCGGCCGTTATGCAGGACGGTGTGATGCGCTCTGGCCCATTGATCAAGCGGTAGATGCGAAATACAGTGAACCGCAGTGAAGAGCGGCGCGCCGCCGCGCCGTTCTCCAGCGTACGGACCCGCTCCTTCCCCCCGGTTCTGCATCGACCCCACCCATGGAACCCCACGCCTTCAGGCACCTCCCCCAACTGCAAGGACGGCTCACGCCGCCCCAGGCCAGCGGGCTGCGCCTGACCGACGAGGTGCTCGCCGCCTGGGATGCACAGGCGCGCCAGCAGGGCCTGTCCGCCGACTGGCGGCTGCCCGATGACGTGGTCGAGCGCTCACGCCAGGCCGTGCTGGCGCAGAGCGAGGGGTGCGACCTCTGGGTGTTTGCCTACGGCTCGCTGATGTGGAACCCCGCCATCCACTTTGACGAGGTGCGCCGCGCCCGGCTCGCGGACCATGCGCGCCGCTTCGCGCTGGCCACCACGATCGGCCGCGGTACACCCGACAGCCCGGGCCTGGTGCTCACGTTGCAGCGCGGCGTGGGTGACTGCGAGGGGTTGGCATTCCGCATTCCGCAGGCGCTGCTGGAGCGGGAGTCGCGCATGCTGTGGCGGCGCGAAATGATCCACGGCAGCTACTGCCCGGGCTTTCAACCGCTGCACACGCCGCAGGGCGGTGTGCGCGCGCTGGTGCTGTCCGCCAACACCGCGCACCCGCTGCACCGCGGCGGGCTGTCGCTGGACGACACCGCGGCCATCATCGCCAGCGCGCAGGGCAGCGTGGGCAGCAACCGCGACTACCTGGACCAGCTGGCGTGCCAACTCGACCTCTTGGGCATCCGCGATGACTACGTGCGCTGCCTGGCTGCCCGGGTGCGCGCGCACCGCGCGGCGCAGGACCTGGGTGGTTAAGTGAGATCGAACCAGCGCCGGTGGAGCCCGCTGGAGCGGGGTGCCACCGTGTGCTGGCCCATGAAGGCGGCGGGGTGCTGCGCGCGCTGCCTGCCATGCTGCTTGTGGCTGCACAAGCGTTCTTGAAAAGGGAAAGTCATGTCCAAGGTACTCGTTCTCTACTACTCGACTTACGGCCATCTCGAAACCATGGCGCAGGCCGTCGCCGAAGGCGCGCGCTCTGCCGGTGCCACGGTGGACGTGAAGCGCGTGCCCGAAACGGTGCCGCAGGAGATCGCCCGGTCCGCGCACTTCAAGCTGGACCAGTCCGCACCCGTCGCCACCGTGGCCGAGCTGGAAAACTACGACGCGATCATCGTCGGCGCGCCCACGCGCTTTGGCCGCATGCCCTCGCAGATGGGCAGCTTCCTCGACCAGGCGGGCGGCCTGTGGGCGCGCGGCGCCCTCAACGGCAAGGTGGGCGCGGCGTTCACCTCCACCGCCACGCAGCACGGCGGGCAGGAGACGACGCTGTTTTCCATCATCACCAACCTGCTGCACTTCGGCATGGTGATCGTGGGGCTGCCCTACAGCTTCCAGGGCCAGATGACGCTGGACGAAGTGGTGGGCGGCGCCCCCTACGGTGCGACCACCATCGCCGGCGGCCAGGGCCAGCGCCAGCCCAGCGCGACCGAGCTGGACGGCGCACGCTTCCAGGGCCGTCTGGTGGCCGAGACGGCCAACAAGCTGTTCGGCGCCTGAAGCCACGCCGGTGCCGCGCGGCGTGGTCCGCGTGGTGCCGGGTGGTGGAGCGCCTGCCCCCAGCCCAGCCGCGGACCGGCTGGGCTTTTTATTGCCCGCGCGCTCGGGCCCGTTGTGCGGAAAACAAGGGTAAAAAAGGCCCTAGCGCTTATGCAGCAATCGCTTGCAGCTATTGAATCAGGAGTGGCGGCGCGCCCGCCGCGGCGCAGGCTACAGCGCGAAGATCTTGCCCGGATTGAGGATGTTCTGCGGGTCCAGCGCGCGCTTGATGGCGCGCATCATCTCCACCGCGCCTTCGCCGGCCTCGTCCACCAGAAAGCCCATCTTGTGCACGCCCACGCCGTGCTCGCCGGTGCAGGTGCCGCCCAGGCGCAGCGCGCGCGCCACGAGCTGGTGGTTGAGCCGCTCGGCTGTCTCGCGCTCGGCGGGGACGGCCGGGTCCAGCAGGTAGCCGAAGTGGAAGTTGCCGTCGCCCACGTGGCCCACCAGGAAGTAGGGGATGCCGCTCGCGTCGGCCTCGGCCACGGAGTCGAGCAGGCAGTCGGCCAGGCGGCTGATGGGCACGCAGGTGTCGGTGCTGATGGCCTTGCAGCCCGGGCGGCTCTGTACGGCGGCAAAGTAGGCGTTGTGCCGCGCGGTCCACAGGCGCGTGCGCTCCTCGGGCGTGGTGGCCCATTCAAACGCGTTGCCGTCCCATTCGCGTGCAATGTCCTGTACCACCTCGGCCTGTTCCTGCACGCCGGCGGGCGAGCCATGGAATTCCATCAGCAGCAGCGGCTCCTCGCGCAGACGGAGCTTGCTGTGGGCGTTGACCATGCGCACGCTGTTGGCGTCGATGAGCTCCACGCGCGCGATCGGCACACCGAGCTGGATGGTCTGGATCACCGTGCGCACGGCGGCCTCGATGGTGGGAAACGAGCAGATCGCCGCGCTCACCGCCTCGGGCAACGGGTACAGGCGCACGGTGACCTCGGTGAACAGGCCCAGCGTGCCCTCGCTGCCCACCATCAGGCGCGTGAGGTCGTATCCCGCGCTGCTCTTCTTGGCGCGCGTGCCGGTGCGGATCACCTCGCCACTGGCGGTGACCACCTCCAGCGCCAGCACGTTCTCGCGCATGGTGCCGTAGCGCACGGCGTTGGTGCCGCTGGCGCGCGTGGCGGCCATGCCGCCGATGCTGGCGTCGGCGCCGGGGTCGATGGGGAAGAACAGGCCCGTGTCCTTGATCGCCTCATTGAGCTGCTTGCGCGTGATGCCGGGCTGCACGGTCACGGTGAGGTCGTCGGCGTCAACGGACAGCACCCGGTTCATGCGGCCCATGTCGATGCTGATGCCGCCCTGGACGGCCAGCAGGTGCCCTTCGAGCGACGAGCCCGCGCCGTAGGGGATCACTGGCACGCCGTACTGCGCGGCCAGGCGCACGGCGTCCTGCACGTCCTGCGTGCTCTCGGCAAAGACCACGGCCGCCGGCGGGGGCGCCTGCAGCGAGCCCTCGTCGCGCCCATGCTGCTCGCACACCGCCTGCGCCGCCGAGTACTGCGCGCCAAAGCGTGCGGCCAGCGCATCCAGCATCGCCTGCGGCACGGGGCGCGGCGTGGTCAGGGGTTGCAGATGGGCGGTGGTCGCGGGGGCGTTCATGGCGGGCTTCCTTCAAGGCGCGTGGGTGGCGGCCATTCTAGAAGTCCGGGCTGCGGCCTGCGGGCCGCGTGTTGAGAGTCCACCATGGTCGGCCTGTGGCGAAAGGCCGATCTAGCGTGTATCCATGGAAAAACCCCGCCCGCACCCTGGAGGACAGTGCAGGCGGGGGGTGGTGGCGGCCCGAGAGGACGGGGTCGCCCAGACGGGCCGCCCAGGACGGGTATGGCGTTGCGCTCGAAGGGTGCGTAATCAATGCTTGACCATGCCCGTCCCTTTAAGCGTCAAGACCGGCTGCCGGCCTCGAACTCGGTGCGGGACAGGCTGCCGTTCTTGTCCTTGTCCAGCGCCTGGAAGCGGTTGGCGATGGCGGGTAGCTGGCCCGCCTCGGCGCTGCTCAGCTGGCCGTCGCGGTTGGCATCGGCGCGTTCAAAGGCGCTGGCGCTGCTGCCGCTGGGCGTGGCCGTGCTGCTGCCGCCAAAGGTCGCTTTGGGCTGCGTTGTGGCTGGGCCCGGCCCCGTCTGGTACTGCGGTTGTGCGGAGGGGGCGCTGGGCGTCTGGGCCTGCGCCGCCGCACCGCCCACGGTCAGCGCCGCAAACAGCATCACGCTGCGGGCATCGAAGGAGGGGAGGGTGCGTCGTTGCGGTGTGTGAGGCATCGATTCGGCTCCGGTGGAAGTTGAACAGGCCTTCATTGCACCGCAGCATGGATGCCGCAGCCAGCACTTTTGCCCGCTGTTGCCCGTCTCCACAATGGCCCGGCGGATGTAACGCACAATCGTCGCCCCGGCCCCGAATGAGGAGGAAACGCGCCATGGGAAACAGACTGACACAAATCGCCACGCGCACCGGCGACGACGGGTCCACGGGCCTGGGCGACAACACCCGCGTGTCCAAGGCCAGCGGCCGCCCGCAGGCCATGGGCGACGTGGACGAGCTCAACTCCCACATCGGCCTGCTCCTGTGCGAGCCGCTGCCCGCGGACATGCGCGAGCTGCTGATCGACGTGCAGCACCAGCTGTTCAACCTGGGCGGCGAGCTGTCCATGCCCGGCTACGAGCTGCTCAAGGACGATGCGCTGCTGCAGCTGGACAACGCGCTCGCGCGCTACAACGCCGAGCTGCCGCGGCTGCTGGAATTCATCCTGCCCGCGGGTACGCGCGCCGCCTGCCAGGCCCATGTGTGCCGCACGGTGGCCCGCCGTGCCGAGCGCTCCGTGGTGGCGCTGCAGCAGCATGAGACCATGCGCGCCGCGCCGCGCCAGTACCTGAACCGTCTGTCCGACCTGCTGTTCGTGCTCTCGCGCGCGCTCAACCGCATGGACGGCGGCAGCGAGGTCTACTGGAAGAGCGAGCGCCTGGCACGCCAGAACGATGCTACTGAATAAGTAGCTGCCAGCGCAGACTGGTCAAGCGCTGCGGCACGATTGGACGCATAACACGATGGGGCGCATAAGTCACCGCAACGCGGCAGGTGCGCCGGCGCGCAATCCATCACCCCGCTCCAACCTTCCGAAAGCCGCAGCGCAGGCCGCAGGCGCTGTCTTTGGGCGCGAGTGGGGTGGTGTTGCTATTAAAAAAGTAGCTGCTCGCGCTTATCCATCAGGCGCTACACCCCGATTGGACCCATTGTCCCACTGCGGCCCGGAACGGTGCCGGCGCGCGATTCCTCGCCACGCTGCCTCTTCCGAAGTCCGCGGAGCAGGCCACGCCAGCAGACGCCGCGCAGCGCCTCAGGGGGATGCCTTTATTTCGGCGCCAGCATCGCCATGGTGATGCGCGACACGCAGGTCAGCTCGCCCGCGTCGTTCACCATGTCGATCTGCCAGACCTGTGTGGTCTTGCCGATGTGCACCGGCCGGGCCGTGCCCGTGACCCATCCGCTCCTGGCGGCGCGCAGGTGGTTGGCGTTGATGTCCAGGCCCACGGCCAGCCAGCCCTCGGGGCTGGCGTGGTAGGCGCCCACCGAGCCCAGCGTCTCGGCCAGCACCACGCTCACGCCGCCGTGCAGCAGGCCGAAGGGCTGGCGCGTGCGCTCGTCCACGGGCACGCGCGCGCGCAGGAAGTCGTCGCCGACTTCGGTGAACTCGATGCCCAGGTGGCTCACGGCGGTGTTGGCGCTGGAGGCGGTGATCAGCGCGAGGGTGGTGGGTTTTTTCCAGAGGGACATGGTCTGAGGGGTCTCACATCAGGGCTGCGCCCGGCAGCGGCTCCGGGCTTTGGCACGATTGGTGGGCTCGGTGGCGGAAGTTGCAACCTCCACACGCCCAGAATCGACCGGTTTGCTCGTTTGGAGCATATCCGTTTCCCGTGCGCAGTGCTTTGTGCGGCCCACCAGCGGGCCGGGGCGCCGCGGGGCTGCCTTCCCATCCAACCCACACATTCCTTTGACCATGCAACGCCGCCAGTTTGTCCTCCAAGCCGGCCGAGCCGCCGCCCTCGCGGCCGCGCCGGCCTTCGTGCTCCCGGCCCGTGCGCAGGACGCGCCAGGCGTGTCCGCCAAGGCCCTCTCGATCGGCTGCTCGGCCGCCATGAGCGGCCCATTGCTGGGCTTTGGCACCGACATCCAGCTGGGCGCGGGCGCTGCTTTCGCGCAGGCCAACGCGCGCGGCGGTGTGCATGGGCGCACGCTGCAGCTGCAGATGGTGGACGACGCCTATGACCCCGAGCGCACGCTGGCCAACGTCAAGCAGATCATCGGCCAGGGCAGCGCACTGGCGCTGCTGTCGTGCGTGGGCACGCCCAACAACGCGGCCATCGTGCCGCTGGTGGAAGAGGCCGGTATTCCCTACGTGGCGCCGATCACGGGCGCGTCGTCGCTGCGCAAGAGCACGCGCAACGTGTTCCATGTGCGCGCCAGCTACACCGACGAGGTGCAGCGCCTCATCCAGCGCCTGGCGGGCATGGGCCTGAAGGGCATCGGCGTGGTGTACCTGGACAACGGCTACGGCCGCGAAATGCTGGAGGACGCCACGCGCGCCCTGGCGGCGCTGAACATGAAGCCCGCCGTGCAGGTGGCCGTGGCCACCGACGGCAAGAACCTGCCGCAGGTGCTGCAGGCCGTGGCCGCGGCGCGCCCTTCGGCCGTGCTGCTGGCGACCGCAGGCACGGTGTCCGTGGGCCTGGTGCGCGGCATCAAGAAGGAATCGCCCGGCGTGCTCATGGCCGGCCTGAGCGTGACGCTGCCCAGCGCCAGCGTGGGCCAGCTGGGCGAGGACGGCAGCGGCCTCGCGCTGTCCATGATCGTGCCCGACCCCAACCGCGCCAAGCTGCAGCTGGTGCGCGACTACCAGTCCGCCATGCGCGCGCAGGGCAAGAGCGAGTTCTCGCAAGGCAGCCTGGAGGCCTACGTGAACGCGCGCGTGCTCATCGAAGGCCTGGACCGTGCCGGCAAGGACGTGACCCAGCCCAAGCTGCGCGCGGCGCTGGCGGGCATCCGCAACCTGGACCTGGGCGGCTTCGTGGTGGACTACAGCGGCCAGGCGCCCTACGTGGGCTCGCGCTTCATCGACCTGGGCGTGCTGGGCAGCACGGGCCGCTTCATCGCCTGAACACGGCACCGCTGAGGCGCTTCGCGCCTCGGTGCAGCCGCCCAAGGCGGCAGCCCTTCGGGACCGTCCAAGCCTGCGCAGGCAGCTAGCGCGCCCCGCAGTCCCGCTCTCGTATTTGCTGCGCGATGCGGGCAGGGGGCGCGCCCCACGGCGATGGGGCGGCGCGGCCGGTCCAGGCCCTTGCCTGGGGCGCGCCAGTTCTCCGTTCTTTGTGTAGGCCCCGGGGCGCCAGGGACGGCTGGGCCCTCAGGGCAGCATGCTGCCCGTGGCCAGGCAGCGCTCGTGCCAGGACAAGGCCTCGCCCAGGATGTGGGGCGTGTGCTGCGCGCCCTTGCTGCGCGCGCGGTCGAAATAGTCCTGCAGCAGCGGGCGGAAGTCCGGGTGCGCGCACTTGTCGATGATGACCTGCGCGCGCTGGCGGGGCGACAGGCCGCGCAGGTCGGCCAGGCCCTGCTCGGTAACGATGATCTGCGTGTCGTGCTCGGTGTGGTCCACGTGCGAGACCATGGGCACGATGCAGCTCACCTTGCCGCCCTTGGCCACCGAGGGTGTGACGAAGAACGACAGGTAGCCGTTGCGCGCATAGTCGCCCGAGCCGCCGATGCCGTTCATCATGGCCGAGCCCATCACGTGCGTGGAATTGATGTTGCCGTAGATGTCGGCCTCGATCATGGCGTTCATGGCGATCACGCCCAGGCGCCGCACCAGCTCGGGGTGGTTGCTGATCTCCTGCGGGCGCAGCACGATGCGGTCGCGGTAGAAGGCGATGTGTTCGTTGAAGTCCTTCAGCGCCTCGCTGCTCAGCGAGATCGCGGTGGCCGACGCCGCGGTCATCTTGCCGCGCTTGATCAGCTCCAGCATGCCGTCCTGCAGCACCTCGGTGAAGCCCAGCAGTTCGTCGAACGGGCCGTCCAGCAGCCCGGTCAGCACCGCGTTGGCCACGTTGCCCACGCCCGACTGCAGCGGCAGCATGTTCTTGGGCAGTCGGCCCACCTTCACCTCGTGGGCCAGGAAGTCGATGATGTGCGCCGCGATCTGGTTGGAGACTGCGTCGGGCTTGGCGAAGGCCGTGTCGCGGTCGCGCTGGTGCGTCTGGACCACCGCGATCACCTTGGACGGGTCCACGCGCAGGTAGGGCTCGCCGATGCGCTCGGTGGCCTGCGTCAGGTGGATGGGCTGGCGGCGCGGGGGAATGGCCGTGCCGTAGTAGATGTCGTGCATGCCCTCCATCTCGATCGGGGGCAGCGAGTTCACCTCGAGGATCACCTTGTCGGCGATCTCCAGCCAAGTCTTGTTGTTGCCCACGGCGGACGAGGGGATCAGCCGGCCGTCGGGCAGGATGCCCAGCACCTCCACCACAGCCACCTGCATGGGGCCCAGGAAGCCGAACCACGCATGCTGCGCCACGTGCGAGAGGTGGATGTCCAGGTAGTGCACCTCGCCCGCGTTGATCTTGTCGCGGCAGATCGGGTCCGACTGGAACGGCAGGCGCTGGTGGATGCCGTTCACCTTGGCCAGCGCGCCGTCCAGCTCGGGCGCGGTGGAGGCGCCCGTCCACACGTTGACCTGGAACGGCCGGCCTGCTGCATGCTCGGCCTCGATGCGCGCGGCCAGCGCCTGGGGCACCTGCTTGGGATAGCCCGCGCCGGTGAAGCCGCTCATGCCGATATTGGCGCCGGCCGGGATCAGGGCCGCGGCTTCGGCCGCGCTCATGATTTTCTGGGCCAGACCGGGGTGCTGGATACGGGGGGACGACGAGGTGGACACGCTAACTCCAGACGGACAAGCGCCCCGTGCAGGCCTGGCGGGCAGCTGGCGCGGGGCGCAAAAAAGAGCGTAAATCTTAGCAGCCGCTCCGTGCGCGGCTAGGGATAACCCTGGCCTTACACCGCGCCGACGCAGGCCGCCCGCGCAGGCGCGGCCGCGTCGCGGCACCGGCCGGGCAGGCAGTACGATCGCGTCCACCATGCCGTTCACACCGCGTTGCCCCTCGTGCCGCCAGCCCACCGAGATCCGGCGCTTTGCCGCCAGCACCGGAGGCACGCTGGAGCTGGACCTGTGCTTTGCCTGCCAGGGCATGTGGTTCGACCCGCAGGAGAACACGCGCCTGGCGCCGGCGGCCGTGCTGGAGTTGTTCGAGCTGCTGCACCAGCACCGTGGCGACGCGCACCACCCGCTGGCCGACCGGCTGCGCTGCCCGCGCTGCAGCCAGGCGCTGGCCAAGGGCTACGACGTGGCGCAGGGCGGGCGCTACGTCACCTACCGCTGCGCGGCGCGCCACGGGCGCTTTTCGACCTTTGGTTCGTTCATGGTCGAGAAGGGCTTCGTGCGGCACCTGTCCACGATGGAGATCGAGGCGCTGGCCGAGCGTGTGGGCACCATCAACTGCACAAGCTGCGGCGGCACGGTGGACATCCGCCACGACCACGCCTGCCCCTACTGCCGCTCGGCCCTGTCGCTGCTGGACCCGCAGGCGGTGGACAAGGCCCTGGCGCGCCACGGCAGCGCCGCCCGTCAGACCGCGCCGGCGGACGCCGCCTCGCCCGACGCCCTGGCCGATGCGCTGGTGGCGCTGGAGCGCAACCGCGCGCGGGAGGAGCGTGCACGCCAGCGCGAACGGCTGGAGGGCACGCGCAGCGACGAGTTCGACCTGCTCACCGCGGGCATCGAGATGGTGTGGTCGCTGTTGCGGCGGTGATCGGTTTGCTACTAAAAAAAGAGCTGCTGGCGCTTGTTAAGATTGATTTTCAAGGCGGAAAGTGCCTTGAATCTTTTCAGGATAAGCGCCAGCAGCTATGAATACGGGAGCGCCTGGGCGCTCCCGCCCAGCCTTACTTGCCGCGGTTCAGGGCCGCGTACAGCACGATGGCGCCGAAGGTCGCGGTGCCGATGCCGCCCAGCGCGAAGTCGCCGAACTTCAGCGTGAATTCGCCCGTGCCCAGGATCAGCGTGATCGCCGCCACGATGAGGTTCTTGTTCTGCGAGAAATCCACCCGGTTGTCCACCCAGATCTTGGCGCCGGCAATCGCAATCAGGCCGAACACCACGATGGACACGCCGCCCATGACCGGCAGCGGGATCGCCTGGATCAGCGCGCCGAACTTGGGCGAGAAGCCCAGCAGCACCGCCAGCAGCGCCGCGACCAGGAACACCGCCGTGGAGTAGATGCGCGTGGCGGCCATCACGCCGATGTTCTCGGCGTACGTCGTCACGCCCGTGCCGCCGACCGCGCCGCTCACCATCGTCGCCACGCCGTCGCCGATGAAGGCGCGGCCCATGTACTGGTCCAGGTTCTTGCCGGTCATGGCCGTCACGGCCTTGATGTGGCCCAGGTTCTCGGCCACCAGGATGATGACCACCGGCACGATCAGCAGCATGGCGGGCGCGCTGAACACGGGCGCGTGGAACTGCGGCAGGCCAAACCAGGCGGCGTTGGCGATGCCCGATACGTCGATCGGCTTGCCCAGGCCCATGCCGTTGGTCAGCAGCGCGTACAGCAGGCTGGCGATGATCAGTCCCACCAGGATCAGCAGGCGCTGCAGCATGCCGCTGGTGAATACCGCCACCAGCGCCACACACACGAAGGTCAGGGCCTGCATCCAGGCCTCGAAGTTGTTGGCCGCCATGTTCTTGATGGGGATGCCGGCCAGGTTCAGCCCGATCACGGCCACCACCGCGCCGGTGACCACCGGGGGCATGAAGCGCTCGATCCAGCCCGTGCC
This sequence comes from Diaphorobacter sp. LR2014-1, assembly GCF_002916785.1. NCBI lineage: Bacteria > Pseudomonadati > Pseudomonadota > Betaproteobacteria > Burkholderiales > Comamonadaceae > Diaphorobacter > Diaphorobacter sp. LR2014-1. The sequence goes on along the minus strand of NZ_MTBE01000001.1, from coordinate 210,228 downwards.
CACCAGGTGCACCACCACGCCCACCAGCGTGTACACCAGGCCGCAGGCGATGATGCCGCCCAGCGCCACGCCGATGTTGGCGTTGGGGCCCTTGCCTGCATAGGCCGTGGCCGCGATCACCACGCCGATGAAGGCGAACGACGAGCCCAGGTAGCTCGGGACCTTGCCACCGGTGATGAGGAAGAAGATCAGCGTGCCGATGCCGCTCATCAGCACCGCCACGTTGGGGTCGAACCCCATCAGGATGGGCGCCAGCACCGTGGCGCCGAACATGGCGATGACGTGCTGGATGCCCATCAGCCCGGTCTGCGCCCAGGGCAGCCGCTCATCCGGTCCGATCACGCCGCCACCCTGCAGCACCTGCGCCGGTTACTCATTCCATTGCAAAAGGGCCATGGGGCTCTCCTTGTGTGAAAGCGCTGATTTTAGAGGTTGGATGGGCCTCTGGCGCTTGTGTGGCAAGCGCAAACAGCTATCAAATCAGGAGTGTGCCGGAGTGCGCTATCACCCAGGGGTGCCAGACGGGCCCATCGCCGCCGGCCTGCCGAGCGTGGCGGGGCCGTTTTCTGCCGTCACGGGGCCCAGGTTTGCCAGGCCCTCAGCGCCCCGGCTTGCCGGTCTCGAGCGCGTGCAGCTCCTGCACCACGTCAACCACCTTGTGTGCGTCCTCGCGGATGCGCTCGATGGCGTCGCGCGCCTGGCGTGACAGCTGGGCACCCTGCTCCACCGCCGCCACGCCGCCCTGGATGTGGTCGATCATCGCCCGCATCTCCTGCAGCACGGCCTGGATGGTCTGGTGGATGTCGTTGGTGGCGGTGCGGCTGTCGCCGGCGAGTTTGCGCACCTCCTCGGCCACCACGGCAAAGCCGCGCCCGGCCACGCCGGCGCGCGCGGCCTCCACCGCCGCGTTGAGGGCCAGCAGGTTGGTCTGGTCGGCCACGCGGCGTATGCCCTGCACGCTGGCGGCGATGCTCTCGGTCTTGCGCCCGAGTTCCTGCACGCGGGCCGCGGTGTCCTCGAACAGCTGGGCGATCGACTGGATGCGCGCCGTGGCGTCGACGATGGTTTGCGTGCCTTCTTCGGAGAGCTGCTGCGTCTCCCGCGCCACGGCAAACGCCGTGTTCACGCCCTGCTCGCGCGCCTGCGCCTGCTGCACACGCGCGGTGATGTCGGTGGCGAACTTGACGATGTGGCTCACCACGCCGTCAGGGTCGAGCACCGGGTTGTACGTCGCCTCCAGCCACACCGTGCGCCCCCGCGCATCGACGCGCTCGATCTTGCCCTTGGAATACACGCCCGCGCGCAAATCGTCCCAAAAGCGTGGGTAGTCGCTGCTTTGCGCGAATGCGGGCGGGCACAAGATGCGGTGGTGCTGGCCCACCAGGTTCTGGCGGGTGTAGCCCATGGTGTGCAGAAAGTTGTCGTTGGCGCGCAGCACATGGCCTTGCAGGTCGAACTCGATCACTCCCATGGAGCGTTCGATGGCCTCCAGGATGGCATGGGCGCGCTGCGTCTGCTCCTGCGTGGCGGTCACGTCGTAAACCAGCCCCACGATGCGCTCCACCCGGCCGCGGGCATCGCGCACGGGGTAGAACATGCCCTGCACCCAGACCACGGTGCCGTTTTTGCAGCGGCGCTGCGCCGTGCCTTGCACGAATTCGCCGCCGCACAGGCGCCGCCAATTGGCCTGAAAGGCAGGGCTGGCAACGTATTCCGGTGGATAGAAAATCGTTGGGGGCTGGCCGATCAATTCGGCACGCTGGTAGCCCAGCAGGTCACAAAACCGCGCGTTCACTTCGCGCACCACGCCTTGGACATCCACTTCGACCACGGCCGTCTGCTCTGCAATGGCCTGCCAGCGCCCTTGTGCCGAAAAACGTTGCTGCTGCCACCACATAGGACACCTCGTTGCTCAGAAATACCGGGCACGTAGTGTACGCGCGGTGAGCGCAACGCTTTGCGGGGAAAGCGCGAGAAGCTATTAAAACAATAGCTATCGCGCCGCCAGGGCGCGCGCGATGCGGCCTGGCCGCACCGTGGTCTTGGGCACGTGGAAGGGGAACCACATGCGCACGTCCTGCTCCAGCCCGATGCCGTGCATGTAGTTGTAGATGGCCTTCTTCAGCCCGGCGCCCAGCGCGTCGTGGTCCACCCCCGTGGGGTCGATGAAGGCCACGTCGTTCTTGGCAAAACCGCCCGGCGGCAGCGGGGCCAGGGTCACGCCGTATTCCTCGGGGCTCTGCCCCACGGGCGAATGCACGGTGCAGGCAAAGCGGTGGAAGAAGCCGCTCTGGATGCAGCCGTTCTCGAACAGCTGGCGCACGTATTCCAGCGCGTCCACCGTGTCCTGCACGGTCTGCGACGGAAAGCCGTACATGAGGTAGGCATGCACCAGGATGCCCGCGTCGCTGAATGCGCGGGTCACGCGCGCCACCTGGTCCACGCTGACGCCCTTCTTCATCAGGCCCAGCAGCCGATCGGAGGCGACCTCCAGCCCGCCCGAGATGGCGATGCAGCCCGCGTCGGCCAGCAGCTCGGCCAGCTCGGGCGTGAAGGTCTTTTCAAAGCGCACGTTGCCCCACCAGGAGATGCCGGTGCCGCGTGCGATCAGCTCCTGCGCGAGCGCCTTGAGGGCCTTGGGCGGCGCGGCTTCATCGACGAAGTGAAAGCCCGTCTGCCCGGTCTCGGCCACGATGGCCGCGATGCGGTCGGCCAGCACCTGGGCGCTGGCGCCCTCGTAGCGGCCGATGTAGTCCAGATTCACGTCGCAGAAGCTGCACTTCTTCCAGTGGCAGCCGTGCGCCACGGTGAGCTTGTTCCAGCGCCCGTCGCTCCACAGCCGGTGCATGGGGTTGAGCATGTCCAGCAGCGACAGATAGCGCTGAAGCGGCAGGCCGTCCCAGGTGGGCGTGCCGATCTCGGCAAAGGCGACGTCGGGTTCCGCCAGGTGGATGTACTGCACGGCACCATCGTCATTGCGCACAAAGGTGCGCACCAGCCGCTGGCGCCCGCGCTGGCCTTGCAGGTGCTCCAGCAGCGCGAGCAGCGGGCGCTCGCCGGCGTCCAGCGTCACGTAGTCGAAAAAATCGAACACCCGTGGGTCGGCCAGCTCGCGCAGCTCGGTGTTGACGAAGCCGCCGCCCAGTACGGTGACGATTTGCGGGTGCTGTGCCTTGAGGGCCTGGGCAATGCGAAACGCGCCGTACACCGAGCCCGGGAAGGGCACCGAGAGCAGCACCACGCCGGGCTGGTGGCGCGCGACGGCCTCATGGGTGAGCTGCTGCAGCACCTCGTCCACGAAGGTCGGCGCCTGCGCCAGCGCGTCGGCCAGCGGGTCGAACGTGGGCTGGCTGCCGGCGAGCTGTTCGGCGTATCGCACAAACTCGAAACGCGCGTCCACGGCGCCCTGCAGCACGTCCGCCAGGTCGTTGAGGTACAGCGTGGCCAGATGCTTGGCCTTGTCGGTCAGGCCCAGGGCGCCGAAGGCCCAGCCCAGCGGGTCGCCGCTGCCGTCGTCCTCGTACACGTCCAGCGCCGCGAAGCGCGGCCCCTCCGGCAGGTAGTGGCGGCCCACGATGCGGTGCGCGAGGGGTGCTGTCGCGCCCCTGCAAAAAGGCCATGGCTGGGCCGATGGTGGCCAGGTACCGCTCCTGCTGTGCAAGAAAGAACTGCACCGCCGGGCTCTGCGCGTTTGCGGGCAGGGCCCGCGCCCTTTCGGCGACCTGCCCGAGACCGTCGCGCGAGAGCAGCCGCAACACCAGCGCGATCGCCAGGTCCTCCTGCCACGCCGGCACGCCGCGCGAGCGCAGAAAGCCCGTGAGGTAGGCGGTGGAGGGGTAGGGCGTGTTGAGCTGCGTCATCGGCGGGATGACGGACAGCACGCGGGGCAGGGCTGCGGGCATGGGCAAAGGGGTGGCGGGGGCTGGCAGAGCGGCGGATTATCCCGGTCCCCCTGCCGCGCATGCCCGTGCGGGGACTTGTTCAGCGCACGGCGCGGCGCGCCTTCTTGGCGGCGTACATGGCGCGGTCGGCCTCGCGCAGCGCCTCGTCGGCCGTCATGTCGTTGGGGAGCACGGCGATCACACCCACGCTGGCGCCGGCGTAGTCGATGGGGGCGTCCGCCCCGCCAAAGCGCCCGCGCGTGGCCTGTGCCAGACGCTGGCCGAACCCCTGGCGGGCCGCCTCCAGCGCCGGGCCGGGCGCGGGGCCGGGGCCTACGGCCACGAACTCATCGCCCCCGTAGCGTGCGACGAAGTCCTGCGCGCGCGGCGCCGCGCAGCTGATCGGCCATGTCGGCCAGGAAGAGGTCGCCCACCTCGTGGCCATAGGTGTCGTTGATCGCCTTGAAACCGTCCAGGTCCATGAAGGCGATCAGCACCGCCGTGCCCTGGCGCGCGCCTTGCGCCAGTTGCTGGTGCAGCATTTCGCGCAGCGCGCGGCGGTTGGGTAGGCCGGTAAGGGCATCGGTCGCCGCATAGGCCGCCAGCCGGGCATTGGCCTGCAGCAATTGCTGCAGCAGCTGCTCGCGCTCGACCTGCTGGCCAATGAGCCGCGCGAACAGCGTCAGCGCGTTGCGCGCCTGTGAAGTGAGCTCCTGGCGCTCGTCGCTGGCGGCGCAAAGCGTGCCGTAGAGCTGGCCGTCGGCCATGCGCACCGGTGTGCTGGCGTAGGTCTGGATGCCCAGCGCCGCGGCGGCCTGCGAATCGCCCCAGCATTGCCCCACGTCGGCGGTGAAGGGGCGGCCCTCGTCCAGCGCGCGTTTGCACAACGTGTCGTGCCAGGGCACGCTCAGTCCCTCCGGGATCTGCATCTGGCGCGTGTTGCGCGCGTACAGCACACGCTGCACACCCCGCTCCAGGTCCACCACCGTGAGGTAGGTGGATTCGAACCCGGTGATGTCTTCCAGCAGCTCCAGCAGCGGCCGGGTGAGCTCTTCGACGGTGCGTGCGCGGGTGACGGTCTCGCTGAGATGGTCCAACAGGTTGTCCATGCGGCCATTATGGGTGGGTGTGCCGCAGGACGCTGGCCGGGACAGGCAGCGAACGCCTGCCCCTCCAGTTGGATCACGGTGTGCGCGCTAAGGTGCGGCGCTGGGCCAGGCGGGGCGCCGGCCTGTGAGCTGGCTCACGATGGCGCCCTTGAGGGGCGGCAGCCGGTTGGCGCCCGCCAGCACCACCTGGCGCAGCAGGCGGGGCAGCGGCCGGTCGTCGGTGTACAGGCGCACGATGGCATTCGTGCCCTGGTACAGCGGCCAGGCGTGGCGGTGATGGCCGCGCGCGTAACCCTCCAGCACGCTGGCGGCGCCGATGTCCGCGCCGCGCTCGCGTGCCTGGGTGAGAGTGCGCGTGAGGCTGTCCACACCCGCCAGCCCCATGTTGAACCCGTGCGCCGTCACCGGGTGCATGCCGACGGCCGCGTCACCCAGCAGCGCGCAGCGCGCGGCGGCGAAGCGGTGCGCATACACGGCGACCAGCGGGTAGGCGTGGCGCTCGCCCACCAGCCGCATGGCGCCCAGGCGGTCCTTGAACTGGGCTTGTACGCGTGCGGCGAATGCCTCAGGGGGCAGTGCCAGCAGCTCCTGCGCATGCGCCGCGCCGGTGGTGACCACGGCCGAGCACATCGGCGCGCCATCGACCAGGTCGCCCGGCAGCGGCAGGATCGCCAGCGTCTGCTCGTAGCCGAAGCACTCGTGCGCGACCTCGTGGTGGGGCAGCTCATGGCGCAGGCGGCAGACGATGACCGTGCGGCCGAAGTCGTGCATGGCCGCGCCAATGCCCAACTGGCGCCGCGTGGCGGAAAAGCGGCTGTCGGCAGCCACCAGCAGCGGGGCCTGCAGACGCAGGGGCGCTGCGTCGAGGTTGCGGGTGTCGGTGTATTCCAGCTCAGCATGCGCGGGCGTGACGGCCACGCGCGTGACGCGCGCCTCGGTGACCAGTCGTACGCCGGGCGTGTGCGCGGCCACTTCGTAGGCCGTGCGGCGCAGCGCGTGGTTGGGCACGATCCAGCCCAAATGCTGGACGCCGCTGCCGCCTGCATGCAGCTGCATGGCCCCGCGCTGGCCCACGGGGCCGTCGTGCACCTGCGCCTCGCGCAGCAGGCCGACCTCGTGCGCGGCCAGGCGCTGCCAGCTGCCGATGCGCTGCAGCGTCGCCACGCTGGGGTGGGTGAGTGCAATCTCGCGCCCGTCGGCCGGGGGCGCGGCCAGCGTGGAAGCGGGTTGCTGCTCCAGCACCGTCACCTGCATGCCAGCCTGGGCCAGCGAGGCCGCCAGCGACAGCCCGGCAGGCCCCGCACCCACGATGAGCACGTCGCTGCGCTGAGAGGAAACGTCTTGTGTTGTCATGATTGAGAAACAGGCCGCCGGCAGTGGCAACAGCGGGCAATTGTCGGCAGGGCGGAAAGCGGCGATCTTGCCTTGCGTCAAGCACGGCGGCCATGCGGCCGCTTCCTACGCCGGGCGGGCGATGGTCTCACTACAGTGGAGAACCCTGCAACCAGCAAGCAAAGGACCCGACATGCGCGTGGACATCTACCGCCGATCCGAAGCCGAGGGGCGTTATTCCCATCTGGCCGTGCCCGAGGGCAAGCCCATACCGCAGGAGGCCATCAATACCGATTGGAACTGCGAGCACCGCGCCGTGGAACGGGACGAAACCCAGGCGCACTGGAACGACCTTGGTATTCCCGAGCCCGGACGGCAGCTGCGCGATAAGGGCTATGCCATCACCAGCGTGACGGAGCAGCCGCGGCGCTGAGGCCAGGTGCGGCCGGCGAGGTGCCGCCGGCCAGGTGCGACCGGCGAGGTGCGGCCGGCCAGTTGTCACGTGCGTGGCGCGCACGGCGACCGCGACCGCGCTAGGCTGTGCGCATGGAGACACACCACAACATCCCCCCAACACACCCGCCTTACACGCCCCAGATACGTCGCTACCAGGATGGGCTGCAGGCGCAGCACGGCCTGCGCTTTGACGATTACGACGCGCTATGGCGCTGGTCCACCACCGATCTGGACGCCTTCTGGCAGAGCGTCTGGGACTATTTCGACCTGCAGTCACCCACGCCGCACCGCGCGGTACTCGCAAAGAACGTGATGCCCGGCGCGCAGTGGTTCCCCGGCGCGCAGGTGAACTACGCGCGCCAGGTGCTGCGCCATGTGGGCGCCGCACAGGCCGCGGGCCAGCCGGCCCTCATCGGCCGCAACGAACGCGGCGAGCGCCGCGAGCTGTCCTGGCCCGCGCTGCGCCGGCAGGTGGCGGCGCTGGCGCTGCACATGAGGGCCCAAGGCGTACAGCCCGGCGATCGCGTGGCAGCCTACCTGCCCAACATCCCCGAGACCATCGTCGCCTTCCTGGCCTGCGCCAGCATCGGTGCGGTGTGGAGCCTGTGCGCGCCCGACATGGGTACGCACGCGGTGCTGGACCGCTTCCGCCAGATCGCTCCGACGGTGCTGTTGGCCGTGGACGGCGTCACCTATGGGGGGCGCGACCATGACCGTTGCGACGTGCTGGCCGAGCTGCGCGCGCAACTGCCCACGCTGCGCCACGTGGTGCTGGTGAACAACCTGGATGCTTCAAAAACAGTAGCTGATACCGCTTGCTACGCAAGCGTCATCGCCCGAAATGATGCAGAGACTGCGGCCTTTGAACCGGCGTGGCTGCCGTTCGACCACCCGCTGTGGATCGTCTATTCCAGCGGCACCACCGGCCTGCCCAAGCCCATCGTGCACGGCCATGGCGGCATGCTGCTGGTAATGCTGCAGCTGGCGGTGCTGCACAACGACATCGGCTGCAGCTACGCGCCCAACTCCCTGGGCGAGCGCTACCACTGGTACAGCTCCACCGGCTGGATCATGTGGAACGCCCAGGTCGGCGGCCTGCTGGGCGGCACCACCTGCGTGCTGTACGACGGCAACCCCGGCGGCAGCAAGGAGCGGCCCGACTGGACAGTGCTGTGGCGCATGGCGGCCGAGGAGCGCGTGACCTTCTTCGGCGCTGGCGCCGCGTTCTACGGCCACTGCATGAAGGCCGGGATCACCCCTGCGGCCTGCGGCGACCTGTCGGTGATCCGCGTGCTGGGCTCCACGGGGTCGCCGCTGCCTGCCGAAGTGCAGCGGTGGGGATCGCAACTCCTGGCCAGCGCGGGCGTGCCTCAGGTCTGGTGGTGCAACATCTCCGGCGGCACCGACTTCGCGGGCGCCTTCATCGGCGGCAATCGCGAGCTGCCGCAAACGCCCGGGCGCATGCAGTGCCGCATGCTGGGCGCGGCCGTCGAGGCCTGGGACGAGCAGGGCCGCCCGGTACTGGACGCCGTGGGCGAACTGGTGTGCACCCAGCCCATCCCGTCCATGCCCTTGTTCCTGTGGGGCGACGCCGATGGCGCGCGCTACCGCGCCAGCTACTTCGAGATGTACCCGCCCGGCCATGGCCGCAGGCCCGGCGGCGGCGATCTGGGGGCCGAGGCCGGGGCCGTCTGGCGTCACGGCGACTGGATCGAGATCGGCTCCAGCGCCCACCCCGGCTGCGTGATCTACGGCCGCAGCGACGCCACCATCAATCGCCACGGCCTGCGCATGGGCACGAGCGAGATCTACAGCGCCGTGGAGGCCCTGCCCGAGGTGCTCGACAGCCTGGTCGTGGACCTGGAATACCTGGGCCGCGCCAGCTACATGCCGCTGTTCGTGGTGCTGCGCAGCGGCCTGGTGCTGGACGACGGCCTGCGCGCGCGGATCAACGACGCCATCCGCGCCAGCTTGAGCCCACGCTTCCTGCCCGACGAAATCGTGCAGGTGGCCGAGGTGCCGCGCACGCTGAGCGGCAAGAAGCAGGAGCTGCCCGTCAAGAAGCTGCTGCTGGGCCAGTCGATGGACAAGGTGGTCAACCCGGACGCCATGGCCAACCCCGGCTGCCTGGCGTGGTACGTGGACTTTGCGCGGCACCGTGCGACGGCGGTTGCTTCATAAAAGATAGCTGCTCGCGCTTGATGGACGGGCGGTTCAACCCGGTTTGTCCCAGTTCTCGCCTTCCACGCGCGGCACGCTGGCAAAGCGCAGCGCGTGCTCGGTGAAGCGCTCCACCACGCGGCTGGTGCCGCTGGCCAGGCGCGCCAGCGCAATGCCCACGTGAAAGCCCGGCGGGTTGTCGGTGAGCGCCAGGCATTTCACGCCGCGCGGCACCACCTGCCGCGCCACGCTGGCCACCAGGCCCACGCCCAGGCCCGAAGCCACCAGGCTCATGATGGTCTGCACCTGCATCGCCTCCTGCGCCACGCGCGGCGAAAAGCCAGAGAACTGGCAGCGCATCATGGCCAGGGCCGAGAGGCTGGGCACCTTGTGCTGCGGGTACATGATGAAGGGCTCGTGCGCGGCCTCGGCCAGCGCGATGGCGTCGCGCTGCGCCAGCGGGCTGCTCTCGGCCACGGCCAGCACGAAGTCGTCGCGGTCCAGCGGCAGCAGCTCGAAGCCGCTCGGGTCCAGCACCGGGTAGCGCAGCAGGCCGGCATCGAAGCGCCGCGACACCAGCCCCTCCAGGATCTCGGACGACGTGGCTTCGCTCAGCTCCAACTCGATCTGCGGATAGCGCTGGCGCAGCGAGGGGATGAGTTGCGGCAGCAGCGCATAGGTGGCCGAGCCGATGATGCCCAGGCGCAGCAGCCCGCCTTCGCCCTCGCGCGCGTCCTGCACCGCCTGGCGGCACTGCTGGGCGTGGAACAGCGCGCGGCGGGCGTCGCCCAGCATGGCTTCGCCGGCCGGGGTGAGCACCACGCCCGTGGTGGTGCGCTCGAACAGGGGGCTGCCGAGTTCTTCCTCCAGCTTGCGGATGGACACCGACAGGGGCGGTTGCGCCATGTGCAGGCGCTCGGCCGCGCGGTGGAAGTTGCCGGTTTCCGCCAATGCGACGAACTGGCTGAGTTGCCGGAGGTTCATGCGATATGAAAAAAGTATTGAAATCTAAACTTTTAATATTAGACAGCATGCAAGGTGCTGCCTAGAGTGCCAACTCCGACCCCTTTGCGGGGCACCGTAGCGGAGCAGAGACTCCAAGGAGACATTGCACATGGCATTCCACGGCAGAACCACCCTGCGCGTCCTGGCGGGCGCCAGCCTCGTGGCCCTGGGCGCTGCCCTTGCGCCCGCCGTGCAGGCGCAGGCCTTCCCGTCCAAGACCCTCAAGTTCGTCGTGCCCTTCGGGCCCGGCAGCGGCACCGACACCTCGGCGCGCTACTTTGCGCGCAAGCTGCAGGACCTCACGGGCCAGTCCGTGGTGGTGGAGAACAAGCCCGGCGCCAACGGCTTCATCGCGGTCAAGCAGGTGCTCTCGGCCCCGGCCGACGGCTACACCGTCTTCATCGGCAGCAACTCCACGCTGGCGGTGAACGCGGCGCTGTTCAAGGAGCTGCCCTACGACCCGGTGAAGGACTTTGCGCCGCTGACCATGATGATGCGTTCGCCCGCCATGCTGGCCACGGCCCCGCAGGCGCCGTTTGCCGACCTCAAGGGGCTGGTCAGCTATGCCAAGGCCCACCCGGGCAAGGTGAACTTCGGCGCGGGTTCGGCCGGCTACCAGCTCATGGGCGAGCTGCTCAACGACAGCGCCGGCGTGCAGACCGTGCATGTGCCGTTCAAGGGCGCGGGCGAGACCATGACCGCCCTCGCGGCGGGCACCGTGGACTACGCCTTTGCCGAAGTCACGGCCGTGCAGGAGCTGGCCAAGGGCGGGCGCGTCAAGGTGCTGGCCGTGGCGGCGGACAAGCGCGTGGCCACCTCGCCTGACGTGCCCACCGCCAGCGAGGCCGGCCTGCCCGGCTTCGAGGCCTACACCTGGGTGGGGGCCATGGTCAGCGCCAAGACCCCTGCGGCCGAGACCGCCAGGCTGGCCGAGCTGTTCACCACCATCTCCAAGATGGATGAGACCCGCGCCTTTTACGAGCGGCTGGGCGCCACGCCCATGACCGGCGGCCCCGCCCAGATGCACGAGTTCCAGAAGAACGAGATCGCGCTGTGGAAGCGCATCGTCACCCAGGCCAAGGTGCCGCTGCAATGACCTCGCCGGCCGCCCTGCAACCCGGCGCGCTGCAGCACGTGAAAGTGCTGGACCTGTCGCGCGTGCTGGCCGGCCCCTGGGCCGCCCAGACGCTGGGTGACCTGGGCGCCGAGGTCATCAAGGTGGAGCGCCCCGGCAGCGGCGACGACACGCGCGCCTGGGGCCCGCCCTACGTGACCGACCCCGCCGGCCAGCCCACGGGCGAGTCGGCCTACTACATGTGCACCAACCGCAACAAGCAGTCGGTGACCATCGACTTCATCCGCCCCGAGGGGCAGGAGCTGGTGCGGCGCCTGGCGCAGCAGTGCGACGTGCTGGTGGAGAACTTCAAGACAGGCGGTCTGGCGCAGTACGGGCTGGACTATGCCTCGCTGAGCGCGCTCAACCCGCGCCTGGTGTACTGCTCCATCACCGGCTTCGGGCAGAGCGGGCCGTATGCGCACCGCGCCGGCTACGACTTCCTGATCCAGGGCATGGGCGGGCTGATGAGCGTCACCGGCCGCCCCGACGGCGAGGACGGCGGCGGCCCGATGAAGGTGGGCGTGGCGCTCACCGACATCCTCACGGGCCTGTATGCCAGCACGGCCATCCTCGCGGCGCTGCAGGCGCGCGAGCACACGGGCCGAGGCCAGCACATCGACCTGGCCCTGCTGGACGTGGGCGTGGCCTGCCTGGCCAACCAGGGCATGAACTACCTTTACGGCAACCAGGTGCCGCCGCGCATGGGCAACGCCCACCCCAACACCGTGCCGTATCAGGACTTCCCCACGCAGGACGGCCACATGATCCTGGCCGTGGGCAACGACGGCCAGTTCGAGCGCTTCTGCCATGTGGCCGGGCGCCCCGAGTGGGCGAGCGACTCGCGCTTTGCCACCAACGCCGCGCGCATCGCGCACCGCGATGCGCTGATTCCGCTGATCCGCGAGGTGACGGCGACGCGCACGACGCGCGACTGGATCGCGCTGCTGGAGCAGCACGCCGTGCCGTGCGGGCCCATCAACACCGTGCGCGAGGTCTTCGAAGATCCGCAGGTGCGCGCGCGTGGCTTGCAGATCCGCATGGAGCATCCGCGCGCCGGCGCCGTGCCGCTGGTGGCCAGTCCCATGCGCCTGTCGGACACGCCGGTCACCTATCGCCACACCCCGCCGCAGCTCGGCCAGCACACCGACACCGTGCTGCGCGAACACTTGGGCCTGGCGCCCGAGGCCATCGATGCGCTGCGCGCGCAGGGGGTGGTGGCATGAGCGGCTTCCAAGGACCGCTGGCCGGCGTGCGCGTGCTCGACCTCTCCAGCGTGGTGTTCGGCCCGCTGGCGAGCCAGGTGTTGGCCGACTACGGCGCCGAGGTCATCAAGATCGAGCCGCCCGCGGGCGACTCCACGCGCTACACCGGTCCCGCCGTGGAGCCCGGCATGGCGGCCGTGTTCATGGGCTGCAACCGCAGCAAGAAAAGCGTGGTGCTGGACCTGAAACAGCCTGCCGCGCAGCAGGCCCTGCACGCGCTGCTGGCCACGGCCGACGTGTTCATGCACAGCATGCGCCCGCAAAAGCTCGGCAAGCTGGGGCTGGCGCCCGAGCAGCTGCGCGCGCGCTACCCGCGCCTGGTGTTCGCCGGGCTGCACGGCTTTGCCGAGGACGGCCCCTACGCCGGCCTGCCGGCCTACGACGACGTGATCCAGGGCATGAGCGGCCTGGCCGATCTCATGCAGCGCCAGACGGGCGAATCGCGCTACCTGCCCACCATCGCCGCGGACAAGACCTGCGCGCTGGTGGCGGCACACGCCATCCTGGCGGCACTGTTCGCGCGCGAGCGCACGGGACAGGGCAGCTTCGTGGAAATTCCCATGTTCGAGACCATGGTGGGCTTCAACCTGGTCGAGCATTTCTACGGCATGCACTTCACGCCGAAGCTCAGCGGCGCAGGCTACCCGCGCGTGATGGCGCCCTGGCGCAAGCCCTACAGGACGCTGGACGGGCATGTCTGCATGATGCCTTACACCGACGCGCACTGGCGCCGCTTTTTCAGCGCCGTGGGGCAGCCGCAGCTGGCCGACGATCCGCGCTTTGCCAACCAGGCCAGCCGCACGCGCCACATCGCCGAGCTGCTGGAGATCCTGAGCGAGCATGTGGCCCGGCACGACACGCAGCACTGGCTGCGCACCTGCGCGCAGCTGGAGATTCCCGCCGCGCCCGTGGCGCGCATGGACGAGCTGCCGCAGGACCCGCACCTGGTGGCCACGGGGTTCTTTGCCACCGTGCGCGACCCGGCCATGGGCGAGGTGCGCTTTCCGCGCTCGTCCGTGCGCTTCGACGGCGCGCAGGTGCCCATCGGCATGCCGCCGCGCCTGGGTCAGCATACCGAGGAGCTGCTGCGCGCCGCCGGCCTGGACGACGCCCAGCTTGCTGCACTGCAACCTTCCGAACCGAGCACCGCATGAACCAAGACATTCCCCGCATGGGCCAGGGCCTGTACTGGCAAGACCTCAAGGTGGGTCTGCGCTGGCGCACCTTCCGCCGCACCATCACCGAGGCCGACCTGGTGAACTTCATCAGCACCACCGGCATGCTGGAGGCCATCTTCATCGAGGAAGGCTACGAGGGCGGCGCCATCCAGGGCCGCCCGGTGCCGGGCGCGCTGACCTACACCTTCATCGAAGGCTTCATCCTGCAAAGCATGATCCAGGGCACGGGCCTGGCCATGCTGGAGCTGCGCCAGAAGATCCTCGCGCCCGTCGTCGTGGGCGACAGCATTGGCGCCGTGGTCGAAGTGACCGACATCCGCCCCACCTCCAAGAACAACCGCGCCGTGGTCACCTCGCTCATCACGGTGACCAACCAGCGCGGCGAGCCGGTGATGGAGTACACGGCCACGCGCCTGCTCGCCGGCCGTGAAGCTACATGAAACATAGCTGCTTGCGCTTGCTGCGCAAGGGTTAGAGCCGATTTTCACCACAAAGAAGGAGACACCCATGACTGCTCGCATCACCCGCCGCCTGGCCGTACTGGCCGGCGCAGCCCTTCTGGCCGGCGCCGCGCACGCAGCCTGGCCGGACAAGCCCATCACGCTCGTCGTGCCGTTCCCGCCCGGCGGGCCCACCGACATGGTGGCGCGCGTGCTGGCGCAGGCCGTGGGCGAGCAGCTCGGTCAGTCGGTTGTGGTGGACAACAAGCCCGGCGCCAATGGCAACATCGGCAACGCCTTCGTCGCCAAGGCCGCGCCCGACGGCTACACGGTGCTCTACAACACCTCGTCCCTCGCGCTCAGCCCCGCGCTCTACAAGAAGATGAGCTACGACCCGCGCAAGGACCTCGCGCCTGTCGCGCTCACCGCAGTGGTGCCCCTGGGCCTGGTGGTCAACCCGCAGCTGCCTGTGAAGACTGTGGCCGAGCTCGTGGACTATGCCAAGAAGAACCCCGGCAAGCTGTCGTACGGCTCGGCGGGCAACGGCAACGTCACGCACCTCACGGCCTTCCAGGTCACGCAGCACTACGGCATCGAGGCCACGCATGTGCCCTACAAGGGCAGCGCTCCGGCCGACGTCGACCTGGTGGCCGGGCAGATCCATTTCATGACGGACACGATCAACTCCATCGCCCCCTTCATCAAGGACGGCAAGCTGCGCCTGCTGGCGGTCTCCACGGCCAAGCGCCTGCCCAACTTCCCTGAAGCACCCACGCTGGCCGAAAGCGGCATGAACGGCTTCGAGGCCGGCGCGTGGCAGGGCGTGATGGTGCCGGCCGGCACGCCCGCGCCCATCATCGAGCGCTTGAACCAGGCCTTTCTGCAGGCGCTCAAGAACCCCACGGTGCTGGAAAAGCTGCGCATCCAGGGCACCGAGCCGCTGGGATCCACGCCGGCCGAGTACGGCGCATATATCGAAAAGGAGCTGGCGCGCTGGGCGTCAGTGGTCAAGAGCACCGGCGTATCGCTGGATTAAGCAAGGAAAAAGGGCATAGGCCATGTCGGTTCTGGATTCACTCGCGCTCACGCGCATTCCGCCGGAAGATGAGGCGCTGCGCGCCGAAGTGCGCGCCTTCCTCGCAGAGGCGGTGCGCGACCTGCCCGCGCATGTGCGGGCACGTTCGTGGGGCGGCTACAGCACACAGCTGAGCCGCCGGCTGGGCGAGCGCGGTTGGATCGGCATCACGCTGCCGCGCGAATACGGCGGCGGCGGGCGCAGCGCGTTCGCGCGCTACGTGCTGGTCGAGGAATACCTGAACTGCGGCGCCCCCGTGGGCTCGCACTGGATCGCCGACCGCCAGAGCGCGCCGCTGATCCTGAAATACGGCACCGAGGCGCAGAAGCAGTTTTACCTTCCGCGCGTGTGCAAGGGCGAGGCGTTCTTCTGCATCGGCATGAGCGAGCCCAATTCCGGCTCCGACCTGGCCAGCGTGAAGACGCGCGCCGTGCCCAACGACCAGGGCTTTGTGCTCAACGGCCAGAAGATCTGGACCACCAACGCCCATCACTGCCAGTACATGATTGCGCTGGTACGCACCTCGGGCACGGCGGAAGACCGCCACAAGGGCCTGTCGCAGGTGATCGTCGACCTGTCGCTGCCCGGCGTGACCGTGCGCCCCATCGAAGACCTCTCGGGCGACAGCCACTTCTGCGAGGTGTTCTTCGACAACGTGCAGTTGGGCCCGGATGCCCTCATCGGCGCCGAGGGCCAGGGCTGGGAGCAGGTCACGGCCGAACTCGCCTTCGAGCGCAGCGGCCCCGAGCGCCTGTTCTCCTCCATCGTGCTGTTCGACCAGTGGCTCGACTACGTGCGCACGCCCCAGGGCCGCAGCGAATCGGCGGTGCGCCTGGCGGGCAAGGTCCTCACGCAGCTGGCACCGCTGCGCGCCATGTCGGTGGCCGTGCAGGAAAAGCTGGTGCAGGGCGCCAGCCCCGTCGTGGAGGCCGCCCTGGTCAAGGAGCTGGGCACCACGCTGGAGCAGATGATTCCCGCCGCCATCGCCGACGACCTGTTTGCGCGCGAGGCGGAAGACGTGCCTGTGGAGCTGCTGATGACGCTCAAGTACGTGACCGAGGCCTCGCCCTCGTTCTCGCTGCGCGGCGGCACGCGCGACATCCTGCGTGGGATGATCGCCCGGGGCCTGGGCCTGCGCTGAAACGGAGCCACGACATGAGCCAAGACAACGACCTGTTTGCCGACGCCGCCCGCCAGGTGCTGGCCGACCAGTGCACCCCCCCGGTGGTGCGCGCCATCGAATCCGGCGGGCGCGCCGCGCCCGCGACGCAGCTGCTGTGGGCGCAACTGGAGGCCACGGGGCTGGCCGACGCGCTGCTGCCCGAGGACGACGGCGGTGCCGGACTGGGGCTGACACAGGTGTTCGGCGTGCTGGAGCAATGCGGCGCGCATGCGCTGCCGCTGCCGCTGGGCGAGACCATGGTGGCGCGCGCGCTGCTGGCCCAGGGCGGCGTAGCGCGCCCCGCCGGCAGCATCACGCTGGCGCGTGGCGAGCGGCTGCCGGATGACGGCGTGCGCTCTGCCCTCGTGCGCGGCGGCCAGGTGGCCGATCATGTGCTGGTGCAGGCTGGCAGCGCCTGGCACCTGCTGGCCACGGCCGATGCGCAGGCTGCGCCCCAGGCGCTGGCGCTGGATGCCGCCCTGGCCTGGACTGCTGCCCAGGTGGCGGCCGCGCCCGGGGTGCCGGTGGACGCCGCGCAAGACGCACGCACCCTGCAGGCCGCCGTGGTGGCCCCGCAGATGGCTGGCGCGCTGGGCGACGTGTTCCGCCGCACCCTGCAGTACGCCAACGAGCGCCAGCAGTTCGGCCGCCCCATCGGCAAGTTCCAGGCCATTCAACACCAGCTGGCGGTGATGAGCGAGCATGTGTTTGCCGCGCGCATGGCTGCGCAGCTGGGCTGCAACGGCGCCGGTGTGCTGCCCGACCGGCTGCGCGTGGCCACCGCCAAGGCGCGCTGCAGCGAGGCGGCGCTGGCCGTGGCCGAGTTCGCCCACGCCATCCACGGCGCCATCGGCTTCACCGCGGAATACGACCTGCAGCTGTTCACCCGCCGCCTGCACGCCTGGCGCCAGACGGCCGGCAGCGAGTCTTACTGGCACGGCGTGGCCGGCGAGGCGCTGCTGGCGCACGGCGGGCTGACGCTGGACCTCGTGCGCCGCATCACCGACGTGACGCTGCCGCAGGCCGCTTGATGCAAAAACAATAGCTCCTTGCGCTTGCTAGTGCTTAGTTTGACGTTGAAAACGTATTGAAATCCAAGCCAGACAAGCGCAAGCCGCTCCTGAATTGATACCGGAGATCCTCATGGCCTTTCTGACCATCGAACGCGACGGCGGCATCCTGACCGTCACCATGAACCAGCCCGAGACGCGCAATGCGCTCACCGGCAACACGGCCGTCCAGGAGTTCGTGCAGCTGTGCGACACCGTGCGCAAGGACGCCAGCGTGAAGGTGCTGATCCTCACCGGCGCAGGCCCCATCTTCAGCTCGGGCGGCAACGTCAAGGACATGCAGCGCTTCTTCGACGATGCGCTCACGCCCGACCTGATCCGCGAGGAATACCGCCAGGGCATCCAGCAGATTCCCAACGCGCTGTACCAGCTCGACGTGCCGGTGATCTGCGCCGTCAACGGCCCGGCCATCGGCGCGGGGCTGGACCTGACGTGCATGTGCGACATCCGCATCGCGGCCGAGAACGCCACCTTCGCCGAGAGCTTCGTGCGCGTGGGCATCGTGCCCGGCGACGGCGGCGCCTGGCTGCTGCCGCGGGCTGTGGGCATGGCCAAGGCGTCCGAGATGGCTTTCACCGGCGAGGCCATCAGCGCCCAGGAGGCCCTGGCCTGCGGCCTGGTGAGCCGCGTGGTGCCGGCCGACCAGCTCCTGCCCACCGCGCGTGCGCTGGCCGAGAAAATCGCCGCCAACCCCGGTGCCGTGATGCGGATGACCAAGCGGCTGCTGCGCGAGGGCGAGCACGCCTCGCTGGCCTCGCTGCTGGAGATCTCCGCCGGCTACCAGGCCATCGCCCACAAGACGGCCGACCACCGCGAGGCGGTCACCGCCTTCATCGAGAAGCGCGCCCCGCGTTTCCAGTAGACCGAATCAGCCATCGGCGGACAAGGAAAGGCCCGGCGGCCGTTCGATAATGCCGCCATGGCTTCTCCCCACAAACGCTTTTCGATGATCCGCGAGTTCCACCTCGCGGACTGGTTCACGCTGGGCAACGCGGTGTGCGGCGTCGGGGCACTGTTCTCGTCGATGACCTATCTGGAAACGTCGGACGTGCGCCATGTGTACTTCGCCTGTGCGCTGGTGCTGGCGGCGCTGGTGTTCGACGTGCTGGACGGGCGCATCGCGCGCTGGCGGCAGAAAAGCTCGGCCATGGGGCGCGAGCTGGATTCGCTGGCCGACGTGATCTCCTTCGGCGTGGCGCCCGCCATCATCGCCTACGCCTGCGGCATGCAGGGGCTGTACGACCGCGTGGTGCTGGCCTTCTTTGTGGCCTGCGGCGTGTCGCGCCTGGCGCGCTTCAACATCACGGCCGAAACGCTGTCCGAGGGCCCGTCGGGCAAGGTCAAGTACTTCGAGGGCACGCCGATCCCCACCTCCATCGTGCTCGTGGGCCTGATGGCCGTGGCCGCCAGCGTGGGCGCGGTGCGCGGCCAGCTGTGGCTGGGGTCGGTGACGATCGGCGGTTTCACGCTGCACCCGCTGGTGCTGCTGTTCGCGCTGTCGGGCTCGCTGATGATCAGCCGCATCCGCATTCCGAAGTTCTGAGCATCCCCCCCGCGGCGCTGGCGCACCTTTCCCCTTCTCTCGCCGCGCTGCGCGGCGCGAAGGGGGCGCAGCCGGTGGACTCGTGAAGCCAGATCCGCGGCTGCCCAGGCCTGGGGTGCGCCCGGGTTCGCCGCACGTCCTGATACGGTGGCAGCGGCGCAGCGCAGGTACACTTTGCGGCTTCGAGGCGGCGCCCGTGCGCGGCGTCTTTTTTCCCATCCGAACCGCTTCATGGCCGTTGATACGGCGGGCCAGGCCCGCACCCACCTAGACCTCAAGAGTGCCCAGCTGCCCGTGGTGGCCATGGTGCTCAAGACCACCGACGTGGCCAGCATCGCCGCCGAGCTGGCTGCCCGCAGGGCCGACGACCCCGAATTTTTTGACAACGACCCGGTGCTGATCGACCTCTCGGCCGTGCAGGACGAGCCGCAGCCCATCGACTTCGCCGCGCTGGTCAAGACGCTGCGCAGCCATCGTACGCAGCCCGTGGCCGTGCGCGGCGGCAGCAGCGCGCAGAGGCAGGACGCGCACGACGCGGGCCTGATTGCCGCCCCCGACGCGCCGCCCCCCCGCATGCAGGCGCCGCGTGAGAGCACTACCCGCGAGGTGGTCCACGAGGTCATCCGCGAGGTGGAGGTCGTGCGCGAGGTCCCCGTGCCCGCGCCGGCGCCGGGGACCGTGGTGGTGGACAAGCCGCTGCGCTCGGGCCAGCAGGTGTATGCCCGCGGCTCGGACCTGGTGGTGATGGCCGTGGTCAGCTTTGGCGCCGAGGTGATCGCCGACGGCAACATCCACGTGTACGCACCGCTGCGCGGGCGCGCCATCGCCGGCGCGCGCGGCGACACCAGCGCCCGGATTTTCAGCACCTGCATGGAGCCGCAACTGGTCTCCGTGGCAGGCATCTACCGCACCACCGAGACCGAGCTGCCCGACAACGTGCGCGGCAAGCCGGCCCAGGTGCGGCTGGACGGTGAGAAGCTGCTCATCGAGCCGCTGTGACCGTCCCCCCCTTTTCTTACTCCACAGACCGCAACGCAAGGACCTCTCAGAACATGGCCAAAATCGTCGTCGTGACCTCCGGCAAGGGGGGCGTGGGCAAGACCACCACCAGTGCCGCCTTCGCATCGGGCCTGGCGCTCGCCGGCCACAAGACCGCCGTCATCGATTTTGACGTCGGCCTGCGCAACCTGGACCTCATCATGGGCTGCGAGCGCCGCGTGGTGTATGACCTGATCAACGTGATCCAGGGCGAGGCCAACCTGAACCAGGCCCTCATCAAGGACAAGCAGTGCGAGAACCTGTTCGTGCTGGCCGCCAGCCAGACGCGCGACAAGGACGCGCTCACGCAGGACGGCGTGGGCAAGGTGCTCAAGGACCTCGCCGACATGGGCTTTGACTACATCGTCTGCGACTCGCCCGCCGGCATCGAAAGCGGTGCGCTGATGGCCATGCACTTCGCCGACGAGGCGCTGCTGGTCACCAACCCCGAAGTCTCCAGCGTGCGCGACTCCGACCGCATCCTGGGCATGCTCAGCAGCAAGACCAAGCGCGCCATCGAAGGCGGCGAGCCCGTCAAGGAACACCTGCTGATCACGCGCTACAACCCCCATCGTGTGGAAGACGGACAGATGCTGAGCCTGGAGGACATCCAGGACATCCTGCGCATCAAGCTCATCGGCGTGATCCCCGAGTCCGAGAGCGTGCTGCAGGCCTCCAACCAGGGCCTGCCCGCCATCCACCTGTCGGGCACCGATGTGTCCGAGGCCTACAAGGACGTGGTTGCGCGCTTCCTGGGCGAGGACAAGCCCCTGCGTTTCATCGAGGCGGCCAAGCCCGGCTTCTTCAAGCGCATCTTCGGCGGGAGGTAAGCGAGATGTCCCTGCTGTCCTTCCTGCTCGGCGAGAAGAAAAAGACGGCCTCGGTGGCCAAGGAGCGCCTGCAGATCATCCTGGCGCACGAGCGCAGCGGCCGCAGCGCCGGCCAGCCCGACTATCTGCCCGCGCTGCAGCGCGAGCTGGTGGCGGTGATCTCCAAGTACGTGAAGATCAACGCCGACGACCTGAAGGTCCACTTCGAGCGCCAGGACGACCTGGAAGTGCTGGAGGTGAAGATCGAACTGCCCGAGGCGACAGCCAAGTAACGGGCAGATATCCGGCCCGTTCCGCCCAGCCCCGAAGCGGCCGGGCGTGCCCGCGCTCCGGCGCAAGCCGGGGCGGCTATTTCTCCATCGGGCGGGCTACGGTGGCCGAAAGGCTTCCCAGCGGATGCTCCGTGTAGAACACCCCCCCGTGGTACAGCAGGGGCGAGGCGCCTTCCCGGTGGCTGCAGCGCTCCACCTGGCCGACGAAGATCGTGTGGTCGCCCTCCACGTACTGGCTGCGGTTGAAGCACTCGAACACGGCCGCCGCGCCGTCCAGCACCGGCACGCCGCTCAGTCCCAGGCGGTAGGCCACGCCGGCGAAGCGGTCGATGCCGCGCGTGGCGAACTGCTCGGCCAGGGCGCGCTGTTCCACCGTCAGCACATTGATGGCGTAGTGCGTGGCACGGGAAAAAGCGGGCAGCGACGACGTCTTGTGCCCCAGGCTCCACAGCACCAGCGGCGGCTCCAGCGACACCGAGTTGAACGAGTTTGCCGTCATGCCGATCAGCGCGCCGCCTTCCCCGCGCGCCGTGACGATGGTCACGCCCGTGGCGAACATGCCCAGCGCGTCGCGGAACTCGCGTGGCGTGAAGACGGGAGGTTGGCTGGCGGGCGGGTGGGGCAGGCGGCTGTTCACGAAGGGGGGCGGCGCCCTGGGCGCGCCGCGTAGGGCAATGGGAGAGGGCTATTATCAGTCTGCACCTGCGCGCCTGCAGCGCGCATGCCCTGCGGCCCTGGACCCTGCGATGTCTCTTCTTCCACGCTTTTCCCTGCTCGGCTCCGGCCCTACCGTGTTGCTGCTGCACGATGCCGATGGCGATCACCTGGGCTTTGCCCCGACGCTGGAAACCCTGGCCGCCGCGGGCTACCGCGCCGTGGCATGGGACATGCCGGGCTATGGCGGCAGTGCGCCGGTGGAGCCCTACAACTTCAAGGGCCTGGCCCAGCGTGCGCTGCTGTTGCTCGATGCCCTGCGGTGCGAGCAGGTGGTGCTGGTCGGCCACGGCCTGGGGGCGATGCTGGCGCTGGAGATCGCCGTGCGGGCACCGCTGCGCGTGCGGCGGCTGGTGCTGTGTGCCGGCGGCCCGGCGCTGGACGAGGCCGCCACCGCCGTGTGGGTGGCGCCGCGCCTTGCGGGGTTGGACGATGGACGGGACATGGCCCGGCTGGCCGACCCTACCGTGGCGCGCGACGCCGGCCCCGGCGCGCTGCCCGAGGGGCTGCAGCTTGCACGGCACGCCATGGGCCGCGTGCCGCCCGCCACCTACCGCCGTGCGTTGGAGGCCCTGACGGCTTTCGCGCGGCGTGCGCCGGAACTTGTGCGCCTGCAGGTGCCCGCGCTGCTCATCGGGGGTGAGTACGACCGCTGCACTCCGCCCGAGGCACTGCTCGCCTTGGCCCATGTGCTGCCCGATGCGCGTGCCGTGCTGCTGCCCGGCGTGGGCCACTGGCCGCAGCTTGAAGACCCCGAGGGTTTCGAGGCGGCGCTGCTGGACTTCCTGGCCGGCCCGGCGCCAGTGCTGCACTGAGCGCGTGCGCGGTCCCTCACCGCAAATCGCTTACCTGCCCCTGACCGCGACCGCGCGCCGCTGCGCAATAAACCACATCGCGCGCCCGCGCTTTTGGTTAGGCTGGAGTGTTTTTCACAACATTGCGGAGACGCGATGATGGCCATGAGACCCAGACACTGGGCAGGGGCGCTGGCGCTGTGGGCGTTGGCGGGCATGGCGGGCGCCCAGCCCGTGAAGGTGGGGGTCATCGGCCCCTTTTCGGGGCCGTCGTCGGACTTCGGCACGCCCATGCTGCAGGGCATCCAGCTCGCGGTGGAGCAGTTCAACGCCGTGGGCGGCTACCTGGGCCGGCCTGTGGAGCTGGTGGTCAAGGACGACCAGGGCTCGCCCGACACCGGCCGTCAACGCTCGCAGGAACTGGCCAGAGAAGGCGTGGTGGCTGCCCTGGGCTTTTGCAACACCGGCGTGGCGATGAAATCGCTGGACGTGTTCCAGCAGGCGAAGCTGCCCTTGATCGTGCCGTGCGCCACGGGCACCCCCGTGACACGCACCTATCCGGCGGCGCAGAGCTTCATCTTCCGCACCTCGGCCCCCGACAACATCCAGGCGCCCTTCGTGGTGGAGGACATCCTGCGCCGCGGCTGGACGCGCGTGGCCCTCTTTGCCGACGACACGGGCTACGGCCAGGCCGGTCGCAAGGACGTGGAAGCGGCGCTCGCCGCGCACCAGCTCACGCCCGTGTACGCGACCAACTTCCCTCTGGGCGTGAAGAGCCTGGCGCCCCAGTTGCAGGCCGCGCGCGATGCGGGCGCACAGGTCATCTTCAGCTACACCGTAGGGCCGGAGAACGCCGTCATTGCCCAAGGCCGCAAGGAGCTGGGCTGGAAGGTGCCGCAGGTCGGCGGCTGGACGCTGTCGTTCCCGTTCTTCATCCCCAGGGCGGCAAGGACGCCGCCGAGGGAGCGCTGACGGCGCAGACCTTCATCGCCGAGCCCAGCAACGAACGCCGCGCCTCGTTCCTGAGCACCTACGCGCGCGCCTTCAAGGGCCGCCCGGCCGTGCCGATGGCGGCGGCGCAAGGGTACGACGCGGCCTACCTGCTGATGTATGCCCTGCTGGGCATCCGCGACGGGCAGGTCAACGGCACGGCCCTCAAGCATTCGCTGGAGAACCTGCAGCGCGTGTATTACGGCGTGGTGGCGACCTACGAGCGGCCCTTCTCGGCCGAGGAGAAAGAGGCCATCACCCCCAACATGCTGGTGATGGGCAAGGTGCAGGCCGGCGCGGTGACCTTCGCCTACCCCGAGGATGCCAAGCGCAACCTGCTGGTGCAGCGCAAACGCTGAGGTGCGAGCCGCTCAGGCCAAGCGCGGCGCCCCGTAGGCGGCAGCGGGCGTGTCGTCGCCCAGAAAGGCGAAGTCCATGGCTGGCCGCTCGCCGCTCAGCAGCTCGGCCATGGCCTTGCCCGAGCCGGCGCCATGCGTCCAGCCCAGCGTGCCGTGGCCGGCGTTCACCCACAGGCCGTGCAGCGGCGTACGGCCGATGAACGGGATGTTGGTGGGCGTGGCGGGTCGCAGGCCGGTCCAGTACTGCGGATCTCCGCCTTCCTCGGGCGTGCGCGTGTCGCACACGCCGGGCAGGATGGTCTCAATGCGGCGCGACAGCATGTGGCAGCGCGCGCGCGCCACAGGGCTGTCCAGCGACAGGTCGTAGCCGCCCAGCTCGATGGTGCCGGCCACGCGCAGCACGTTGCCCAGGCGGCTCATGGCGATCTTCTTGCCGTCGTCGATGGTGGAAACCATGGGCGCGCCCTCCGGTTTGAGTAGCGGGAACGTGGCGCTGTAGCCCTTGCCGGGGTAGATGGGCAGGTGCACGCCCACGCCCCGCAGCAGCGGTGCGCTGTAGCTGCCGCATGCAACGACCACGGCATCGGCTTTCAGTATTTGGTCTTTTTGGCCTGTAGCGCTTTCCTGGCGAGCGCGAATAGCTATTGATTCAATAGCGTCGCCGGAGCGGTTCAGGCGCAGCACGTCGTGACCGTAGAGGAACTGCACGCCGCGCTCGGCGCAGCGGCGGGCCAGCGCCTGGGTGAATACGCGCGCGTCGCCGCTCTCGTCGGTGCTGGTGTAGGTGCCGCCGGTGATGCGGTCGCCGTAGGCGCGGAAGGCCGGCTCGATGGCGAGCAGCTCGTCGCGACTGACCACGCGCCGCTGCACGCCGAAGCGGCGCATCAGTTCCACGGCGTGGGCCGCGTCGTCAAAGGACTTCTGGTCGGTGTAGAAGTGCGCGATGCCGCGTTCCAGCCGGTGGTACTCGATGCCCGTGGCGCGCACTATGTCCTTGAGTGCGGCATGGCTGTACGCGCCCAGCGCCACGATCTGCTGCACGTTGCGTGCGAAGGCCGTGTCGTTGCACTGCGCCAGGAACTTCAGGCACCAGCGCCATTGCTCCCAGTCGAGCTGGGGGCGAAACAGCAGCGGCGCTTCCTTGTCGAACATCCACTTGAGGGCCTTCCATGGCGCCTCGCGGTTGGCCCAGGGCTCGCAGTAGCTCACCGAGATCTGCGCCGCGTTGGCAAAACTGGTCTCCAGCGCCGCGTCGGGCTGGCGGTCGACCACAGTGACTTCATGCCCGCGCTCGCGCAGATGCCAGGCGGTGCTAATGCCGATGATGCCGGCGCCCAGGACGATGGTTTTCATGGCGCGCAGTGTGCTGCGGCCCAATGAAAAACAAAAGCGTGATTAAACTTTTGCGGAATTCATCAGAATGACTAATGGATACCTGCCGTGAGCACATTTGACCCCGCCGCATTGGAATGCCTGGCCGCCATCGTCGAAGAGGGCGGTTTCGAGCGCGCCGCGCGCCGCCTGAACATCACCCAGTCCGCCGTGTCGCAGCGCCTGCGTGCGCTGGAGGCGCAGGTGGGCTCGGTGCTCATCGTGCGCAGCCGGCCGCTCAAGCCCACCTCGGCCGGGCAGTTGCTGCTCAAGCACACCAAGCAGTTGCGCCTGCTGCGCGCCGACCTGGAGCGCGATCTGCAGGACCTCATGCCCAGCGGGCGCGGCGGCGGCCGCGAGGAAGAGCGCATCGCCATCGCCATCAACGCCGACAGCATCGCGACCTGGGCTGTGGACGCGCTCGGCGATCTGGTGCGCCAGCGCCTGCCGCTGGAGATCATTGCCGACGACCAGGACTTCACGCAGGAGTGGCTGCGCTCGGGCCAGGTGATGGGCTGCGTGACGACGTTGAAGAGCGCGCTGCGCGGCTGCCGCATGGTGCCCCTGGGCGCGATGCAGTACGTCGCCGTGGCCGCGCCAGAGCTGGCGCGCCGACAACTGCCGCAAGGGCTCACGGCGCACAACTTCCGCGACGTGCCTTTCGTCTCGTTCAACCGCAAGGACGATATGCAGGCCGAGTT
This sequence comes from Diaphorobacter sp. LR2014-1, assembly GCF_002916785.1. NCBI lineage: Bacteria > Pseudomonadati > Pseudomonadota > Betaproteobacteria > Burkholderiales > Comamonadaceae > Diaphorobacter > Diaphorobacter sp. LR2014-1. The sequence continues at coordinate 184,369 of NZ_MTBE01000001.1, read as the reverse complement.
CGTCACGCGCACCTTTGGCCTGAAACGCGTGTCTCTCAGCCGCGTGTTCGTGCCCAGCTCGGAGGGCCAGGTGCGCGCCGTGGCCGCGGGCTGGGGCGTGAGCGTGGTGCCCGAGCTGCTCGCGCGCCCCTGGCTGCAGCAAGGCCGGCTGGTGGACCTGGCGCCGGGCCATACGCTGCCCATCCAGCTGTACTGGCACTCATGGAACCTGGAGTCGGAAGTGCTGGATGCGCTGGCCGATGCGCTCACCAGCGCGGCGGCGCAGTACCTGTCGGCCTGACGGCACACGCGGATGGGGGTCTTTAGGGTTATCGGCCTGCGCGGGGTGAAGGCTCGCTAACATCGCCCGCATGAACACGTTGCAGCCGCCCCGTCCGTCCTTCAAGGAGCAGATGCTCCGGGCGCGCGAGGATGCCATCGTGGAGGCCGCGAGCCGCCTGCTGGGCGAAAAAGGCTTCGAGACCATGACCGTGGACGAGGTCGCCGCGGCCGTGGGCATTGCCAAGGCCAGCCTGTACAAACACTTTGCCGGCAAGGACGACCTGTGCTCGGCCGCCATGGTGCATGTGGTGGAGCGCCTGCAGCGCTTTCTGGCGGCGCTGCCGGCCGAACTGGGCGCCATGCAGCGCCTGCACGCGCTGCTGTGCTGGACGCTGCAGTTGCAACTGGCCGACGAGGTGCCGCTGCTGCCCAGCCGCAACTCCGCGCTGGCCCAGGCGCTGCGCGCCTGCGACGCCTACCGGGCATCGATGCAGGAGGTGCATGCCTGCATCCTCGGCTGGATCGTCGAGGCGCAGGCCCAGGGACAGCTGCGGCGCGAGTTGCCGCCCGATGTGATCTTGTGTGCGCTGCTGGCGCGCAATGCCGATCCCATGCTCGGCATGCTGCGCGACCGCGGCTATGCGGACGAGTGCATCATCGACTGGGCCGCGGACACCTGCCTGAGCGGCCTGGCGAGCGGCCCCGCCATGCGGGTGGCCTGATCAGCGCACCAGCAGTACCGGCACCTGGCAGTTGGCCAGCACCTGCGTGCTGACCGAGCCCATCACCAGCTTGCCCAGCGAGCCGTGGCCGTGCGTGCCCATGACGATCAGGTCGTACTTGCCGGACTCGGCCACCTTGGCGATGGTCTCGCCCGCCGGGCCCACCTTGGTCATGGTCTTGAGCTGCACGCCATGACGCGCCATGAACTTCACGACGGGCGACAGCACCTTTTCGCCTTCCTCAGCGTGGTACTTGTCCACGACTTCCTTGCCGAGCGCGGCGCGCGCGCGGGGAGGCAACTGGGGCTGCACGGTGATGGCCGTGTAGGTGTGCGAGCTGCCCAGCATCTCGTCGTGAGCGGCCAGGTAGGCCAGCATTTTCTTGGTGTAGGTGCTGCCGTCGACAGCAAGCAGGATGTTCATTCGAAGTGCTCCGGAAACGAGAAATCAGACTAATCCGCGCTGGCGCCTGTTGTCTTGACTTCAGTCATATTTTTGATGCGGTACGCGGTGGCGGGCGCAGGGCCCGCACGCATCATACGGTGAGCACGCAGTGCGGCTGAAAGGTTGCCTGCTCCCCCTTGCGGGCATAGCCCAGCGGGTTGGCCACTATGCGGCAGCTCCAGGGCGCGCCGTCCGCGCGGGCCCCGCGCACCAGGTAGTCGCTGGGGGCATGCAGATGGCCGTGCAGCCACAGCTGGGCGTGGGGCAGGCAGTCGTCCAGCGCATTGCAAAACCCCGCTGTGCCCGGCACCAGGCCGTAGCGCGGATCGGCGCTGAGCAGACTGGGCGCGAAGTGCGTGACGGCCACCGTCGTGCCCGCAAAGGGCTGCGCGAGCGCGTTGCGTAGCCAGGCCTGGCAAACCAGGGCCTGTTCGCGCACCTCGGCTGCAAGGAAGGGCACACCCTGGCGGGTGCTGCCAGTCTTGGAGAGATAGAAATTGGCCGCGCGGAACGCCTTCTCGCGCCGCTGCAGTCGCTGGCCCGGGTCGGTGATCGCCGCGTGATCGGCCAGCGCGTCGAAGTCGCTCCACAGCGTCGTTCCAACGAAGCGGACCCCCTGCAGCACCATGCTCTCACGCTCCAGCCAGATCAGCCCCAGCCGGTCGCAGATGCGGCGCAGGCGCGCATGCGCGGCGTCGAAGTCCTGCGTGTCGTATTCATGGTTGCCAGGGACGAAGACCACTGGCGTGGGCCATCCGGCGTACTGCGGCAGAGGGGAGAAGCGCGCCAGGCCGAAGTCGTCGTCCGACAGCAGCGAGCCGGCCTGGTAAGAGCCGATGTCGCCGGCCAACACCAGGACATCGGCGCCAACGGCGGGGCTGGGGGTGAAATGCGGGTGGGCTTCCAGGTGCAGGTCGGACAGCAGTTGCAGCTTCATGGGTGAGTGGGACGGGTCAATCCTGGCGGTGAATGGGGGCGGGCGTGTTGCGCGCGGCGCGCGCAATCGCCTCGCGCAGCCAGCGGTGGGCGGGGTCGTGGTTGCGCCGGCGGTGCCACAGTGCGTCCACGTGCACGGGCGGCAGCGTCATGGGCAGCGGGCGCCACACCAGTTCGTCGCGCACGCTGGCCACGCCGACGAAGTGGCGCGGCAGCACGGTGAGCAGGTCCGTGGTGGCCACCACCCGTCCCGCGGTGAAGAACTGGTTCACGGTAAGCACGATGCGGCGTTCACGTCCCAACGCGGCCAATGCCCCGTCGATGAAGCCGAAGGGCTTGCCCGAGAAGCTCACCAGCAGGTGGCGCGCGGCGCAGTACAGGTCCAGCGTCATCGGCACGGCGGCCAGCGGGTGGTCCGCGCGCATCACGCACACGTACTGGCCATCGTAGAGGCGGGTGCTTTCGTGCGCCACCACGTTGTCCGACTGCGCCCGCGCCGTGAGGTCGGCCAGCACGGCGGGGAAGTAGCCCACGGCCATGTCGGCGCTCTCGTCGTCCAGCAGGCGGCGCGGGTCGCGCGTGGTCAGCGGCACCACGCGCAGCGAGACGCCGGGGGCCTCGCGTTCCACGATCTCGATGAGTGGCGGGATCAGCGTGGCACCCGTGGCGTCGGCCATCGCCAGAACGAAGGTCGTCTGAGCGGACGCCGGGTCAAAGCGCCCGGGGGAAAGTGTCTCCTGCAACTGTGCCAATGCGTGCCGTACGGCGGGCCACAGGGCCAGTGCCCGCGGCGTGGGCTCCACGCCGTGGCCGCGCCGCGTGACCAGCTCGTCGCCGAGCACCTCGCGCAACCGGCGCAGTGCGTTGCTCACGGCGGGCTGTGTGATGGCCAGTTTCTCGGCGGCGCGGGTCAGGTTGCGCTCGGCCATGACCTCGTCAAAGACGCGCAGCAGATTGAGATCCAGCGTGCGAAAGTTCAATGGCTGCATGCTTCAATCATCACGCAGATGAATATGGGTGATTCAACATATAAATTAGACACAAACCAGGGTAAACCCTAGTATTGCTGCACCGCCCGGCAATTTTGCCAACACTGGCGTACGAGTCGCATCATGACGAAGTTTGTACACATCGATGTTCCTGTCCAGCACCACGGCATTGCACGCATTGAAGAGGCCGCAAGCCATCTGAAGCAAACCGCTGCCCGCTTTGACGGCACCCGCGGCGCAACGTCGCTGCTGCTGGCGGCGCTGGTCGCCGCGCTGCTTGTCGTGGCCAACCAGGTCATGGACACCTGGAACGATGGCCACATGCTGGCCGGCTGGATGGTGATGTGGGTGATAGCTTTCGCAGGAATGGCGTTGCTGGCGGCACCTGCGCGCAGCGCGGTGCTAGGCCTGCGTGCCGCTGCCAAGGCTTGGTCGGATGCGTACCGGCGTGCGGCAGAGGACGAGCGCACCTGGAATGCCGCACTGCGCGACGCCCGCATCATGGCCGACCTGAGCCGTGCGATGAACGGCATCGCGGTGGACGACCTGCGCCGTTACCGCTGAACGGCCGCGCGGCGACACCGCGCCAACCGACAACAGGGCACCTTCGGGTGCCCTTTTTGCTATGTGCGCGGCAGCTTCCTATGGGCGCATTCATGAAAAACCCCCGCGCCACAGACGTGGTCGCGGGGTTGTGTGTGTAGGCCCGGCTGAATTACACGCGCCGAGCCGAGGCAGGGCGGTCAGGCCGCCAGACGCTTCTCCAGCGCGGCCTTGGTGGCCAGCAGTTCCTGAGGCAGGTGGTAGGCCAGCTTGTCGAAATGCTCGGTGTGCAGCTTCAGTTCTTCGGCCCAGGCAGCCTTGTCGATGCTGGTCACCATCTTGAACTGCTCGGTGCTGAAGTCCAGGCCGGTCCAGTTGATCTCGGCGTACTGCGGAGCAATGCCGAACATGGTCGGCTCGCCTTGCGCCGTGCCCTCGATGCGGTCCAGCATCCACTTGAGCACGCGCATGTTGTCGCCATAGCCGGGCCAGACGAATTTGCCGTCCTCGCCTTTGCGGAACCAGTTGACGCAGAAGATCTTGGGCAGCTGGTGGCCGGACTCCTCCAGCTTGTGTCCCATGTCGAGCCAGTGCTGGAAGTAGTCGCTCATGTTGTAGCCGCAGAACGGCAGCATGGCGAACGGGTCGCGGCGCACGACGCCCTGCGCACCAAAGGCGGCGGCGGTGGTCTCGGAGCCCATGGTCGCGGCCATGTAAACGCCTTCCATCCAGCTGCGGGCCTCGGTCACCAGCGGCACGGTGGTGGAGCGGCGGCCGCCGAAGATGAAGGCGTCGATGGCCACGCCGGCGGGGTTGTCCCACTCGGGGTCCAGGGCCGGGTTGTTGGTGGCGGCCACCGTGAAGCGCGAATTGGGGTGCGCGGCCTTGGCGCCGGTTTCCTTGGCGATCTGCGGTGTCCAGTCCTTGCCCTGCCAGTCGATGAGGTGGTCCGGGAGCTTGCCGGTGTCCTTCTCCATGCCTTCCCACCACACATCGCCATCGTCGGTGAGGGCGACGTTGGTGAAGATCACGTCCTTGTCCAACGAACGCATGCAGTTCGGGTTGGTGTGCATGTTGGTGCCGGGGGCCACGCCGAAGTAACCGGCTTCGGGGTTGATGGCGTACATCTTGCCGTCGGCATGGGGCTTGATCCAGGCAATGTCGTCACCGATGGTCGTGACCTTCCAGCCGGCGAAGCCGGCTTCCGGCGGCACCAGCATGGAGAAGTTGGTCTTGCCGCAGGCGCTGGGGAAGGCGGCGGCCACGTGGTACTTCTTGCCCTCGGGGTTGGTCACGCCCAGGATCAGCATGTGCTCGGCCAGCCAGCCCTGGTCGCGGCCCATGGTCGAGGCAATGCGCAGCGCCAGGCACTTCTTGCCCAGCAGTGCGTTGCCGCCGTAGCCTGAGCCGTACGACCAGATCTCGCGGGTCTCGGGGTAGTGGACGATGTACTTGACCTGGGGGTTGCAGGGCCAGGACGTGGTGTCCTTCTGGCCTGCGGCCAGCGGGGCGCCCACGGTGTGCATGCAGGGCACGAACTCGCCGTCGGTGCCGAGCACGTCATAGACGGCCTTGCCCATGCGGGTCATCAGCTTCTGGTTCACGGCCACGTAGGCGCTGTCGGTCAGTTCGATGCCAATGTGGGCGATGTGCGAGCCCAGAGGGCCCATGGAGAAGGGCACCACGTACATGGTGCGGCCAGCCATGCAGCCGTCAAACAGCGGCTGCAGCGTGGCGCGCATCTCGGCCGGGGCCATCCAGTTGTTGGTCGGGCCGGCGTCTTCCTTTTTCTCCGAGCAGATGTAGGTGCGGTCTTCCACGCGCGCGACGTCCGACGGGTCGGACCACGCCAAGTAGCTGCCCGGGCGCTTGGCGGGGTTCAGCTTCTTGAACGTGCCGGCATCCACCAGTTGCTGACACAACTGCTCGTACTCCTGCTGCGAACCGTCGCACCAGTGGATGCGGGCGGGCTTGCACAGCGCGGCCATTTCGGCCACCCAGGCGATCAGCTTGGCGTTCTTGACGTATGCGGGCGCCTGAATGTCCAGGACGGGCATGGTGGGTGCGTTCATCGGGAAGGCTTCTTTGAAGTTGAAAAACAGTCTTTTCAAAGGAAGCGAACCGGGTCACGACGCACAGGCCCGCGCTGAACCGATCTGCGCGCTGCCTTTGAAAAAACCGCTGGGACTCAGTCGGCTGGCGAAACGGGGGTACCGCGGTGGCACCCCTGCACAGGTCGGCTGGGGTGACGATTTTATGAAGACGCCCCCGATTTGTCTGTCGGACAGGGGGTTAAATCATGCAAAAAACACATGACGTTATGCGCGCCATGGTGTCAGTGCAAACGCGATCACCAAAAACAAAGCCCCGCAGAGGCGGGGCTGGGTGGCGAGCGGGCAGTGCGTTCAGGCCATGTACACCGCAATGAAGGCCAGCAGGAAGATCATGGCCGCACCCACCGCAGGGATCACGACGGGAATCAGATGCACCACGGACTCGGCGGCATCGGTGGCCGTGGCGGCCTCGACGTCGGCGGCGTTGGGGGCGATGGGATGGTCATGGGCCATGGGTTCGGTCTCCTGTGGGGTCTGGTGCCTTGATGGGGGACAAGTGTAGCCACAACGCCCCCGCGCGTGCACGGGCCTTACCCGCACGCGCGTGCGGCACGGCGCTCTCAGCGCAGCTCGGCCTCCATCTGCGCGGCGCGCAGCAGGTCCAGCACCTGCTGGATGTGGGCCTTGCCGCGCGTTTGCAGCACCAGTTCGATCTCCACGTTTTGCGCGGCCAGCACGGTGAAGGCGCGCTGATGGTGCACCTCTTCGATGTTAGCGCCCGCTTCGGCCACGAGGGCGGTGATGCGGGCGAGCACGCCGGGCACGTCGCGTGCGCTGACCATGATGCGCGCCAACCGGCCGGAGCGCACCATGCCGCGCTCGATGATGGCCGCCAGCAGCAGCGGGTCGATGTTGCCGCCGCTGAGCACCAGCCCCACCTTCTTGCCGCGAAAGCGCTCGGGGTGGCGCACCAGCGCGGCCAGCCCGGCGGCCCCCGCGCCTTCCACCAGCGTCTTCTCGATCTCCAGCAGCATCAGCACCGCCTGCTCGATGTCGCCTTCGTCCACCAGCAGCAGGTCATCCACCAGCCGGCCAATGACCTCCTGCGTCATCTTTCCCGGCTGGCCCACGGCGATACCCTCGGCGATGGTTGACGCGCCCTGCGCGTGGTGCGTGCCCTTGATGGCATTCACCATGGCCGGGAAGCGCGCCGTCTGCACGCCGATGATCTCCAGGTTCGGCTTGATGGCCCGCGCTGCCGTTGCCATGCCGGCCAGCAGCCCGCCGCCGCCCACCGAAACCACCAGCGCATCCAGGTCGGGTTGGGCGGCCAGCATCTCCAGCACCAGCGTGCCCTGGCCGGCGGCCACGGTCTCGTCGTCGTAGGGGTGCACGAAGGTCAGACCCTGCTGCTCCGCCAGCTGGTAGGCGTGCTGGCGGGCTTCCTCCAGCGTGTCGCCGTGCAGCACCACCTCGGCACCAAAGCCGCGCGTGCGCTCCACTTTCACACCGGGGGTGAAGCGCGGCATGACGATCACGGCGCGCAGGCCCAGGCGCTGCGCGTGGTAGGCCACGCCCTGGGCATGGTTGCCCGCGCTCATCGCCACCACGCCGCGCTCGCGTTCTTGGGGAGTGAGCTGGCTCAGCTTGTTGCAGGCGCCGCGTTCCTTGAACGAGGCGGTGAACTGCAGGTTCTCGAACTTGAGGAACACCTGCGCGCCCACGATCTGCGAGAGCGTGCGCGATTCGACGCAGGGGGTTTCCAGCACCTGGCCGCGCAGGCGCTCAGCGGCGTGCTGGATGTCTTGGAAGGTCAGCATGGTGCATTGTGGCGCAGCGCGCCAGGTGAAGCAGTTTTGCTATTGTAAAAATAGCTGGTCGCGCTTGGTGGACGAGCGCTAGAAGCCATTTTTGCTCTGAAGACCCGTCCACTATCCCGGAAATGCGCGCGCCAGAACCGCCGCCACATCCAGACCGCGTGTGTCAATGGCGCCCGCCACGCGGCCGGCCCCGCTGTCCGCCAGCCGCGTGGCGATGAACGCATCGGCCACGGCCGCGGGGGCCTGCTGGCGCAGCAGGCAGGCCTGGGCCAGCAGCACCAGGCGCTGGGTCAGCACGCGGCCCAGGCCTTCCAACTGCTCAGCCGGTGTGGCCAACAGGGCCTGCAGCTCGCGCGCGGCAGCGGCAATGCGCGGCTCGCCCTGCGCCGCGGCGTGCAGCTCGGTCAGCAAAGCGTGTGCTGCTTCGGGCTCGCGCTGCAGGGCGCGCAGCACGTCCAGGCACATCACGTTGCCCGAGCCTTCCCAGATGGAGTTGACGGGCGCCTCGCGGAACAGGCGCGCCATCACGCCGTCCTCCACATAGCCATTACCGCCCAGCACCTCCATGGCCTCGCCGGTCAGCTCCACCGCGCGCTTGCAGACCCAGAACTTGGCGGCCGGCGTCATCACGCGCTTCCAGGCACGCTGGGCGGGCGTGCCGTCGTCCTCGTACGCCTGGGCCAGGCGCATGGCCAGGTGCAGCGCGGCCTCGCTCTCCAGCGCCAGGTCGGCCAGCACCGCGCGCATCAACGGCTGCTCGGCCAGGGCCTTGCCGAAGGCGTGGCGCCGGCGCGCGTAATGGATGGCCTGCACGGTGGCCTGGCGCAGGATGGCGGCGCTGCCCACCACGCAGTTCAGGCGCGTGTAGCTGGCCATCTCGATGATGGTGGGGATGCCCCGGCCTTCCTCGCCCATGAGCAGGCCCCAGGCGTCCTCGAACTCCACCTCGCTGCTGGCGTTGCTGCGGTTGCCCACCTTGTCCTTCAGGCGCTGCACACGCACGGCGTTGCGGCTGCCGTCCGGGCGCCAGCGCGGCACGTAGAAGCAGGCGAACGGGCCGCCCTCGCCGGTGCGCGCCACCACCAGGTGCGCATCGCACTGCGGCGCCGAGAAGAACCACTTGTGTCCGCGCAGCCGGTATTCGCCGCCGCGCCCGCCCGTGCCGATGGGTGTCGCCACGGTGGTGTTGGCGCGCACGTCCGATCCGCCCTGCTTCTCGGTCATGCCCATGCCCAGCCAGATGCTGGCCTTGTCCGCCACGGGCAGGTCGCGCGGGTCGTAGGCGGTGCTGTAGAGCCGGGACTGCAGCGACTGCCACAGCGCGGGCTCCTTGCGCAGCAGCGGGATGGCGGCCTGCGTCATCGTGGCGGGGCACAGCGTGCCCTGTTCCACCTGGCCGTGCAGGTAAAAGCCCGCCGCCCATGCGGCCCAGCGGCCCGGCCGCTCGTCCTGGAAGGGCCGGGAGATCAGCCCCTCGCCGCGGTACAGCGCCATGAGCTGGTGCCACGCGGGGTGGAACTCCAGCGCGTCGATGCGCCGCCCGCGCGTGTCAAAGCGCTGCAACTGCGGCGTGTGGCGGTTGGCCTGCTCGGCCAGGGCGTAGGTCTCGGCCATGCCCAGCCGTGCGGCGTAGGCGTCGAGCGCCGGGCGCGCCCAGTCGGCGCCCGCACGCTCCAGCGCCTCGCACAGCGCTGCGTCGGTGGCCAGCGGGTGGTAGTCGTTCAGCTCGGGGTATTGGTTGAAGACCTGGTGGGTGGTCCAGTCCATGGTGCGTGGCCTCCGTGTTGTCGTGGGACCAGTCTAGGAGGCTTGCGCCGCCCGGGTAAGAGGGTGAGCGCGGAAGAGGGCGAAGTTCAAAGCCAAATAGGCCCATAGCGCGCAACTGGCAAGCGCGAACAGCTATGAAAACAGGAGTTCTCTCAGCGCAGCACGCGGCAGTTGCCGAACTCGCAGCGGATCGCCAGCGCGTCGCCGTTGCTGCACGGCACGCTGTAGGTCTCAAAGCCCGGCCCCTTGGCGGCGAGCGCGGCCACGGGCTGGGCATGACAGGCTTGCTCGCGTGCCAGGCGCTCGGCGCTGTAGGCATCGGCGCCCGAGGGGCGCGGCGGCGCCGCCGGTGCCACGGGCACGGACGGCGCGGCGCCCGGCTGCGGCCCGGCCACTGCCAGCGGGCTGATGCGGTGGCCCCGCACGGCCATGCAGTGCGCGACCAGCTGGCGCCGCCGCTCCAGCGCCTGCAGTCCCTGCGAGCCGCCCGCGAGTGCGCCGCCCGTGAGAGCCCAGTCGCGCACGCCGGTGTCGCTGCGCCCGAGTCCCCAGGCGAGAAACGCCGCCACCAGCGCGCCCTGGACCACGGCATCCAGCGTCTCGCTGAGCACGCCCACCTGCTGCGCGCGGTCGCGGCAGTCCTGCAGGTCGGCGTCGTAACGGGCGCGCGCATCGGCGGCGGGGTCGGGCGCCACCGGGGGCGAGGGTGGCGTGGCGCAGCCGGTGACGGCAAGGCACGCGGCCACGCACAGGGCCAGCGTGGCGGTGGCCCGGCGGGGAGTTGCCGGGAAAGAAGTGCGGGGGGTGCGTTGCATGTCGCCGGGTCCTCTCAGTCGGTGGCTGGGCGCATGCGACGTGCGCTCTAGGCTGCTTCGGTCTGGAACAGCCGGCGCGTGCCCACCGGCGCCACGGCGCGCGCAATGGCGCCGATGTGGTCCGGCGTGGTGCCGCAGCAGCCGCCCACGATGTTGACCAGGCCCTCGGCGGCGAATTCGTGCACCAGGCGGCTGGTGACATCGGGCGTTTCGTCGAAACCCGTGTCACTCATCGGGTTGGGCAGGCCTGCGTTGGGGTAGCAGCTGATGAAGGTGTCCGGCGCGGCCTTGGCCAGTTCCTGGATGTAGGGGCGCATCAACGTGGCGCCCAGTGCGCAGTTCAGGCCCACCGACAGCGGGTGCGCATGGCGCACGCTGTGCCAGAAGGCGGTCACGGTCTGCCCGCTCAGGATGCGGCCCGAGGCGTCGGTGACGGTGCCGCTGATCATGATCGGCAGCACCTGGCCGGTCTGCTCGAAGGCCTCGTCCACGGCGAACAGCGCGGCCTTGGCGTTGAGGGTGTCGAAAATGGTCTCGACCAGGATCACGTCGGCACCGCCCTCGATGAGCGCCAGGGTCTGCTCCAGATAGGCTGCGCGCAACTGCTCGAAGGTGATGTTGCGCGCGCCGGGGTCGTTCACGTCGGGGCTGATGCTGGCCGTCTTGGGCGTGGGGCCGAGGGCGCCGGCGACGAAGCGCGGCTTGTCGGGCGTGCTGAATTTGTCGCAGGCCGCGCGCGCGAGCTTGGCGCTCTCCAGGTTCATCTCGTAGGCCAGCTCGGCTAGCCCATAGTCGTCCTGCGCGATCGAGGTCGCGCCGAAGGTGTTGGTCTCGATCAGGTCGGCGCCGGCCGCGAGATACCCTTCATGGATGTCGCGGATCACGTCGGGGCGCGTGAGGCTCAGCAGCTCGTTATTGCCCTTCACGTCGCGCGCAAAGTCCTTGAAGCGCTCGCCCCGGTACTGCGCCTCGGTCAGCTTGAAGCGCTGGATCATCGTGCCCATGGCGCCGTCGAGGATGGCGATGCGTTGTTCCAGGATGGCGGGCAGCGCTTGCGCGCGGGTGTAGTGGGGCAGGGTCATGGGGCCGATTGTAGGAAGCCGGCGCCGCCCGCGGTGGCGGGCGCACAATAACGGGCTTTGCGCCATGGTGGGGCCCTCCGCATGGCCGCGTTTTATAGGCCAAAAGTGTCTTTGGCGCTTATCCAATAAGCGCTGACAGCTATCAAAAAGAGAGTCCACCGGTTTGTCCCCCGCGCATTTCGTCCTGCACGACGTCTTTGGCTACGAGCAGTTCCGTGGCCCGCAGCAGGCCATCATTGACCATGTGATCGCCGGCGGCGACGCGCTGGTGCTGATGCCCACGGGCGGCGGCAAGAGCCTGTGCTACCAGGTGCCGGCCATCGTGCGGCGCGATGCGGGGCTGGGCGTGACGGTGGTGGTCTCGCCGCTCATTGCGTTGATGCACGACCAGGTGGGCGCGCTGCACGAGGCGGGGGTGGAGGCGGCCTTCCTCAACTCCACGCTGGACTGGCAGCAGACGCAGGACGTGGAGCGGCGCCTGGCGCGCGGCGAGATCACGCTGCTGTACGCCGCGCCCGAGCGCGTGACCACCGACCGCTTTCTCACGCTGCTGGACGGTCTGCATGCGCGCGGGCAACTCGGGCTGTTCGCCATCGACGAGGCGCATTGCGTGAGCCAGTGGGGCCACGACTTCCGGCCTGAATACCGCCAGCTCGCGGTGCTGCACGAGCGCTATGCGGGCGTGCCGCGCATTGCCCTCACGGCCACGGCGGACGCGCTCACGCGCGAGGACATCGTGCAGGGCCTGCGGCTGCAGCAGGCGCGGCAGTTCGTCAGCAGCTTCGACCGGCCCAACATCCGTTACCGCATCGAGGAAAAGAAGGAGCCGCTCACGCAGCTCATGCGCTTCATCGACCGCGAGCACCTGGGCGAGGCCGGCGTGGTCTATTGCCAGTCCCGCAAGCGCGTGGAGGAACTGGCCCAGGCGCTGTGCGATGCGGGCCTGACGGCGCTGCCCTACCACGCGGGCCTGCCCGCCGAGGTGCGCCAGCAGAACCAGGACCGCTTCCTGCGCGAGGACGGCATCGTGATGGTGGCCACCATCGCCTTCGGCATGGGCATCGACAAGCCCGACGTGCGCTTTGTGGCCCATGTGGACATGCCCAAGAACATCGAGGGCTACTACCAGGAGACCGGCCGCGCAGGCCGCGACGGTCTGCCCGCCGACGCCTGGATGGCCTACGGCCTGCAGGACGTGGTGAACCAGCGCCGCATGATCGACGAGAGCCCCGCGGGCGAGGAGTTCAAGGCCGTGATGCGCGGCAAGCTCGATGCGCTGCTGGCCCTGGCCGAGGCCACGGACTGCCGGCGCGTGCGGCTGCTGGGCTACTTCGGAGAGGCGTCCGAACCCTGCGGCAATTGCGACAACTGCCTGAATCCGCCGGCCGTGTGGGACGGCACGGATGCCGCGCGCAAGCTCCTGTCCACCATCTACCGCGTGCACGAGGCCAGCGGCCTGACCTTCGGCACGGGCCACATCATGGACATCCTGCGCGGCAAGGCCACGGACAAGGTCCAGCAGTTCGGCCATGAAAAACTCTCCACCTTCGGCCTGGGCGCACAGTATTCCGAGGCGCAGCTGCGCGGCGTGCTGCGCCAGTTGCTGGCCGCCGGCGCCGTGGGGCTGCACAAGGTCACGACCGAGGGCGGCCACAGCTTTGACACGCTGGCGCTGACCGAGGGATCGCGCCCCGTGCTGCGCGGCGAACAGAGCGTGCTGCTGCGCGAGGCCACGGCCGCGGCCGGCCCCAAGAAGCCGCGCCGCGCCAGCGCCCCGCCGGTGGCAGCGGCCAACCTGGCACAGGACGCCCAGGTGCGCTTCATCAACCTCAAGGCCTGGCGCGCCGAGGTAGCGCGCGAGCACAACCTGCCGGCCTACGTGATCTTCCACGACGCCACGCTGGCCGCCATTGCCGAGCGCAACCCGGCCACGCTGGAGGATCTGCAGGGCATCAGCGGCATGGGTGCGAAAAAGCTGGAGGCGTACGGCGCCGAAGTGCTGCGGGTGTGCGGCGCCGGGGCCGCGGCCGGCTGATCAGGCGCACCGCAGGCTGGTGGGCAGCGGCCACTGCGTGGGCGGCGCCGTCCGGGCCCAGGGCACGCTGGCGGGCGTGCTGCATTCCTGCAGCACCCATTGGCGCACGCCTTGTGCGGCCAGGTCTTCGGCCAGCGCCTGCAGGGCCGCCGTGTCGAACAGTCCCGCGTGCCAGGTGGTGCGGCACTCGTAATCCACACCGCTGGCCTGCACGCAGCGCAGCGACTCCCAGGCACGGTCGCCACTGCCCGGCGTGCGGGTGATGGCGTCGTAATGTGCCAGCGGCCCCTTGATGTCCAGGCCCACCCAGTCCAGCAGCGGCAACAGGGCCTGCAGCCGCTCGGGGTACATGCCGGCCGTGTGCAGGCCGGTGGCAAAGCCCAGGGCGCGTACGCGCGCGAGGGCGTCGGGCAGGGCGGCCTGCAGCGTGGGCTCGCCGCCCGAGAACACCACGCCGTCCAGCAGGCCGCGGCGCGTGTGCAACAGTTGCTCCACTTCGCTCCAGCGGTGCGGCGCGGGTGCGGCCGCGTCCAGCAGCCCGGCGTTGTGGCAATAGCCGCAGCGCCAGGGGCAGCCCTGGCAGAACACCACGGCGGCCAGCCTGCCGGGAAAGTCGATGGTGGTCAGCGGCGTGATTCCGCCGATGCGCAGCGCCTCGGCGGCGGTGTGGCTGGTCCTAGCAGGCACGGCCCGGCTCGGCGAAGAACTGGCGTTCGTTGTGTTCGCCCTGCTTGCCGGTGTTGAAGCTGGCCACGGGGCGGTGGTAGCCCATGACGCGCGTCCAGACCTCGCAGGGCTGGCGCTCGGCGTCGGTCAGCTGCACGGCGGTGGCCAGGGCGGTGTTCTCGGTGGCGGAAAAGTGGGTCATGACAAACTCCTGGGTTGGTGGTGGAAGAACTTCAAAAACAATAGCTGTTGACGCTTGCTACATAAGCGCTAGAGGCAAATTTCATTCAAATCGCGCCGCCAGCCGCGCGCGCTTGGCGGCCAGGCGCTCCTCGTCGCAGCGCGGGCAGAACGGGTGTTCGCCCGCCAAGTAGCCGTGCGTGGGGCAGATGGAGAAGGTGGGCGTGACGGTGATGTAGGGCAGGCGGAAGTGGGTGAGCGCCCGTTTCACCAGCTCGCGGCAGGCCGCGCCGCTGGAGATGCGCTCGCCCATGTACAGGTGCAGCACCGTGCCGCCGGTGTACTTGCCCTGCAGCGCCTCTTGCCGCTGCAGCGCCTCGAACGGGTCGTCGGTGAAGCCCACGGGCAGCTGCGACGAGTTGGTGTAGTACGGCTGGGCCTCGGTGCCGGCCTGCAGGATGGCGGGCCAGCGCTTCTTGTCTTCTTTGGCAAAGCGGTAGGTGGTGCCTTCGGCGGGCGTGGCTTCCAGGTTGTAGAGGTGGCCGGTTTCTTCCTGGAACTGCACGATGCGCGCGCGCACATGGTCCAGCAGGCGCAGGGCGAACTGGTGACCCCAGTCGCTGGTGATGTCGTGCGCGCCGCCGGTGAAGTTGCGCACCATTTCGTTGATGCCGTTCACGCCCAGCGTGCTGAAGTGGTTGCGCAGCGTGCCCAGGTAGCGCTTGGTGTACGGGAACAGGCCCTGGTCCATCAGGCGCTGGATGAGCTTGCGCTTGACCTCCAGGCTCTGCTTGCCCAGTTCCAGCAGGCGGTCCAGCGCCGCCAGCAGGGCCGCCTCGTCGCCCGCGTGCAGATAGCCCAGGCGCGCGCAGTTGACGGTGACCACGCCCAGGCTGCCGGTCTGCTCGGCGCTGCCGAACAGGCCGTTGCCGCGCTTGAGCAGCTCGCGCAGGTCCAGCTGCAGGCGGCAGCACATGGAGCGCACCATGTTGGGCGACAGCTCCGAGTTGATGAAGTTCTGGAAGTACGGCAGGCCGTACTTGGCCGTCATGTCGAACAGGGCGACGGCGTTCTCACTCTCCCACGGGAAGTCGGGCGTGATGTTGTAGGTGGGGATGGGGAAGGTGAACACGCGGCCCTTGGCATCGCCCGTGGTCATCACGTCGATGTAGGCGCGGTTGATGACGTCCATCTCGGCCTGCAGCTCGCCGTAGCAAAACGGCATCTCCACGCCGCCGATTACCGGCACCTGCTCGCGCAAATCCTCGGGGCAGGTCCAGTCGAAGGTGAGGTTGGTGAACGGCGTCTGCGTGCCCCAGCGCGAGGGCACGTTGAGGTTGTAGACCAGCTCCTGGATGCACTGGCGCACGGCGGCGTAGTCCATGCCATCCTTGCGCACGAAGGGCGCCATGTAGGTGTCGAACGACGAGAACGCCTGCGCACCCGCCCACTCGTTCTGCAGCGTGCCGAGGAAGTTCACGATCTGCCCCACGGCGGAGCTCATGTGCTTCGGCGGCCCCGCCTCCACCTTGCCCGGCACGCCGTTGAGCCCCTCGTGCAGCAGCGTGCGCAGCGACCAGCCCGCGCAGTAGCCGCTGAGCATGTCGAGGTCGTGGATGTGGATGTCGCCATTGCGGTGCGCCTCGCCGATCTCGGGTGCGTAGACGTGCGAGAGCCAGTAGTTGGCCGTCACCTTGCCTGCCACGTTCAGGATCAGCCCGCCCAGCGAGTAGCCCTGGTTGGCGTTGGCGTTCACGCGCCAATCGGCGCGCGTGAGGTATTCGTTGATGGAGCTTTCCACATGCACCAGCGTCTGCCGGTCGGCGCGCAGGGTGGCGTGGCGCTGGCGGTAGGCCATGTAGGCGCGCGCGGTCTGCAGATGGTTGGCGGCGATCAGCGTCTGCTCCACCACGTCCTGGATCTGCTCGATGGTCGGTGCCTCGCCATGGAAGCGGTGGATCAGCACCTTGGTGGCCTGCGCCGTGAGCAGACGGGCCTCGTCCTCGCCGAACTCGCCCGTGGCCTGGCCGGCCCGGGCGATGGCCGACTGGATGCGCGCAGCATCGAAAGGCGTGCGCTCGCCGTTGCGTTGGATGACGTCGCGCGGCAGGCTGGCGACGATCGGAGATGGTGGTGTCATGGCAACCCTTAAACACTACATATAGTGTTCACCATACCTATCAAACACTATAGGTAGTTTGATCAGGCACAAACCGCAGGGCAGAAAAGGGCCTGTGCAGAGGGGAGGTGCGGTGCGGGGCTTGTGGCCCGCGTGCCACGGGGTGGGGCCGCAGCAGGCCCGCACCCAAGAGGCTGGGCGGGGGATCGGGGCGCCGTGGAGGGTTTGACGCCTTTTGGCCTTCTGGCGCTGGAGGGGTAAGCGCTGTAAGCTATTAAAACAGTAGCAACCGGGTTGCGTGCGGCGCGACGCGTGTCAGGCCAACTCGACGCCAGCCTGCGCATTGCGCACAAAGGCCTCGAACGCGGCGGGCTCCAGCGGCCGGCTGTACCAGTAGCCTTGCATTTCGTCGCAGCCGCAGGCCTGCAGCAACGCGGCCTGCTCGGCCGTCTCCACGCCTTCGGCAATGGTGGCCATGCGCAGGCTGTGGGCCATCTTGACGATGGCCGTCACGATGGCCTGGTCGCTGGCCTGGTGGGCGAGTTCGCGCACGAAGGACTGGTCGATCTTGAGCTTGTCGATGGCGTAGCGCTTGAGGTAGCTCATGGAGGAATAGCCCGTGCCGAAGTCGTCCAGCGCCACGCGAAAGCCCACCTCATGCAGGCGGCGGATGGTGGTCTCGGCCTGTTCCGGGTTTTTCAGCGCGACGGCCTCGGTCAGCTCCACCTCGATGCGCTGGGGTGAAACGTCCATGCGCTGCAGGATGCGCACCAGCTCCTCGACGAAGTGCGGCCGCGCGAACTGCGCAGCCGATACGTTCACCGCCACCACCAGCGGCGGCAGGCCCGCGGCATCCCAGGCGCGCAACTGCTGCGCCACCTGCTCCACCACCCAGAAATCGATGGCCACGATGGAGCCGCTTTGCTCGGCGATTGGGATGAACTCGGCCGGAGACACCAGCCCCCAGCGCGGATGGCGCCAGCGCAGCAGCGCCTCGGCGCCCGCCAGCGCGCCGCTGCCCAGCGTGCGCTGGGGTTGGAACACCAGGAACAGCTCGCCGCGGTGCGCCGCGTCCTTGAGGCCGGCGGCCGGCTCCAGCGAACGCTGCGTGTGCGCCTGCATCTCGGGTGCGAAGAAGCGCAGCCCGTTGCGCCCGTCCTGCTTGACGCGGTACATCGCCACTTCCGCGGCGGACGCCAAGGTGCTGGCGGTGCGCGCGTCGTCGGGGTAGACGGCGATGCCGGCCGACGCGCTGACCGACACGGCATGGCCGTGGATCTGCAGTGTGGTCTGCAGCTGCGCCAGCGCATCCTGCGCCAGCAGCGCCACCGCCGCCTGGTCCGCCAGGGGCACGATGGCCGTGAAAGCGTCGCCCGAATAGCGCGCCACGGGAATGTGCGGCGCCAGGCAGGCGCGCAGCCGGTTGCCCATCTCCAACAGCAGTTCGTCACCGGCCGCGTGGCCCAGGGTTTCGTTCACCAGCTTGAAGTTGTCCAGGTCGAACCACAGCACCGACACCCGTTCGTGGCTTGCGTCCGCGCGGTCGATGGCTTGCGTCAACTGTTCGTCGAAGGCTTTCTTGTTGAGCAAGCCGGTCAGCGTGTCGTAGTTGGAGAGCGCGCGGATGCGCTCCTCCGCCTCGCGCCGCTGCGTGATGTCCTCCATGTGCGCGACGTAATGCGTCACTTCGCCGAACACGTCGCGAACGGGGTAAAGCGAGGCGTTTTCCGTGTAGACCTGTCCGTTCTTGCGGCGGTTGATGAGTTCGCCCTGCCAGGGCAGGCCGCGCGGTAGCTTGGTCCACATATCGGCATAGGTGGTCCGGGGCGTCAGTCCCGACTGCAGCACGCGCGGGTTGCGGCCCAGCACCTCTTGTGCGCCGTAGCCGCTGACTTCGCTGAAGGCCTTGTTGACGTAGACGATGCTGGCGTCGATGTCGGTGATGACCACCGGACTGGGGCTCTGGTCCAGCGCCTCCGACAGGCGGTGGATGACGGCCTCCTGGCGGCGCTGGGCCACGTGCTTCCAGAGGGCGTCGGCCACGGTCTGCAGCGCCTGTGCGTCGCGTGGGTGATAGTCCCGCGCCTTGCCGGCCACGCCCAGCAGCAGGCGCGGCCTGCCGCCTTCCACCACGGGCACGCAAGCCCAGCGGGCCGTCGCGCTGCCCGGTGCGCGCCCAGCCGCCGCATCATGCGGCGCGTTCGTCACCACGGCGCGGCGTTCGCGCAGGGCGGTTTCCCATGGTGGCATGTCGGGCGGGGCGTTCTCGTGCGAGCAGGCGGCCAGCGAGGTGCCGCGAGCGTCGTCGTGCACGAAGTACAGCACGGCCAGCGCGCTGCCGGTCAGGGTCTGGGCATGCGCCAGGCCGCGGCGCAGCAGGTCTGCCTCGGGTTGGTGGATGTCGTGCTGCTGCAGGTCCAGCAGGGCGGCGTTCAGGCCGGCCTCGGAGCGAATGCGCTCCTCGTTCTCCACGGTGGGCGTGATGTCGCGCGACAGCATCAGGAAGGTGTCGGGCTGGCCCGCGACCGCGGGTTTGCGGGAGACGGACAGCTCGAAATGCCGCTCGCCCAGGGGCAGCGGCAACGTGATGCGCTGGCCGCGGCTCATGCCCGTGCGTTCAGCCTCCGCCAGTGCCTCGAAACACTGCGCGGCCGCCGCCGGCGGCAGCGCCTCGTCCAGCGTTTTTCCCAGCAACTGGGGCAGCGGGGTCAGGAGCTTGCTGGTCTCGTTGGCGTGCACCGCGAGGTACACCCCCTTGCGGTCCACCTCGAACAGCAGGTCGGGCAGCGTGTTCAGCGTGGCCCGCTGCCGGGCCTCGGCGGCGCGCAGGTCCAGGTACGGGATCTGCACCGTTTCCACGAACAGGCCGCGGTACAGGAAGCCATAGGCCAGGATCTTGTAGAAGTGGCCGGCGACGTTGTACACATCGGTCACGTTGGCGTAGAGCGTGAAGAAGATCTCGCTCATGGCCATGGTGAACGATGCCAGCGCCAGGTGCGACAGACCGAACTCGCGCGCATGGCGCAGTTGCGTGAGGAAGCCCACCCCCGCCAGCACGTACGCGGTTGCCAGCGCGTATTCGAAACGGACCTTGAAGGGCGTGAGCCCTGCCTCGGGCGTGAAGGTGCGGGGCAGCCACTGCGGATGCCCCAGCAGCACGTAGTGCACCGCGCCCACCAGCAGCGCCACCCACAACAGCCCCGCGTAGCGCGAGCGGCGGCCCAGCCATTCATTCCAGCGGTGGGGCCATAACGCGGCCCACAGCAGGGCCAGCGCCGCCAGCGCGCGCGCGGCCAGCCAGAAGTTGATGGCCTTTTCCGGGTCGCTGGGGGTCACGAAGTCCGGCATGCCGGCGTAGGACAGGCTGTGGGTCAGGTCCAGCACCGCCACGCCCAGCAGCCCCAGGCCGAGGACCAGCACCCGCCCATTGGGCCGGTACTTTTGCGTGGCCCAACTGATGCTGAACACCATTGCCGCCACGCCGATGGACACGACCTCCATCGCGGTGTGCAGCGGCAAGTAGCCCGCCATGCCGTGCGCGGCGTCTGGCCCGGGCAGGGTCTCCAACAGCCACAGGCTGACCAGCAGCACGGCGAACCAGATGAGGGACTGGCGGAACTCCTGGCGGTGGGCGGGGTGCATCATGTGCGGCGTGGTGGTGGTCGATGCCAGGGGCGCGTGGACGCGGACCCCTGCAAATGTAGGCAGACGTTACATCACGGCAGTGATTGTGCGGGCGATCGCCCCACAAAAACGACAAGCCCGCCGGCAGCCGCGGAGGGGCCCGCGCGACGCAAAAAAAGCCGGCACAAGGCCGGCTGAAAAGCAAGGTGCCCCTAAGGCCTTGCCGATGGAAACGTTTTCGAGCTGCAGCGCTCTACAGGTAAGCGCTTACAGCTATGAAAAATAGAGTGGGCCTTAATGCGCCAGGGCCTCCTCGGCCTCGATGCGCGGGTAGAAGTCGCGGTTTTCCCGCTGCATGCGTTCGTACACATGGCGCAGCACGGTGTTGGCATCTGCACGGAAACCCTCGGCGTCGGTGCGCACGCGCTCCGGCGTGTTCCAGCGCCGTGCGAAGTCCATGTACGCCGCGGCAATCGCCCCCATCTCGCGCTGGAACTGTTCGCCCAGGCGTGCCAGTTCCGCGTCGGCGCCCTGGCGCAGCGCGGGGTACAGCAGGCGGTCCTCGACGGCCAGGTGCAGCTTGATGGTGGAACTCATGGCCACGATGCCCTGCGCAATCGCCGTCGCGTTGTGCTCCACGCCGCTGTGTGCCAGCTGGCGCAGGGTGGCGATCTGGCCCAGGATGTCCCGGTGCTCGTGCTTGAAGCGGTCGATGTTCATGGCGGTTCTTCAAAAGGTCCGAGGGCGGGACCGGGCGCGCCGCGCGGGGCGGCGCACCCGGTATCCGCGGTGCGTCAGCGGTTGGCGCCTGCCAGGGCTCCGGTGCTCGGGGCGGCCGGGGCGCGGGGGGCGAACAGCACGCCGCTCACCACCTGCCAGGTCACGCACAGGGCGCCGGTGATGAACACCAGGTCACCGAAGGTGCGCACCCAGCGCAGGGTCTCCAGGAACGGCTGCTGCAGGAACTCCTCGCTGCGCGCGTACCACAGGCCGTGGGTCACGCTGGCGTGGAACTGGAACAGGCCGATCGGCAGCAGGCTGGTGGAAATCATCAGCACCAGGCCGGCGTTGAGCCACCAGAAGCCTGTCTTCATCAGGCGTTCGTTGAACTGCATCTGCGGACGCACGTAGCGCAGGATCAGCAGCGTGAAGCCCAGGGCCAGGAAGCCATAGACCCCGAACAGTGCGGCGTGGGCATGCACCGGCGTAGTGTTCAGGCCCTGGATGTAGTACAGCGAGATCGGCGGGTTGATCATGAAGCCGAAGACGCCGGCGCCCAGCATGTTCCAGAAGGCCACGGCGACGAAGCACATCAGCGGCCAGCGCAGCTTGGCCATCCATGGGGCCTTGTGCTGCAGGCTCCAGTGTTCCCAGGCCTCATGGCCCAGCACCACCAGCGGCACCACTTCCAGCGCGCTGAACGATGCGCCCACGGCCATCACCGGGGTGGTGGTGCCGGCGAAGTACAGGTGGTGGAAGGTGCCGGGCACGCCGCCCAGCATGAAGAGGGACGCTGAGGCCAGGCTGGCGGCCGTGGCCATGCGGTAGGACACCAGGCCCAGGGTCGAGAAGATGAAGGCCAGCGCCGTGGTGGCGAAGACCTCGAAGAAGCCCTCCACCCACAGGTGCACCACCCACCAGCGCCAGTACTCCATCACCGAGATGTGGGTGCGCTCGCCGTAGAACAGGCCGGTGCCATAGAACAGGCCGATGCAGACCACCGAGCAGGTCAGGAGCGCCAGCAGGTTCTTGTCCTGGCCGTTGGGGGCCAGCAGCACGGGGAAGATGGCGCGCGCCATCAGCACCAGCCAGAAGGCGATGCCGGCGAACTTGCCGATCTGCCACAGGCGCCCCAGGTCCACGTATTCATAGCCCTGGTGGCCGAGCCAGAAGCTCCACTCCTGGGGCATGACATGGGCGATGGCCAGGTAGTTGCCGACGAAGGAGCCCACGCAGACCACGACCAGCGCCCAGAACAGCACGTCCACGCCGAGCTTCTGGTACTTGGGGTCCTTGCCGCCGTTGATCACCGGGGCCAGGAACAGGCCGGCGGCCAGGAAGCCCGTGGCGATCCAGAACAGCGCGGCCTGGATGTGCCAGGTGCGCGTGAGCGCGTAGGGGAACCACTGCGAGAGGTCGATGCCGTAGAAGGTCTGGCCTTCGAGCGTGTAGTGCGCGGTGAAGCCGCCGATGAACACCTGGAACACGAACAGCGCCACGACCAGGAACAGGTACTTGCCCAGGGCGCGCTGCGAGGGCGTCAGGGCCACGCGCGTGAGCGGGTCATGGGCCGGAGGAACGGGGTCCTGCTCGTCATGCTTGCGCAGGAACGCCCAGCCCCACACCAGGAAACCCACGCCGGCCATCATGATGACCACGCTCATGACCGACCAGACCATGTTCTCGCCCGTGGGCTGGTTGCCGATCAGGGGCTCGTGCGGCCAGTTGTTGGTGTAGGTGGCGCCGTTGCCGCCGCCCAGGTCGGCGGAGCGCTCGGTGGAGGCGGCCCAGGAGGTCCAGAAGAAGAAGCCGGCCATCTGCGCGCGGCGCTCGGCGCTGGGCAGGGTGTTCTCCTTCATGGCGTAGCTCTCGCGCGTCTTCTGCAACGAGGGGTCGTTGCTGAACAGCTTGTCGTAGTACTGGGCGGTCATGGCGATGGCCTCGGCGCGCAGCGGCGAGATCACCATCGTGTCCTTGGCCTTGTCGTAGGTGTTGGTGCGGTACTCGGTCTTGAGCCGGTCACGCAGCACTGCCTGTTGGCCCACGTCCAGATCGGCAAACGCCTTGCCATGGTCCTTCTGCGCGGCCAGTTCGAGCCAGGCTGTCAGCTCGCGGTGCAGCCAGTCGGCCGTCCAGTCGGGCGCCTGGTAGGCACCGTGGCCCAGGATGGAGCCGAGCTGCATGCCGCCCACCGACTGCCAGGCGGTCTGGCCGTCGAGGATGCCGTCCTTGGTGTAGAGCGGCTTGTCGCTGCCCTGCACCAGCACCTGCCCCGGGATCGGCGGCGCGGTGCGGTAGACCTCTGCGCCGTAGAAGCCCAGCAGGCTGAAGGTGACAATCAACACGCCTATCAGCGTGTACCAATACTTGGCGTACTTACCCATGTTGGGCCTCCGTCATTGTGTTTATCAAGCGGTGCAGCGGGGCGAAGGGTGGGGGGACTTTCCTTGCGCCCTCGCAAGGGTGCGCGGGCCGGGCCCGGCACACCGTGGGGGAGGGGGAGTAACGATGCATGGTCGAACAGTCGCGGTAAGAGATGCCTCTCCTCTTGCAATCCCTGGGCCAGCGGCGCTGCCATGGAAAATCAAGGGTTTACACCATCGTGGGTAAAATAGACCCATATCAATTTGGGTAAAAAACACCTTTAAAGGGTTTTTATGACCATTGTTGAGGCATCGCATGCGGCCGCCACCTCTGCCCTGCTGCTGTGCGCCGACCTGGGGGCCGAGCTGCCCCAGGCCGTGCGCCTGCAGCGCTTGGTGGATCTGCTGCGCACGCAGTTCGGCTGCGGGGCCGTGGCCCTGCTGCGACTGGAGGAGGAGCGTCTGCGCCCCGTGGCCGTCACCGGGCTGGTGAGCGACGCCCTGGGCCGGCGTTTTGCCGTAGGCCAGCACCCACGGCTGGCGGCCATCCTCACGCGGCGCGAGGTGACCTGCTTCGAGCACGACAGCCAGTTGCCCGACCCCTACGACGGCCTGCTCGACACCCTGGTGGGCGAGCCGCTGCCCGTGCACGACTGCATGGGCGTGGCCCTGCACGTGGAGGGGCGGCCCTGGGGCGTGCTCACGCTGGATGCCCTGGCCACCGGCACTTTCGGACCCGCCGCGCGCCAGCGGCTGGGCCAGTGGGTGCCGCTGGTGGAGGCCGTGGTGCGCGTGGCGCGGCTGGAGCAGGAACTGCGCACCCTGCGCATGGCCGCGACCGGCCCGGCCGAAGGCGACCTGGCCCTGGCGACGCCCGAGCGCGGCGGCGCCGGCGAGCTGGAGATCGTGGGCGAGAGCCCGGCGCTCAAGCGGCTGCTGCATGAGCTGAGCGTGGTGGCCGCGTCCGAGCTGCCCGTGCTGCTGCTGGGCGAGACCGGCGTGGGCAAGGAGCTGTTCGCGCGGCTGCTGCACCACCAGTCGCCGCGGCGCGCCCGCCCGCTGGTGCACGTGAACTGCGCGGCGTTGCCCGAGTCGCTGGCCGAGAGCGAGCTGTTCGGCCACGTGCGCGGCGCGTTCTCGGGCGCGGTGAGTGACCGGGCGGGCCGCTTCGAGGCCGCCGAGGGCGGCACGCTGTTTCTGGACGAGGTGGGGGAGCTGCCCCTGTCCGTGCAGGCCAAGCTGCTGCGCACGCTGCAAAACGGCGAGATCCAGCGCCTGGGCGCCGACCGCCCGCGCAGCGTGCACGTGCGCGTGATTGCGGCGACCAACCGCAACCTGCGCGAGCAGGTGGCCAGCGGGGCCTTCCGCGCCGACCTGTACCACCGCCTCTCGGTCTACCCCGTGCCCATTCCCCCGCTGCGCGAGCGGGGCAACGACGTGCTGGTGCTGGCCGGCCGCTTTTTGGAGCTCAACCGCGCCCGCCTGGGGCTGCGCAGCCTGCGCCTGTCGCCTGACGCGCAGGCCGCGCTGCGCCGCTACCGCTGGCCGGGCAACGTGCGCGAGTTGGAACACGTGATCAGCCGCGCCGCGCTCAAGGCCCTGAGCCGCGGCGTGGACCGCAACGAGATCGTCACGCTGGAGGCCGGCCTGCTGGACCTGGACGCGCTGGACGAACCCGTGGCCACGCCCCGCAGCGATGCCCCCATGGCACCCGCGGCAGGCGGCGCCTTGTCGTTGGCCGCGCCCACGGGCACGCTGCGCGACGCGGTGGATGCCTGCCAGCGCCAGGTCCTGAATGCGGCTCTGGTGGCGCATGGCGGCAACTGGGCGCAGGCTGCGCGCATGCTGGACGTGGACCCCAGCAACCTGCACAAGCTCGCGCGGCGGCTGGGCCTCAAGGGATGAGGCTCCGCGCAGGGTTTTGAAACAAAATTGCCTCTAGCGCTTATCCAGTAAGCGGTAGAAGCTATTAATTGAGTAGCAAAAAGCCTCCCCTCGGGAGGCCGCCACCGTTGGCGCGGGGCTCGCGCTCTGCGACACTGGGGCGCCATGGCCTCCTCCATCGACCCGCCCCGTCCGCCGCTGGCACCCGCCGTGCGCGTGCTGGCCGAGGCTGCGCTGCAGCGGCAGAACTGGCTGCTGGCCGCGCCGGCAGCGCCCACCCCGGCGGGGGCCGCGCCAGCAGGCTCCGCGCCGACCGACGCTCCCCCTGTGCCGTTCTCGCCAAACCTGCTGCCGCCGGCGCTGGCCCCCATGCCTGCCGTGCCGGCAGGCCGTGAGCGGGTAAGCCTTTCCGATCAGGCACGCCAGGGCCTGCAGGCGATGGCTGGCGGCGCGGTTGCACCGTCCAGGGCAGCGGCCGCATCCCACGGGCCGGCGGCTCTTTCCGCCGATGCCGTGGCCGACGAGGGCGCTTTTGCGCGCGCCGCGGCCATCCCTGCGCCGTGGCCTGCCCAGGGTGTGGGGGCGCCGCTGCTGCGGCTGTTGAATACGCTGGTGCAGCAACTCGGCCCGGCAGGCGGCGCGGCGCCGCGTGTGCTGGCGGCCCAGCCGTGGCCCGCCGGCACCGACCCGGCGGCCGGCGGCACCGGACTGCCGGCTTTGCAGATTGCGCGCGTGGCGCAAGGCATGGTGTACACGCCCGACGGTGCGCGCGGCTTCACGCTCACGCTGCGCCTGCCTGCTGCCGCAATGCCTGCGCTGCCGTCTGCGCCCACCGCGCCAGCGGCCCTGCCGGTGGGCTTTGCCGGACCGCCGCAGGCGCTGGCGCCCGGACTGTTCGCGCTGGTGCTGCAAGGCCCGGGCGCCGCGGGCCAGCGCACCAGCGGGTGGCTGTCGCTGGACCTGGCGCCGGCGCCCGGTGCGGCCGCCGTGGTGTACGGGCGCGACCCGCTGCAGGCGCGCACCGACCCCTGGCTGGCCCTGGCCGCGCTGCAGGCCAGCGGCCAGTCGCGTGTGCAAGAACACGACCGTGCGGCCGAGCCCCCCTGCAGCGCGCCCGGCTGCCCCTACGAAGGCCGCGCACCCTGCGTGCAGCCCTTCTGCCTGGCGCTGCGCGTGCAGCCGGCGCCGCTTGCGGCACCGACGGGGCCTGGCTAGGGCGAAACACCCGATTCCCTTGCCATCGCGACCGCGCCAGCATGGCGCACGACCGTAACCCTTGCCCTCTGGAGTCTTGCCCATGGCCGTCAGCGTTTTCGACTTGTTCAAGATCGGCATCGGGCCGTCCAGTTCGCACACCGTGGGGCCCATGCGCGCTGCGCGGCTGTTCGCGCAGCGGCTGGCGCGCGAGGGGGTGCTGGCGCAGGTGGCGCGCGTGCGCAGCACGCTCTACGGCTCGCTGGGCGCCACGGGGCGCGGGCACGCGAGCGACCGCGCCGTGCTGCTGGGCCTGGCCGGCCATGCGCCGGACACCGTGGAGGTGGACGCCATCGAGCCGCTCATCGCCCGCATCCGCAGCCGGCGCCGCCTGCCGCTGGCCGACGGCCCCGAAGTGGCATTCGACGAGGCGGCCGACCTGCTGCTGGTACCCGACGTCACGCTGCCACTGCACGCCAACGGCATGCGTTTCGAGGCTTTCGATGCGGCGGGCGGCACGCTGGCCGCGCAGGTGTATTACTCGGTGGGCGGCGGCTTCATCGTGAGCGAGGAGGCGGCCGCTGACGCACAGCGCCAGGCCGCCATAGCGCCCGACACCGAGGTGCTGCCGCTGCCCTTTCACAGTGGCGAACAGCTGCTGGCGCAGGCCGCGGCGCAGGGCGGATCGATCGCGCAGGTGATGCGCGTGAACGAACGCCACTGGCGCACCGACGCCGAGATCGACGCCGGCCTGCTCACCATCTGGCGCGCCATGCAGGACTGCGTGGCGCGCGGCTGCAGCGTGGGCGGCGTGCTGCCCGGCGGCTTCCAGGTGCGCCGGCGTGCGCCCGCGCTGCACCAGGCGCTGCAGAACGCGCCCGACACCCAGCAGGACCCGCTGCAGGTGATCGACTGGGTGAACCTGTTCGCCCTGGCCGTGAACGAGGAGAACGCCGCCGGCGGGCGCGTGGTCACGGCCCCCACCAATGGCGCGGCGGGCATCGTGCCAGCAGTGCTGCATTACTACTGGCGCTTCATTCCCGGCGCTACCGAGGCTGGCGTGGTCGACTTCCTGCTCACGGCTGGCGCCATCGGCATCCTGTACAAGGAGAACGCCTCCATCTCGGGCGCTGAGGTGGGCTGCCAGGGCGAGGTGGGGGTGGCCTGCTCCATGGCTGCGGCGGGCCTGTGCGCCGTGCTGGGCGGCACGCCCGCGCAGGTGGAGAACGCCGCCGAGATCGGCATGGAGCACCACCTGGGCCTGACCTGCGACCCGGTGGGCGGGCTGGTGCAGATCCCGTGCATCGAGCGCAACGCCCTGGCTTCGGTGAAGGCCATCAACGCCGCGCGCATGGCGCTGCATGGCGACGGGACGCACCATGTGAGCCTGGACCAGGTCATCAAGACCATGCGCGAGACCGGCGCGGACATGATGACCAAGTACAAGGAGACTTCGCGCGGCGGCCTCGCGGTGAACATCGTGGAGTGCTGACGCGCTACGACCCGTAGCGCCCTGTTTCCCATACCTTTTCGCTTTCCATCTGACCCGCATGCACAACCCCGCTTCGCCCACCGATACCCTCCTGCCCGCCCTGGCGCGGCCCGCCATCCAGAGCCTGGGCGGATCGCTGATCCGCGAAGTCGCCAACACCGGCATGGGGCGCGCGGACGTGCTGCCCTTCTGGTTTGGCGAGTCCGATCAGCCCACGCCGCAGTTCATCCGGGATGCGGCGGCGCAGTCGCTCGGTTCGGGCGAGACCTTCTATTCGCAGAATCTGGGCCGGCCCTACCTGCGCGAGGCCATCGCGCAATATCTGTCGGACCTGCACGGACGCGAGGTGTCCGCCCAGCGCATCGGCGCTGTGGCTTCGGGCGATACCGGGCTGATGCTTACCTGCCAGATGCTGCTGTCGCCGGGCGACCGCGTGGTGGCCGTCACGCCGCTGTGGCCCAACCTGCTGGAGATGCCGCGCATCCTGGGCGCGCAGGTTGAACGCGTGCCACTGGCGGTGCGGGGCGGGCGCTGGACGCTTGCGCTGGATCGGCTGCTGGATGCGCTCACGCCGGGCACGCGCATGCTCATCCTCAATTCACCCAACAACCCCACAGGCTGGACCATCGATGAGGAAAGCCTGGTGGCGATCCTCGCGCACTGCCGCCGCCATGGCATCTGGATTCTGAGCGACGACGTGTACGAGCGTCTGGTATACGACCCGCAGCTGGCCAGCGCACCTTCTTTCCTGCGCCACTACGCACCGGGCGACCGCATCATCTCGGTCAACAGTTGTTCCAAGGCGTGGTGCATGACGGGTTGGCGCGCGGGTTGGATGGTGGTGCCCGAGGCGCTGGAGGCCGACCTGGGCAAGGTCATTGAATACAACTTCTCGTGCATCTTCGAGCCCGTGCAGCGCGCCGCAACGGTGGCTTTGCAGCAGGGCGAGGCGCATGTGGCGCAGCTGCGCGCGGGCCTCGTGGAAAGCCGCCGGCTGCTGGTGCAAGCGCTGCGTGCCGTGCCGGGTGTGGAAGTGCCCGATGCCGGCGGGGCGATGTACGTGTTCTTCCGCCTGGCGGGCTTTGACGACTCCCTGGCGCTTGCCAAACATCTGGTGAGCGAGGCCGGCTTGGGCCTGGCGCCGGGCGCGGCCTTCGGCCCCGAGGGTGAAGGCTGGCTGCGCTGGTGCCACGCGGTGTCCGACGGGGCCAGACTGCGTGAGGGCGTGGAGCGTCTTGCGCGATTCGTGCAGCGTGCCACGGCTTGACAGGCGTGTGCGGCCGGTGGCCGCAGTCACCACGTGTACACGCGTCCCCGCCGTCCTTTCAACCTGCCTAAGCATGGGTTGCTGAATCACGAAGCGTGTCTCCCATGAAACCCTGAGCCGTCGCCGTCAGCCTGCCCTTATCGTGTGGTGAACCCCATTGCACACGACAAGGACACGACATGCCCCTGCGCAGCCATCTGCTTGCCCTCTGCCTGACCGCCCTTCCGCTGGCCACCTGGGCTGCCTGGCCCGAGCGTCCCATCACCATCGTCGTGCCAGCCGCTGCGGGCGGCACCACCGACATCGCGGCGCGCGTGCTGGCCGAGAAGATGGCCAAGGACCTGGGCACTTCCATCGTCGTGGAGAACAAGGGTGGCGGCGGCGGCAGCATCGGCACCGCGCAGGTGGCGCGCGCGAAGCCCGACGGCTACACGCTGCTCATGGGCAATATCGGCCCGGTGGCGATCAACTTCAGCCTCTACAAGCAGCTCAGCTACAAGGAAAGCGACCTGCGCGGCATCACCAACGTGATCTCCGTACCCAACATCCTCGTGGTGCATGCCGACTCCCCCGTGCGCAGTGCGCAGGAGCTGGTCAGCCTGGCGAAGACGCGCCGCCTCAATGTGTCCACCTCGGGCGTGGGGCAGTCCCCCCACATGTCCTCGGAGATGTTCCGTCAGAAGTCCGGCATCGAAGTGACCCTGGTGCCTTATCCCGGCGCGGCGCCTGCCGTCACGGCGCTGCTGGGGCAGCAGGTGGATTTCATGATCGACAACCTGCCCAGCTCCATGCCGCACATCAAGGCCGGCAAGTTCCGCGCGCTGGCCATCACCAGCGCCGAGCGCTCGGCACAACTGCCTGATGTGCCGACCATGGCCGAGGCCGGCGTGCCCATGCAAGTCACGGCCTGGTTCGGCCTGCTGGCGCCGACCGGCACGCCCGATGCGGTGGTCGAGCGCCTGCAGCAATCGGCGCGCAAGGCCATGCAAACGCCCGAGGTGCGCCAGCGTTTTGCCGAACTGGGCGGCGTGCCCGGTGGCGAGACGCCTGCCGAGTACGACGCCTTCATCGCCCAGGAACGCAAGAGCTGGGCACAGATCGTCAAGGCGGCGGGCCTGTCCCTCGAATAACCAGGGCGGGGCACGCGCCCCGTCTTTTCACTGCTCTCCCATTCCATGCATCCAGACATCGAACACCTGCTGGCCCAGCCCTTCGGCTCGCTGCCCGAACTGATTGAACGCCAGGCCGCGCACCGCCCTGGCCACGCCGCCCTGGTCCTGGAGGGCCAGCGGCTGGACTACGCCGCGCTGCACGCCGGCATGGACCGCGTGGCGCGCAGCCTGCAGCGTGACGGCATGCAACCCGGCGATGTGGTGGCCATCTGCGCAGGCACCTCGGTCGAATATGTGCTGGCCTACCTGGGCGCTCTGCGCGCCGGCGTGGCCGTGGCGCCGCTGGCGCCTTCGGCCACGGCCGAGCACCTGAGCGCCATGCTGGACAACTGCGGCGCGCGCCTGGTGCTGCGCGACCGCGAGGTGGCCGCGCAATGGCCGCTGCATGCGGGCGCTGCGCTGCGTTGCGTGGCCCTGGACGATGCGCCCGAAGCGGGCGAGCCCTGGTCGCAATGGCTGGTCCAGGGCGACGGCGCACCGGCACCGATCACGCCCGCGCCCGACTGGCCGTTCAACGTGATCTATTCCTCGGGCACCACGGGTGTGCCCAAGGGCATCGTGCAGTCCTGGGCCATGCGCTGGGCGCATGTGCGGCGCGCAGTCACCAACGGCTACGGGCCCGATGCCGTCTCGCTGTGCGCCACGCCGCTGTATTCCAACACCACGCTGGTGGCGGCGCTGCCCACGCTGGCGCTGGGCGGCACGCTGGTGCTGATGCGCAAGTTCGATGCCACGCGCTATCTGGCGCTGGCCCAGCAG
The DNA here is from genome assembly GCF_002916785.1 of Diaphorobacter sp. LR2014-1. NCBI lineage: Bacteria > Pseudomonadati > Pseudomonadota > Betaproteobacteria > Burkholderiales > Comamonadaceae > Diaphorobacter > Diaphorobacter sp. LR2014-1. Next base: position 153,461 of record NZ_MTBE01000001.1, on the reverse strand, counting down.
CACGGCGCTACCCACACCATGCTGGTGCCCGTGCAGTACCAGCGCCTGATGGCCTGCCCGGATTTCGACCGCACGGACTTGAGCCGGCTGCAACACAAGTTCTGTACCAGCGCGCCCTTCAGTGCCGCGCTCAAGGCCGAGGTGCTGCGGCGCTGGCCGGGCCGGCTCATCGAGTACTACGGCATGACCGAAGGCGGCGTGCGCTGCGAACTGCACTGCCATGACTTTCCGCATAAGCTGCACACCGTGGGCCGCCCGGGCGAGGGCGCCGACATCCGGTTCATCGACGAGCAGGGGCGCGAACTGCCTGCGGGCGAGCAGGGCGAGATCGTCGGCCGCTCGGCTGGGATGATGAGCGGCTACTACCGCCTGCCGGACAAGACGCGCGAGGCCGAGTGGTTCGATGCGGAAGGCCGGCGCTACATCCGCAGCGGCGACGTGGGCCGGCTGGACGCGGACGGCTTCATCGTGCTGGGCGACCGCAAGAAGGACATGATCATCACGGGCGGCTTCAACGTCTACCCGAGCGACATCGAGGCTGTGCTGTGCCAGCACCCGCAGGTGGCCGAGTGCGCCGTGGTCGGCGTGCCCTCCGAGCAGTGGGGCGAGACACCCGTGGCCTATGTGGTGGGGCGCTCGGGCTCACAGCACACCGCAGAAGAATTGCGCGAATGGCTCAACACCCGCGTGGGCAAGACCCAGCGCGTGGCCGACCTGCGGCTGGTCGAGCGCCTGCCGCGCAGCGAGATCGGCAAGGTGCTCAAGCGCACGCTGCGCGAGCAGTACCTGCAAGCGGCGCCCATCGCCGGCTGACTTTCCTCTCACCACCCGGAGACTGCCATGTCACTGCCTCGTCCCTCGCGGCTGCGCCGCGCCTTGCTCGCCAGCATGGCCCTGACCGCCAGCGCCCTGCTGGCGCCCGTTGCCTACGCCGCGGACGCCTGGCCTTCCAAGCCGATCCAGCTCGTGATTCCCTACCCGCCTGGTGGCAGCGCCGACCTGCTGGGGCGCCCCTTGGCGATGCAGTTGCAGCAGCAGCTGGGCCAGCCCGTGGTGCTGGAGTACAAACCCGGGGCGGGCGGCACACTGGCCTCGCAGTATGTGGCGCGGGCCAAGCCCGATGGCTACACCGTGTTCATGGTGCTGGCCGCGCATGCCATCAACGACAGCCTCTACCCCAAGCTGCCCTACGACACGCGCAAGGACTTCGCCCCCGTGTCGCTGGTGGCCAACCTGCCCATGGTGGTGGCGGCCAGCGGCAAGCTGCCTGCAAAGAACATCCATGAGCTGATCCAGGCCGCCAAGGCGGCGCCGGGCAAGCTCACCTTTGGCTCGGCCGGCAACGGCAACACCGGGCACCTCGCGGCGGAATACTTCAGCAGCATTGCCGGGGTCAAGATGACGCACGTGCCCTACAAAGGCAGCGCCGGCGTGGTCAACGCCATGCTGGCGGGTGACATCGACCTCACGTTCGACAGCATCTCCACCTCCATGCCGCACATCCGCAGCGGGCGCATGCATGCGCTGGCCGTCACCAGCCCACAGCGCTCGGCCCTGGCGCCCGAGGTCCCGACGGTGCAGGAGCAGGGCATTGCCGGCTTTGACGTGACCGGCTGGTATGCGCTGATCGCGCCAGCCGGCACGCCGCCCGAGATCACCCAGCGCCTGAGCCGCGAGATCGCCGCCGCGCTGCGCCAGCCCCAGCTGCAATCCCAACTGGCCGCCGGCGGCTACGAGCCCGTGGGCTCCACCCCCGAGGCGCTGCAGGCGCACATCGAGCGCGAGATCACGCGCTGGGCCGCCGTGGTCAAGTCCACGGGGGCAAGAGTGGATTGACACCCCCTGAGCCGCTGCGCCGCTTCCCCCGCTCGCGGTTGCGCCGGCGCGGCGCGGCCGGCATAGGCCGCTTGCGCGGCCGCCCGTGCCTGGGCCCTGCCGTGCGGGTGCACCATGAACCACTGACAATCCCCTTCATGCAACAACCGTCTTCCATCACCGCCGACATTCCCCTGAGCCCCTTCGCCGGCGAAGCCCCCGACATGTTCTTTGGCCTGCCCATGGCCATGGCCCGCGCCATGGCGCTGCGCGGTGAGCGCATCGGCCACGACATGGCCCAGGTGCGCATGCGTTTCCAGGCGGACCAGGCCAACAGCCGCGGCGAGGTCCATGGCGGATCGATCGCTACGCTGCTGGACTGCACGCTGGCTGCGGCGGCGCGCGCGCACGACCCGGCTGCCTATGGCGTGGCCACCATCGACCTGACGCTGCATTACGTCGCCGCGGGCGCGGGCGATCTGATTGCCACCGCGCGCTGCGAGCGGCGCGGCCGCTCCATCAGCTTCGTGCGCGGCGAAGTGCGCGCCGAGGACGGCACGCTGGTGGCCATGGCGACGGGCAGCTTCAAGCTGATCGCCCGCTCCACTGCATCCGCCAGCGCCTAGGCGCCAGCGGGGCTGCTCAGCTGGGTTGGACGCCTGCAGCTTGCAGCAGGCGGCCCCAGACAGGGGCTTCCTGGGCCCACAGGCGGGCGAACTTCTCGGGCGTGTCGTCGTTCACCGGTACGAAGCCGGCGGCGATGATGCGCGCCAGGCCCTCGCGGCTGGCCACGGCGTGGTTGGCGGCCTGGGCCCATTGCCGCGCCACGTCGGCCGGCATGGCTTTGGGGCCGGCAATCGCCAACCAACCCACAATCGACAGCGCATCCTGTGGGTAGCCGGCCTCGGTGAAGGTGGGCACCTCGGGCAGCAGCGGCACGCGACGCGGGCCGGTCACGGCCAGCGCGCGCAGCTTGCCCGCGTCGACGTGCGCCTTGAGCGACAGCAGGCTGCCCATGCCGATCTTGATCTGTCCGCCCAGCAGGTCCTGCACCATCGGCGCCTCACCTTTGTAGGCCACATGCGTCATGTCGGCGCCGGCCACCTCGCTGAGCGTGGTGCAGGCCAGTTGGCCGTGCGATCCGATGCCGTAGGAGCCATAGGTCAGCTTGCCCTTCTGGGAGCGGATCCAGGCCATGAAGTCCTGCAGGTTCTGCGCCGGCGTGTCGGCGGTGACCACCAGGGCGATCGGCGCGAGGCACACGCGCACCAGCGGCGTCAGCTCGGTCAGCGGGTCGTAGGGCGTTTTCTTGTACAGGTACTTGTTGGTCAGCATCGACGAGGTGGTGCCCAGCAGCGCGGTCATGCCGTCGGGCGGCGCCTTGGCGACCATCTCGCCGGCGATCAGGCCGGCCGCGCCGGGCTTGTTGTCCACCACCACCGACTGGCCAAAGCGCTGCGCCATGCGCTCGCCCAGTATCCGGGCGATCACGTCGGTGGCGCCGCCAGCGGCAAAGGGCACCACCACCCGCACGGGGCGGGTGGCGAAGCCGGCGGGCGCGGCCTGCGCCCGTGCGCCCAGCGGGCCTGCCGCCGCGGTTGCGGCGGCCAGGGCCAGCAGGTGGCGCCGGTTCCATCCAAGGGGGTGGGCTTCGTGTTTCATCGCGCGTCTCCTTTGCCTGTATGGCATCTCAGTTATCCATAGCGCTACGCACCGGCCGCAGCCCATGCAACCGGCGCACCCCAAGCCAGGGCCGCCACCAAGCAAGGGCCTATGCCGGCCTAGGCCCGCGCCGCGCCGCTCCGCCCCGCAGCGAGGGCTGCGTCCCCTGCCCGCATGGCAGCAATGCGAGAGCGGGGGCAGGCGCGAAGCGACTCGGGGGGCGTCGTTTCATCTCAGTCCATCGAGATCTTGGCGGCCTCGGCCACGGCCTTCCAGTGGGCAGCGTCCTTGTCGATCTGGGCCTTGAAGTCGTCGGGCAGGGACCCCACGGGGATCAGGCCCATCTCGGTCAGGCGCTTGTTCAGCTCGGGCGACTTGACGATGGAACTCACTTCGCTGCCCAGCTTGTCCACGATGGCCTTGGGCGTGGTGGCGGGCACGAACATGCCGAACCAGCCGTTGGCTTCCAGGCCGGGGTAACCGGCTTCGGTCATGGTGGGCACCTGGGGCAGGGCCGGGTGGCGCTGTGCGCCGGTGATGGCCAGGATGTTGATCTTGTCCGACTTGATGTGCGGGTAGGCGGCCGTGGCGTCCACGAAGGCCAGCGACAGTTGCCCGCCCAGCATGGCCGCCATCTCGGGGCCCGAGCCCTGGTAGGGAATGTGCGTGATGTCGATGCCGGCCTTTTGCTTGAAGCGCTCGCCGTTCATGTGCGACGAGGTGGCGTTGCCGTAGCTGCCGAAGTTGAGCGTGCCGGGGGCTGCCTTGGCCTTGTCCACGAACTGCTGCAGCGTGGTCACGCCCGAGCTGCGCGGCACCATCAGCAGGTCGGCCGACTTGGCCACCTGCGACACCGGGGCCAGGTCGCTGAGCTTGTAGGGCACCTTCTTGTACAGCGCCGGGATCTGCACCACGGTGGTGATGCCCATGAGCACCGTGTAGCCGTCGCCGGGCGCCTTGGCCACGGTGTCGTTGCCCAGGATGCCACTGGCCCCGGGCTTGTTTTCCACCACCACGGCCTGGCCCAGGCGCTGGGACAGCTGCGTGCCGATCAGGCGGGCAATGATGTCCGTGCCGCCGCCGGCCGGATAGGGCACGATGACGCGGATGGGTTTGCTCGGGTAATGGTCCTGCGCCTGTGCGGCGCCCACGCCGCACGTGGCGGCCAGGGCGATCAGGGGTAGCCATTGGCCCAGGGTCTTGCGCCGGGTGAATGCCATGGGTGTTGTCTCCTTGGGTTTTATGTAGAAAGGGAATGGCTCGTGCTACAGCGTGCGGGCGATGATTTCCTTCATGATCTCGTCGCTGCCGCCGTAGATGCGGCCGATGCGGGCATCGGTCCAGGCGCGGCCCACCTGGTATTCGGTCATGTAGCCGTAGCCGCCGTGCAGTTGCAGGAATTCATCGAGCAGCTTGTTCTGCAGCGCCGTCGCGTTGAGCTTGACCATGGCGGCGCGCTCGGGCGTCAGCTTGCGCTGCATGTGCAGCTTCATGCATTCGTCGACGAAGGTGCGCAGCATGGTGGCCTGCGCCTTGGCCTCGGCCAGCTTGAAGCGCGTGTTCTGAAACTCGAACACGGTCTGGCCGAAGGCCTTGCGCTCGCGCGTGTAGTCGACGGTCTTTTGCAGGAAGGACTCGATGCAGCGGGCCGCGCGCACCGCCACCACCAGGCGCTCCTGGGCCAGCTCCTGCATCAGGTACTTGAAGCCCATGTTCTCCTCGCCCAGCAGGTTGCCCACGGGCACCTTCACGTTGTCAAAGAACAGCTCGGAGGTGTCCTGCCCCATCAGGCCGATCTTTTCCAGCTTGCGGCCCTTGCTGAAACCCGGCGTGCCGTCTTCCACCACGATCAGCGACACGCCCTTGGCGCCCAGGTCGGGCGCGGTCTTGCAGACCACGATCACGATCTCGGAATTGATGCCGTTGGTGATGAAGGTCTTGGCACCGTTGATGACGTAGTGGTCGCCTTCGCTGCTCTTGACCAGTTTGGCGGTGGTGCGCACCGACTTCAGGTCGCTGCCCGCGCCGGGCTCGGTCATGGCAATGGCACCGATCATTTCGCCGGCGGCCATCTTGGGCAGCCAGCGGTCGTGCTGCTCCTGGTTGCCGTAGGCGTAGATGTAGGGCGCCACGATGTCCGAGTGCAGCGGAAAGCCCAGCGCCGTGGCGTTGGTGCGGCCCACTTCCTCGATCAGCACGGCCGCGTGGCCGAAGTCACCGCCGCTGCCGTAGGGCTCGGGCAGCATGGTGTTGAGCAGCCCTTCGCGGCCGGCCTTGCGCCACACTTCCTTGGGCACGATGCCGTTGCGCTCCCAGTCGGCCAGGTGCGGCACGATTTCCTTGTCGAAGAAGTGGCGCACGGCGTCACGGAACTGTTCATGGTCTTCACGGAAAACGGTGCGCTGGATCAGGTCTTGCATGGTCGGTGTCTCAGGGTCTAAATGTCTAAATGGGCTTTAGCGCTTATCTGGTAAGCGCTAGTAGCTATGATTTCAGGAGTCTCGCAGGGCAAACCCCGCCTGCGGCTCGTCACGAAAGCGCTCCTTCAGCTTGCGGCGCAGCAGCTTGCCGGTCTCCAGGCGCGGCAGCGCATCGACGAACACCACGCGCTGGGGCAGCTTCATGCGCGCCAACACCTCGGCCGCCTGGGCGGCAATGGCGCGTGCCGTGTCCAGCGAGGCCTGCGCGCCGTGGCGCAGCACCACGGCTGCCAGGGGCTGCTCGCCAAAATCGGGGTGGGGTACGCCCACCACGGCCACCTCGTACACGTCGGGGTGGCGCATCAGGGCGTTCTCGATCTCCTGCGGGTACAGGTTGACGCCCCCCGAGAGGATCAGGTCTGCGCGCCGGTCGCTTAAGTAAAGGTAGCCCTCGGCATCCACATGGCCGATGTCGCCATAGGTGATCCAGCCGCGCTCGTTGATGGCCTGGCGCGTCTTCTCTTCGTCGTTGAGGTAGCTGAACTGCCCGCCGCCCGAGAAATACACCTGCCCGATCTCGCCCGCGGGCAGCTCCTGCCCGTCGTCGCCCACGATGTGCAGCCGCCCCGTGGTGGGCCGTCCGACCGAGCCGGGGCGCCGGCGCCACTCGGCCGAATTGATCATCGTCGTGCCGCAGCCCTCGGAGCCCGCGTAGTACTCCATCAGGATGTCGCCCCACCAGTCGAGCATGGCGTGCTTCACATCCACGGGGCAGGGCGCGGCGGCGTGGATGGCCACGCGGTGGCTGGACAGGTCGTAGCGCTGGCGCACGGCCTCGGGCAGCTTGAGCATGCGGCCGAACATGGTGGGCACCCACTGGCTGTGGGTGACGCGGTAGCGCTCGATGAGGGCCAGGGCGGTCTCGGCGTCAAAGCGCTCCATGATCACGGCCTGCCCGCCCAGCTCCAGCACGCGCAGCGTGTAGCGCAGCGGTGCAGCGTGGTACAGCGGCGCGGGCGAGAGGTACACGGTGTCTTCGCCCATGCCCATGATGCGCGCCGTGCCCAGTGCCTCGGGGTCGGTCTGGCCGCGCAGGTGGGCGGGCCACAGGGGCTTGAGCACGCCCTTGGGCCGGCCCGTGGTGCCCGAGGAATACAGCAGATCGCGCCCCAGCGGTCGGTCGGCGAAGTCCGCAGGCGGCCCCTGCAGGGCGTCGAGCGCGGCCTGTAGCGATGGGGCCTGCACCGACGCGGCTTGCGCAGGGGCCTCGTCCACCGTCCAGCAGGGCAGGGGATGGTGGGCCTGCAACTCGGCCAGCTGGGGCAGGGTCTTGGCGGACGCCACCACCAGCCGCGCGCCACAGTCCTGCACGATGTAGGCCACCTCGGCCGGTGTCAGGTGCGTGCTCAGCACGGCGGCATATAGGCCGGCCTGCCGGGCTGCCAGCGCCAGCGCCAGGATCTCGACGCGGTTTTCCAGCACCACCGCGAAGCGCTCGCCCGCCTGCAGGCCCTGGGTGTGGAGCCACTGCGCCATCGCCAGGGCACGTTGCGCCACTTCGCCGGCGGTGAAGCGCGCGCCTGTCTCGGCCATGACCAGTACCACCCGGTCGGGAGCTGCCGCCGCGCGGCCAAAGAAGTCCTGCATACCTGTCACCCGTTGCTCCTCGGTGCGCCGCCATGGGGACTGGAGTCACCCAAAAATGCGAAATGCATGTCTCACAAAAATGTTGTGTGAGACGATTTTTTCAGGCGCACAGGCCAAAACACATCGGGTAAACACGGTCTTCAGCACATTCAAACCGGCTGAAAATCATTTTTAATGGATCATTTGTCTCACAAACACATGGAGTCAGCATGAATATTCCCGTCATCGTCGATGCCATCCGCAGCCCCATGGCCCGGGCCAAGCCCGATGGCGCACTGGCCGAGGTGCATCCTGTGGACCTGCTCTCGCAGGTGCTGGAGCAACTGGTCGCCCGTAACCAGTTGGATCCCGGCACGGTGGACGACGTGATCTGCGGCTGCGTGAGCCAAGCCGGCGAGCAGGCGGGCACGCCCGGGCGCCTGGCCTGGCTGGCGGCGGGCCTGCCTGCGCACGTGCCCTCCACCACCATCGACCGCAAATGCGGCTCCAGCCAGCAGGCCGTGCACTTCGCGGCGCAGGCCATCATGGCGGGCACGCAGGACATCGTGATCGCCTGCGGCGTGGAGTCGATGAGCCGCGTGCCCATGGGCAGCTCGCGCATGGGCAAGAACACTACCGGACCGCGCTTTGACGCCCGCTACGCCCCCGGCTTGGTGGGGCAGGGTGTCTCGGCCGACCTGGTGGCCGCCCAATGGGGCCTGGACCGCACCGCGCTGGACACCTATGCCGCGCGCTCGCACCAGCGTGCCCACGCGGCGCAGTCCAGCGGAGGCTTTGCGCGCGAGATCGTGGGCATCGACACCCCCGCCGGCCGCGTGACGGCAGACGAGACCATCCGCGCCGGCACCACGGTGGACAAGCTCGCCGGCCTGAAGGCCGTGTTCGAGAACGAGGAGCTGTCCGCGCGGTTCCCGCAGATCCAGTGGGCCACTACGGCCGGCAACGCCTCCCAGATGACCGACGGCGCCAGCGCCATGCTCATCATGAGCGAGCAGCGTGCCCAGCAGCTGGGCCTGCGCCCGCGTGCGCGTTTCGTGGCCTTCGACGTGGTGGGCGACGACCCGCTGTACATGCTCACCGCGCCCATCCCGGCCACGCAGCGCGTGCTGGCCAAGGCGCGCATGAAGCTGGACGATATCCACCACTACGAAATCAACGAGGCCTTTGCCTCGGTGCCCATGGCATGGCAGAAGGAGCTGAAGGCTGACGGCGAGCGCCTGAACCCGCGCGGCGGCGCCATTGCGCTGGGCCACCCGCTGGGCGCCTCGGGCCTGCGCCTGATGACCACCATGCTGCACGCGCTGGAAGACAGCGGCCAGCGCTACGGCCTGCAGTCCATGTGCGAGGCCGGCGGCATGGCCAACGCCACCATCATCGAACGTCTGTAACTATTGATTTGATAGCTGCTGGCGCTTGATGGACGGGCGCTGGAAGCCAAAATGAGGAAAAAAGCATGAAGCTGCAACAAGGAATGACCGCCCTCGTCACGGGCGGGGTCTCGGGCCTGGGCGAGGCCTCGGCCGTCGCGCTGCTGGAGCGTGGCCTGAACGTGGTGGCCGTGGACCTGAACGACGAGCGCGGCCAGGCCATGGAACAGCAATACGCCGGCCGCCTGCGCTATGTGAAGGCCGACGTGTCCGACGAAGGCCAGATGCAGCAGGCCATCGCCGCGGCCGAGGCGTTCGGCAACTTCCGCGCGCTGGTGCATTGCGCGGGCATCGGCGGCCCGGTGCGCCTGATCGAAAAGGACGGCAGCCCCGGCTCGCTGGAGAAGTACATCAACATCATCCGCGTGAACCAGATCGGCACCTTCAACACGCTGCGCCTGGCGGCCGTGGCCCTGGCCAAGAACGAACCCATCGACGGCGAGCGCGGCGCTTGCGTGCTCACCGCGTCGGTGGCGGGCTACGAGGGGCAGATCGGCCAGATTCCCTATGCCTCGTCCAAGGCGGGCGTGATCGGTATGACCATCGTGGCGGCGCGCGACCTGGCCTCCAAGTTCATCCGCGTGTGCACCATCGCACCAGGCCTGTTCGACACGCCCATCCTGGCCAAGCTGCCCGAGGCCGTGCGCCAGTCGCTGGGCGCATCGGTGCCCAACCCCGCGCGCTTGGGCCACCCCTCGGAATACGCGCTGACCGCCCTGCACATCCTGGAGAACCCCATGCTCAACGGCGAGACCATCCGCCTCGATGGGGCCATTCGCATGCAGCCTAGGTGATCAGGACACCCCCCTGAGCGGCTGCGCCGCTTCCCCCCGCTCTCGCTTCGCTGCGCTACGCGGGCAGGGGGACGCAGCCCTCGCTGCGGGGCGGCCCTTGCTCGGCTGCCCGGGCCTCAGGTCGCGCCGGTTGCATGCAGTGTGGGCCATGCAGCGCGATCAAGAACTGAAAGGAATTTTTTAATGACATCCACGGTACTGGTCGAAGTGCGCGGCAACGTGCAGATCATGACGCTGAGCAACCCCGAGGCACGCAATGCCGCCACGCTGGAGATGGCCGAAGCCATGGTGGCCGCGCTCGATGCGCTGGACAGCAACCCGGCGCTGCAGGTGGGCATCGTCACCGGCGCGGGTGGCACCTTCTGTGCGGGCATGGACTTGAAGGGCTTTCTGCAGGGCAAGCGCCCGAGCATCGCCGGGCGGGGGTTTTGTGGCCTCACGCAAAAGCCGCCGCGCAAACCGCTGATCGCCGCCGTCGAGGGCTACGCGCTGGCCGGTGGCTTCGAGCTGGTGCTGGCCTGCGACCTGATCGTGGCCGCCCGCACAGCCAAGTTCGGCCTGCCCGAGGTCAAGCGGGGTTTGGCGGCCACCGCTGGTGGCCTGTTGCGCCTGCCCAAGCGCCTGCCCTACCACGTCGCCATGGAATGCATCCTCACCGGCGACATGTTCGGCGCCGAGCGCGCCCAGGCCCATGGCCTGGTCAACCGCCTGGTCGAGCCCGGCCAGGCGCTGGACGCCGCCCTGGAACTGGCCCAGACCGTGGCGGCCAATGGCCCGCTGGCGCTAATCGCCAGCAAGCGCGTGGCGCAAGAGTCGGCCGACTGGCCGCAGGCCGAGATGTTTGACCGCCAGGCCGTGATCACCGCGCCGGTATTCGCCTCGCAAGACGCACGCGAAGGGGCCACGGCCTTTGCCGAAAAGCGCCCACCTGTCTGGCAAGGTGTTTGATGAAATAAGAGGCTCAAACGCCCGTCCATAAAGCGCAATGCGCTATCTATTAAATAGCAATTGACAGCCCAACACTACCAGGACCGAAGGAGACAAAACATGCCTTTCCACCATCACCGCCAAGCGCTGCGCCTGGCGGGCGCCACCGCCCTGCTGGGCCTGGCCGCCCTGACGGCGTCGCACCCCGCACGGGCCGACGCCGCCTGGCCCACACGCCCCATCACCTTCGTCGTGCCCGGCGCGGCCGGCGGCACCACCGACACGCCTGTGCGCTTCATGGCGCAAAAGCTCAGCGAGCGGTTGGGCCAGCCCATCGTGGTGGACAACAAGCCCGGCGCGGGCGGCTCGCTGGGCAGCAGCCTCGTGGCGCGCGCGCCGGCCGACGGTTACACCGTGCTGGTGGGCAACACCGGCTCCAACGCCATCAACTACACCGCCTATCAGAAGCTCCCCTACAAGGCCGAGGACTTCGTGGCGCTGACCGACATGATCTCGTTCGCCAACGTGCTGGTCGTGCCGGTGAAGTCGCCCATCAAGAGCCTGAAGGAGCTTGTCTCCACGGCCAAGCGCGAGCCGGGCAAGCTGGCTTTCTCGTCCGCGGGCGTGGGCCAGACCACGCACCTCATGGGCGAGCTGCTGCGCCAGAGTGCGGGGGGGGACGTGGTGCACGTGCCCTACAAGGGCTCGGCGCCTGCCACCATGGCCATCGTGGCCGGCGAGACCCAGTTCATGTTCGACAACCTCACGGGGTCGCTGGGCCATGTGAAGGATGGCAAGCTGCGCGCGCTGGCCGTGACCGGCTCCACGCGCGAGCCCGAGCTGCCCGACGTGCCCACCATGACCGAGCTGGGCATGAAGGACTTCGACAAGGTGGGCTGGATGGGCTTCTTCGTGCCCGCCAAGACGCCGCCGGCCGTCGTGAAGAAGCTCACCGACAACCTCGTCGCCGTGCTGCAGGACCCGGCCGTGGTCCAACGCTACCGCGAGCTGGGCGGCCGCCCCGGGGGCATGGCGAGCGAGCAGTTCTCGAAGATCGTGGAGCGCGACCGGCAGGACTGGGGCGACTTGATCCGCAGCCAGAAGCTGCAGCTGGACTGAAAGGAGGGCGCCATGGCTGAGTCCTCCTCCTTCGCTGGCCGCCACGTCTTCGTGGCCGGCGGCACCAGCGGCATCAACCTCGGCATCGCCCAGGCGTTTGCACGCGCGGGCGCCCACGTGGTGGTCATGAGCCGCTCGCCCGACAAGGTGCAGCAGGCGGCCGAAGGCCTGCGCGCGCTGGGGGCGCAGGCGCTGGGCATCAGTGCCGACGTGCGCGACCCCGCTGCGGTGGACGCCGCGCTGCGCCAGGCGCATGCGCAGTTCGGTGACATCGACGTGCTGATCTCCGGCGCAGCGGGCAACTTCATCGCGCCCGCGGCCGACTTGTCGCCTAACGGCTTCAAGACCGTGATCGACATCGACCTGAACGGCAGCTTCCACGTGCTGCGCCTGGCGTACCCGATGCTCAAGAAACCGGGCGCCAGCGTCATCAACATCTCGGCGCCGCAGGGCGTGAACCCCACCATGTACCAGGTGCATGCCTGCGCCGCCAAGGCCGGCATCGACATGATGACGCGCGTGCTGGCCATGGAATGGGGCGAGGTGGGCGTGCGCGTGAACGCCATCGCGCCCGGCCCGATCGGTGACACCGAGGGCATGCGGCGCCTGGCGCCCACGCCCGAGGCATTGGCCAACGCGGTCGCCACCGTGCCGCTGCAGCGCATGGGCACGCTGGATGACATTGCGAACATGGCGCTGTTCCTCTCGTCGCCGCAGGCGGGCTACGTGACGGGCGCCGTCATCCCGGTGGACGGCGGATCGTCGCTGCGCGGCGGGCGCGACATGCGCGCGTCGTACGTGCCGCGGAGCGCGGCATGAGCCAGGTATACGAGCGCATCGTTTTCGAGGTGCAGGACGGCGTGGCCACGCTGACCCTGAGCAACCCCACCAAGCGCAACGCCTTCGACCCCGCCATGCGCGTGGAGATGGCCGCGGTGGTGCGCCAGGTGCAGGCCGACCCGGCCATCCGCGCGCTGGTGCTGACGGGCGCGGGCGCGCATTTCTGCTCGGGCGGCGACCTCTCCAACATCGCCGCCAGCGGGCTGGACAACGGCGGCTGGCGCCAGCGCCTGACCAGCCTGCACGACTGGCTCAAGGACCTGATGCTGCTGGATAAGCCGGTGATTGCGGCGGTGGATGGCGCGGCCTATGGCGCGGGCTTCAGCCTGGCGCTGGCGGCGGACTTCATCATCGCCAGCACCCGCGCGCGCTTTGCCATGTCGTTCATCCGCGTGGGCGTGGTGCCGGACTGCGCGGCGTTCTACACCCTGCCGCGCGTGGTAGGCGTGCAGCGTGCGCGAGAGCTCATGCTATCGGGCCGTGAGGTGCAGGCCGAGGAGGCGCTGCGCCTGGGCATTGCCACCGAACTGGCTGAGCCCGAGGTGCTGCAGGCCCGCGCCCAGGCGATTGCGCGCAGCTTCGTGGGCGCGTCGCCCGTGGCGCTGAGCCTGATCAAACGCTCGCTCGCGCTGGCCGCGAGCGACCTGCCGTCGTTGCTGGAGCAGGAGGCCAACGCCCAGGCCCTGGCCATGGGCACGCCCGAGCACCGCGAGGCCGTGCGCTGCTTCCTGGAGAAAAGGCCGATGCCCTTCCAGTGGCCGCAGACCTGACTTTGAAACAGGTGAAAATCTCAAGCTTTTTGAGGTCAATGTGAACGTGAACGCAGATCCGGACGGCAAACTGGTCAGCGCCCTGGTGCGTGGCGTTTCCATATTGCGGTGCTTCTCCAGCAAGTGCCAGGAACTCAGCGCCAAGGAGCTGATGGACCTGACCGGCCTGCCCAAGCCCACGCTGTTTCGCCTGACGGACACGCTGTGCGAGCTGGGCCTGCTGCGCTATTCGGAGCGGCTGTCCAAGTACGTGCCGGGCCTGGGCCTGCTGCAGTTGTCCTCGCCCGTGCTCACGCGCATGGCCCTGCGCCAGTTCGCCCGGCCGCACATGCAGGCGCTGGCCGACCTGACCGAGGGGCAGGTGCAGCTGGCCGTGGGCCACAAGCGCCGGTTGTGCATGGTGGAGCTGGCCAACGGCATGGGCAACACCGTGTTCCGCCAGGAAATCGGCGTGCCCATCTCGCTGTCGCGCACGGCCACGGGCCGCGCCTACCTGCTGGGCATGGCCGAGGATGAGCGCAAGGCCTACCTGCAGGAGCTGCAGCGCAACGACCCGCAGCGCGCCGCGTGGCTGGAGCAGCGCCTGACGGACGCGCGCGACGACTTCGCGCGCCACGGCTTCTGCCGCAGCCACGGCGACCTGCACCGCGAGATCGAATCCATCGCCGTGCCCATGTCGCAGCCGCAGGACGGGGAACTCTGGGTGTTCGCCGTCTCGGTGCCGGTGTTCAGCCCCATGTACGCCCGGCTGGAGACAGACCTGGGCCCGCGCCTGCGCACGCTGGTGCGCTCGGTGGAGAGCGTGCTCGGGGCCTCCGGCCTCACCTGATACCCGCGTCCGCCACCCATACAACATCTACCAAGGAGACATCGTGAAGGTTCTGGACAGCGTGCGCGTACTGGAGATTGGCGGCCTGGGGCCGGGGCCGTTTTGTGCGATGCACCTGGCCGATTTGGGTGCAGACGTGATCTCGATAGTCCGTGAAACGAAGGGCCGCGAGACCACCGGCGCCTTGCTCAATCGCGGCAAGCGCTCGGTGTTTGCCGACCTCAAGACCGAGGAGGGTCGCCAGCTGGTGCTGGCCCTGGTGGCCGAAGCCGATGCGCTCATCGAGGGCATGCGCCCTGGCGTGATGGAGCGCCTGGGTCTGGGCCCCGAGGAGTGCCTGGCGGTCAACCCGCGCCTGGTGTACGGGCGCATGACGGGCTGGGGCCAGAGCGGACCGTTGGCACCGCGTGCGGGGCACGACACGAACTATGCCGCCGTCAGCGGCGCGCTGTGGGGCTGCAGTCCGGCGGGCGCGCGGCCCGTCTCGCCTTTCGCCGTGCTTGGCGACATCGGCGGCGGTGCCATGTACCTGATGACGGGGCTGCTGTCGGGCATCGTGCAGGCGCGCGCCACGGGCCGCGGCACGGTGGTGGACGCCGCCATCGTGGACGGCTCGGCCCATATGCTGAACCTGATGCTGAGTGCGCGCCAGAGCGGCCTGGTGGCCGATGTGCGCGGCCAGAGCATCCACGACAGCGCGCCCTTCTACGACACCTATGTCTGCGCCGACGGCCATTACGTCACCGTGGGCGCCATCGAGCCGCAGTTCTACACCCTGCTGCTGCAGGTGCTGGGGCTGGCCGAGGACCCCGATTTCACCGGGTCGCAATGGGACAAGGCCGCCTGGCCGGTGCGCCGCGCGCGGCTGGCCGCGCTGTTCCTGGCGCGGCCGCGTGCGCACTGGCAGGCGCTGCTGGAGCCCACCGACGCCTGTTTTGGCGTCGTGCTCAGCCCCGTCGAGGCGGCGCAGCACCCGCACATGCGTGCGCGGGGTGTGTATTCCGAACGCCAGGGGGTGCTACAGGCGGCACCCGCGCCCCGCTTTGATGGTGCAGCCTACGAGCCGGGCGAGGCCTGCGCGCCCGGCGCGCATACGCAGTCGGTCATGGAAGGACTGGGCCAGTCCGGCGCGCGGGCCGTGTGGCGCCAGCGCTGAGCACGTTGCGCGGGGCAGTCTCCCGCGCGGCCCTGGTTACCGTTGCTGGAGCAGCGCGGACGCTGGCAGCAGCCTGAAGGCCAGCGAAGCCAGCGCCAGCCAGGCGGCGATGCACAGCAACACCGCGCGGTAGGGCTCCAGCCCGGCGCTGGTGGCCCAGGCGGCCACGGCGCCGGTCAGCGATTGCATCAGCGCCACCCCCAGAAACATGGCCATGGTGTAGAGAGACAGGGCGCGTCCCGTCTGTTCGTTGGGGTAGGACGAGCGCACGTCGGCATATTGCAAGATGCTGTAGCCTGACAGCAGTCCCATCGCGATCATCAGCGCCACCATGGCGTGGGCGTTGTTGACCCAGGCCATGATGGCGAACAGGCCGGCCATCGACAGCGAAGCGCGGCCCACCCAGGTGCGGCGCCGGGCGGGGCCCGGGTCCATGCGGCCGAAAGCGGCGGGGGTGAACAGCGCAATCAGCGACAACACCAGCGCCACGTTGCCACTGTCCACCAGCGAAAAACCGTAGCGGTCGATCAGCAGAGGCCCCAGCCACAGGCCGCGCAGCGACAAAAAGGCCGCATAGCACGACATGCCGAGGATCACGATGCCCCAGGTGTGTGGCACGGTAAAGAGCCGTCCCATGCCCGTCAGCGCTTCCCCCCAGCTGCTGGCTGGACGGTGTGCGGTATCGGCACGTGCCGGTTCATGCACCAGCGCATAAATCAACAGCCACGACAGCAGGCTCAGGCCTGCCAGCAGGCCAAAGCCGGCACGCCAGCCCCAGTGCTGCACCACCCAGGCCAGCGGTGTGCCGGTGAACAGCAACCCCAGCCCGCCCAGGCCCATGCTCAGGCCCGAGAAAAAGGCAAACCGGTCGGCCGCGAAATAGCGCGCAATGAACAGCGTGCAGGCCACGAAGGCGGGTGAATAGCCCACCCCGATCAGCACCTGACCGACCATCAGCCAGCCATAGCTGGGCGCCAGCGCAGACAGGGCCGCACCAGCGATGCCCAGGGGCGCAGCCACCAGCACCGTGCGGCGCAGGCCGTAGCGGTCCAGTGCGATGCCCATCAGCAGTTGCGCAATGCCGAACGACAAACCAAACAGTCCGGCAAACGCCCCCAACGAGGAAGCCTGCAGGCCGAAATCTGCCTGCAGGCCCTGGGCCACGATGGCGGTGGTGGTGCGGTAAGCCTGGCTCAGCGCAAAGCCCGACAGCAGCGTGAGCAGCATGACCCACAGCGGTTGTGTACGGGAGAGTCTCATCGAGGGAAGAATGACGGTAGGGGCACGCCGGTGATTGTGCCGGCGCGCGGCAGAGCTGCAGGCACGAAACCGGAGCGGGCCTTCAGACCCTCGCCAGGCGCTGCAGCGCCCGCGCGTGGCGCAGCAAGGTCTGCTCGGCCTGCGCCAGCACCGGCGCATCGACCATGCGGCCGTCCAGCACGCACACGCCGCCGCCCGCCTGCTCCAGCGCCTGCCGCACGCGCTGCGCATGGGTCACGGCGGCCTCATCGGGGTCGAACGCGGCATGCAGCACTGGCACCTGCGCCGGGTGGATGCACAGCTTGCCGCCAAAGCCCATGCGCCGCGCGCGCTCGGCATCGCGGCCCATGCGCTCGGGATTGCGCGTGTCCACCGTCACGCCGTCGATGGGCGCGGCCAGCCCCGCGCGGCGCGAGGCCAGCACCAGGGCCATGCGCACGGGCAGCAACTCCTGCTCGTCTTCGGCGCAGGCCATGCCTGCGTCCACCTGGAAGTCGAGATGCCCGAAGGCCAGCCGCGCTACCTGGGGCGCGGCAGCCAGCGCGTCGGCGGCCGCCAGGCCCGCCACGCTTTCCACCAGCGGCACCAGCGCAGCCTGCGGCCCGGCGGCCCGGGCCACGGCCTGCAGGGTCTGCGCGCGCTCGGCCTTGGGCACCACGGCGCCGGCCAAGCCCTGGGCGGTGAGTTGTGCCAACGCCTGCAGATCGGCCGCAAACCAGGGGGTTGCCTCGCTGTTGATGCGCACCAGCAGCCGCGCGCGCTGCGGGGCCGGCAGGGCGGCCAGTGCGTCGGCCAGGGCGGTGCGGGCGCGTTCCTTGTCGGCGGGGGCCACGGCGTCCTCCCAGTCGGCAATCACCAGGTCGGCGCCGCTGGCCAGGGCCTTGGGCAGCCGCTCGGGCTGGGTGGCGGGAACGAAGAGGAAGGAGCAGGCGTGGCGCACGGAGTCGGTCATGGGAAGCAGGGAAGCAGGGAGGCGGGAACAGCGCGGGTCAGGCGTATTCGGAGATTTCGATCAGGTTGTGGTCCGGGTCGCGCACGTAGACCGAGAGGATGGGGCCGCGCGCGCCGGTGCGCTGCACCGGGCCGCACTCGATGGGAATGCCGTGCTCGGCCAGGCGCTGCTGCACCTGCGCCAGCGGGATGGACGCAATGAAGCACAGGTCCAGCGCGCCCGGCAGGGGGTGCTGGGCCTTGGGCTCGAACTCGCGGCCCTGTATGTGCAGGTTGATCTTCTGCCCGTTGAACACAAAGGCCTTGCGGCCTTCGCCAAAGGTCTGCAGCGCCATGCCCAGCACGGTGCTGTAGAAGTGCACGCACCGCGCCTCATGGGCGGTGGTGAGCACGAGGTGGTCCAGCCGGTCGATCATGGGGTGCCTTGTGGTGCAAGCGCCCCGGCCGGCAGCGAGCCAGCCGGGGCAAAACGGGCGAGATTACTCCGCGCTCACGCCGGCGGCCTTGATGACCTTGTCCCAGCGCGCCACCTCGGCTTCCAGGTGCTTGCGCAGGCCTTCGGGCGTGGCCTTCTCGGGTGAGACCAGGTCGGAGCTCAGCTCGGCGATGCGCTTTTTCACGTTCTCGTCCTTGATCGCCACGTTCAACGCCTTGTTGAGCTTCTCGATCACGTCCTTGGGCGTGCCCTTGGGGGCGTACATGCCGTGCCACACCTTCACGTCGAAGCCCTTGAGGCCCTGCTCGTCCAGCGTGGGAATGTTGGGCATCGATGCCAGGCGCTGCGGCGTGGTCACGCCGAACACCTTGGCGCGCTTGCCATCCTGGATCACCGGGGCGGTCTGCGTGGTTTGGTCGCACAGCAGGTCCACCTGGCCGCCCATCAGGTCGTTCATGGCCGGGCCGGCGCCCTTGTAGGGCACGGTGGTCAGCTTCACGCCCACCTGGTGCATGAACAGCATGCCGCACAGCTGCGACACGGCACCCACGCCCGCGTTGGCCAGCGACACCTTGTCCTGGTTCTTCTTCACGTAGTCCAGCAGCTCGGGGAAGGTGTTGGCGGGGAAGTCCTTGCGCGACAGCAGCGTCATGGGCACATCCAGCACCTGCCCGATGTACTCGAAGTCCTTGAGCGGGTCATAGGGCAGCTTCTTGTACAGCGCCGGGGCCGTGGCCATGCCCATGTGATGGATCAGGATGGTGTAGCCGTCGGGCTTGGAGCGCACGATGCGCGCGGGCGCCAGCGTGCCGCCCGCGCCCACGGTGTTCTCCACCACCACCGTCTGGCCCAGCGACTGGCCCATGGGCACGGCCAGCAGGCGCGCCACCACGTCGGTGGGGCCGCCGGCGCTGTAGGGTACGACCAGGGTGACGCTCTTTTCAGGCCAGGTGTTGGCGGCGGCAGGGCCGCCCAAGGCCATCGCCGCGCAGGCCGCGGCGATGGCGCCGAAGGTGGTGCGTCGGGAAATCGGGGTGAAGCGTGCGGTCATGCGTATGTCTCCTTGTCGGTGGTGGTGAAGGGGGCGTCTTCTGCGCCCCTGGGGGGATCATGGGCCGCGGCGCAGGCGGGACCGCCGGTCAGCCCAGCAGATGCTGCGTGCGCGGCCACTCCTGCACTTGCCACAGGCGCTGCACGGCCGCCCGGGCCTGCGCGTCGGACACCGCGCCGCCGTAGGCGGCCAGGCGCAGGGCCTTGGCCGTGAGTTCCTCGCGCGAGAGGGTGTTGCCGGGGTCGCCCTTGGGCTCTTCCACGCGCCCGGCCAGCGTGCGGCCGTCGGTCGTCTGCACGGTGACCTTGCCGATCCAGCGCTGCGGGTAAGCGGCGTCCACCTCGGGGTCCAGCACCATGCGCACCTTCTCGCGCAAGGTCACAGTGTCCGGGGCCAGGAACTGCTCGTCGAATTCGGTCAAACCCGCATGGCCAAAGCGTGCGGCCAATGCCAGCACCGTGCCCATGGAGAACTTGCTCTGGTGCACCGTGGTGGGCGAGACCACCGGCCCCAGCACGTCGATGGCACCCTGGTGCACATGGCAGGTCACCTGTGCGATGTCGGCGGGCGCCAGGCCGTGCTCGCGCATCACCTGCTGCAGCGCGTCGGCCGCGGGGTGCGTATGGCGGCACGAGGCATGCCACTTGAACGATGTCTCGGCCGTGGCCCAGCGGGTGCCCAGGCCCTCGGTGAGCTTGGCCGGGTTGGCATCGCTGGACATGCCCGCGGCCAGGCCCTGCGGCCCGGTGAAGATGTCCTGCGCGCCGGTGAAGCCGTCCTGGGCCAGGTAGGCGGCCATCAGGCCGGCCGCGGCGGCGTGGGCCGTGTGCAGCTGCTTGCTGTCGGCCGCGGTGCGCAAAAATTCCCACAGCCCCGCCGACTGCGTGCCGGCCGAGCCAAACGCATGCTGCATCTGCGCGGGCGTGAGATTCAGCAGGCGCCCCACGGCAGCGGCTGCCGCCAGCGTGCCGGCCGTGGCCGTGGTGTGGAACACCTTGTAATGGCTGCGGCCCAAGAATTCGCCCACGCGGATGCCGACCTCATAGCCCGCCACGCAGGCCGCCATGAGCTGCGCGCCGCTGGCGCCGATGCTTTGCGCCACGGCCAGCGCGGGCGGAAAGACCACGGCCGCCGGGTGGAACACCGAGCCGTTGTGCACATCGTCCTGCTCGGCCACATGGCTGGCCGCGGCATTGGCCAGCGCGGCCATCATGGGGCTGCTGGTGGCGCCGTGGCCGATCACCTCGGCCGGGCCGCTGGCAGGGCCTTGCGACAGGGCAAAGCGCGTGATGCTGGCCACGGGCCGCGCGCGGCAGCCGGCCAGCACGGAGCCGAACCAGTCCACCCACAGGTCTTCGGTGCGGCGCTGCACGGGTGCGGGCACGTCGCTCCACTGCAGCGTGGCGGCAAACTGGGACAGGGGATGGATGGTGACTTGGGTTTCTTGCTTCATTTCGGGCTCCCGGGCAGGCGTATCAAGCGCTAGCAGCTATGGTTTTTGCGTCAAAGAGGTTGCGGGGCTTGCAGGGCGTCGATCTGCTCGGCGCTCCAGCCCAGCTCGGCCAGGATGGCGGCGTTGTGCTGGCCCACGGCGGGCACGGCATCCATGCGGTAATCGAACGCGCTGTTCACGCCGGGCGGCAGCAGCGCCGGGATGCGGCCCACGGGGGAGTCCACGTCGCTCCAGCGCTGGCGTGCGGCCAGCTGCGGGTGCGCCCACAGGTCGGCCATGTCGTTCACGCGGGCGTTGGCGATGCCCGCCTGGTCCAGCCGCTCGACGACCTGGGCGGCGCTGAGCGTGGAGAACTCTTGCAGGATCAGCGCCTGCAGCGCGTCGCGGTGGGCGTTGCGCTGGCCGTTGCTGTCAAAACGCGCGTCCGTGGCCACTTCGGGGCGCTGCAGCACGGCGTCGCAAAAGGCCTTCCATTCGCGCTCGTTCTGCAGGCCCAGCATCACCGTCTTGCCATCGCCCGCCACGAACGGGCCATAGGGGTAGATGCTGGCGTGCGATGCGCCGGTGCGCGGCGGTGGCGGCGCGCCGTCAAAGGCGTAGTACATCGGGTAGCCCATCCACTCGCCCATGGCTTCGAGCATGGACACGTCGATATGGCTGCCCTCGCCCGTCTTGCCGCGCAGCAGCAGGGCCGACAGGATGTTGGTGTAGGCATACATGCCCGCGGCAATGTCGGCCACCGAGATGCCGGACTTGGATGGCGTCTCGGGCGTGCCGGTGACGGACAGGAACCCCGCCTCGCTCTGGATCAGCAGGTCATAGGCCTTCTTGTCGCGGTACGGCCCGTCCGCGCCGTAGCCGCTGATGTCGCACACGATGAGCTTGGGGTTGTGCGCCTTGAGCGCTTCATACGACAGGCCCATGCGCGCGGCGGCGCCGGGCGCGAGGTTCTGCACCAGCACGTCGGCGGTCTTGAGCAGCTGCAGCAGCGCGGCCTTGGCCTGGGGCTGCTTCACATCGAGCGCCAGGCTTTCCTTGCTGCGGTTGATCCAGGTGAAGTGCGACGACTGGCCCTTCACGCGCTGGTCGTAGCCGCGCGCGAAGTCGCCGCTGCCCGGGCGCTCCACCTTGATGACGCGCGCGCCCAGGTCGGCCAGCTGGCGCGTGCAGAACGGCGCGGCCACCGCGTGTTCCAGCGAGACGACGGTGATGCCGTCAAGGGGGCGGATGGTTTTTGTCATGGGTCAGTCGTTCCCTGTACGAGCGCGGTGAGCGGCGCTTGCGACCGGCGCAACCCAACCTCAGGGACACCGAGGAAGGGCCGCCCCGCACCGAGGGTGTCGTCCCCCTCCCGCAAAGCGAGAGAGGGGGAAGGCGCGCAGCGACTCAGGGGGTGTTGCATTTAAAACGAACGGGGCAAGCCCAGGATGTGCTCGGCCACGTAGCTGTAGATCATGTTGGTCGAAATCGGCGCCACCTGGTACAGGCGCGTCTCGCGGAATTTGCGCTCGATGTCGTACTCGCACGCGAAGCCAAAGCCGCCGTGGGTCTGCAGGCAGACGTTGGCCGCTTCCCAGCTGGCCTTGGCCGCCAGGTACTTGGCCATGTTGGCCTCGGCGCCCGCGTTCTGGTGGGCGTCAATCTTCTCGCAGGCCTTCCAGCGCATCAGGTTGGCGGCTTCCAGCTCGATGAAGGCATCGGCAATCGGGAACTGCACGCCCTGGTTCTGGCCGATGGGGCGGTTGAACACCACGCGCTCCTTGGCGTATTTGCTGGCCCGGTCGATGAACCAGTAGCCATCGCCAATGCACTCGGCGGCGATCAGCGTGCGCTCGGCGTTCAGGCCGTCCAGCAGGGTCTTGAAGCCCTTGCCTTCTTCGCCCAGCAGCGCGTCCTCGGGGATCTCGAGGTTGTCGAAGAACAGTTCGTTGGTCTCGTGGTTGACCATGTTCAGGATGGGGCGCACGGTGAGGCCGTTGCCAATCGCCTGGTGCAGGTCGATCAGGAAGCACGACAGGCCGTCGGAGCGCTTTTTCACCTGGTCGGCGGGCGTGGTGCGCGCCAGCAAAATCATCAAATCGCTGTGCTGGATGCGCGAGATCCAGACCTTCTGGCCGTTGATGACCCAGCGGCCGTCTTTCTTGACGGCGCTGGTCTTGAGCTTGGTGGTGTCGCTGCCCGTGGTGGGCTCGGTCACGCCCATGGACTGGATGCGCAGCTCGCCCGAGGCAATCATGGGCAGGTATTTCTGCTTTTGCGCTTCGCTGCCGCTGCGCACGATGGCGTTCATCACGTACATCTGGCCGTGGCAAGCGCCGGAGTTGCCGCCGCTGCGGTTGATCTCTTCCATGATGACCGAGGCCTCGGCCATGGTCAGGCCCGAGCCGCCGTACTCCTGCGGAATCAGCGCGGCCATCCAGCCGGCCTGGGTCAGGGCATCGACAAAGGCCTCGGGGTAGGCGCGGGCCTCGTCGACCTTGCGGAAGTATTCGTCAGGGTACTGGGCACACAGAGCGCGCACGGCGTCGCGGATTTCCTGGTACTGGTCGGGCTGGTGGATCATGGTGGATTTCAAGTGTTTTTGCTCTTTAGCGCTGATGCAGAAAGCGCTAGTAGCTATGAATTTAGTAGTGTTCAGGCCAGCGTGGCGGTGCCCTGCATGGTCAGCCAGCCCTCGTGGTCCTGGGCCCACAGCTCCACGGACTTGCCGTCGCTGGAGGGCCTGCCGTGCACGCTGAACGGGTGCAGGTCGAACGTCGGTCGCACGGCGCGGAAGTCGAACGTGAGCACCTGCGCACCGGGCAGGCTGCGGCGCAGCAGGTCCAGCAGCAGCGTGGCGATCAGCGGGCCGTGCACGATCAGGCCGGGGTAGCCCTCGACCTCGGTCACGTACTTGCGGTCGTAATGGATGCGGTGGCCGTTGAAGGTGAGCGCGGAGTAGCGAAACAGCAGCACGGCGTCGGGCACGATGGTGCGCGACCAGGCGGCCTGGCCCTCCAGCGGCGGCTTTTGCGGCGTGGGTGCCGGGTCGCCGGGCTGGGCGGCGCTGCGGTAGACGATGTCGTGCTCCTCGGTGAGCGCCAGGCCCTGCGCGTTGCGGTACTGGTGCTCCACCAGCACGAAGAGCAGCTCACCCGAGCGCCCGGCCTTGTGCTTGACGGACTGGATGGTGGAGGTGCGCTGCACCTGCTGGCCCACCTGCAGCGGGTTGGCACCATCCCCCCGCATTTCCCAGCGCAGGCGCCCGCCCGCCCACATGCGGCGCGGCAGCGGCACGGGCGGCAGAAAGCCCCCGCGCTTGGGGTGCCCGTCCGGGCCGATCTCGCTCTGGCGCGCATGCGGCAGGAAGTACAGCCAGTGCCACAGCGGCGGCACGGTGGTGCCGGGAGCCGGCGCGGGGTCGTCGCGGTCCAGCGTGGCCGACAGCGCCGCGATGGGCGTGGCCGTGAGGGTGTCGCTCAGGGTTTCGCTCTTGCCCTGCCAGGTCTGCAGGTGCGCGAGCTGGGCGGTGTCGATGGTGGGTTCGGTCATGGTCGCTATCGTGCGGTCTGGCCGACACCCGCGCAATCCGCGTTTGTGAAAGCGCCTCTTCGGCGCCCATGAAGCCCCCGGGGTCCTCGCGCCGCTTTCATGGGGCCGAAGCCCGCCCTTGCGATTGCCGAATAGCGCGGGCGGCCCTTTGCCGTCATGCTCGCAGCCATTGATTTCCTATCGCAAACAAAGGACGACAGACATGGCGCAGAAGATGGTGCAGGACAAGGTGGTGGTGGTGACGGGGGCTGGCGGCGGCATCGGGCGCGACATGGCGCTGGCGCTGGCCGCCGCCGGGGCCAAGGTGGTGGTGAACGACATCGGCACCTCCACCACGGGCGAAGGCACCGACGCCGGCCCCGCGCAGAAGGTGGTCGAGGAGATCAAGGCCGCTGGCGGCCAGGCCGTGGCCAACATGGACAGCGTGGCCGAGGCCGCCGCGGCGGGCCGCATCATCCAGTGCGCGCTGGACCACTTCGGCCGTATCGACGGCGTGGTCAACAACGCGGGCATCCTGCGCGACCGGTTCTTCCACAAGATGAGCCTGGACGAGTGGGACGCCGTGCTCAAGGTGCACCTGTACGGCAGTTACTACATGAGCCGCGCGGCCGCCAACCATTTCAAGGAGCAGGAGAGCGGCGCCTTCGTGCACATGACCTCCACCTCGGGCCTGATCGGCAACTTCGGCCAGGCCAACTACAGCGCGGCCAAGCTGGGGCTGGTGGCGCTGTCCAAGTCCATCGCGCTGGACATGCAGAAGTTCCACGTGCGCTCCAACTGCATCGCGCCCTTTGCGTGGAGCCGCATGATCGGCTCGATCCCCACCGACACGCCCGAGCAGCAGGCGCGCGTGGCCAAGATCCAGCAGATGACGCCCAACAAGATCGCCCCGCTGGCCGTGTACCTGCTGTCGGACCAGGCCCAGGACGTGAACGCCCAGGTCTTCGCCGTGCGCAACAACGAGATCTTCCTGATGAGCCAGCCGCGCCCCCTGCGCTCGGTGCACCGCAGCGAAGGCTGGACGCCCGAGTTCATCGCTGAGCACGGCATGCCCGCGCTCAAGGCCTCGTTCGTGCCCATGGAGCGCTCGGGCGACGTGTTCTCCTGGGATCCTGTGTGACAGAGACAACCCCCTGAGGCGCTGCGCGCCTTCCCCCTTCTCTCGCAGCGCTGCGCGCTCCGGGAAGGGGGACGCAGCCCTCGCTGCGGGGCGGTGCGGCCGGCCCAGGCCCTTGCTCGGCTGCCCTGGGCTGGGGCGCGCCAGTTTCAAGCGATGCAGGTGACGCGCAGCGTCATGGAGGAACGAAATGGCTATTGACTACCAACACTTGAAAAGCCGGGTTTTCCCGCCGGTGCACCAGCACTACACCGAGCGCGACACCATGCTTTACGCGCTCAGCCTCGGGCTGGGCAACGATCCGCTGAACGCCAGCGCGCTGCCCTTCGTCTACGAGGGGCTGGAAGGCGGCCTGCGCGCCCTGCCGTCGCAGGCCGTGGTGCTGGGCTACCCGGGCTTCTGGGCGCGCGAGCCGGACACGGGCATCGACTGGGTCAAGCTCCTGCATGGCGAGCAGCGCATGCGCCTGCACCGCCCGCTGCCCGCGAGCTGCGAGGTCGTGGGCCACAACCGCATCACGCACCTGACCGACAAGGGCGAGGGCAAGGGCGCCATCATGGTGACCGAGCGGCGCCTGGAAACCGCCGCCGGCGAGCTGCTGGCCACCGTGCAGCAGGTGACCTTTCTTCGCGGGGATGGCGGCTACAGCCAGCAGGGCGGCGGCCAGCCCAGCGACGCACCGCTGCCCGCGCTGCAGCCCACGCCGCAGGACCGCGCGCCCGACTTCACCGACACCCAGCCCACCCGCCCCGAGGCGGCGCTGCTCTACCGCCTGATGGGCGACTACAACCCGCTGCACGCCGACCCGGCCGTGGCCGCCCAGGCCGGCTTCGAGCGCCCCATCCTGCACGGGCTGGCCAGTTACGGCCTGGTGGCGCACGCGCTGCTGCGCCAGTGCTGCGGCGGCGATCCCGCGCGCCTCAAGGCGCTGGACATCCGCTTTGCCGCCCCGGTGTACCCAGGCGAGACGTTGGTGACCGAGATCTGGCGCGTGCCCGGCCAGCCGGCGCAGGTGCAGCTGCGCGCCCGTGTGCTCGAACGCGACAAGGTGGTGCTGAGCCACGGCTTCGCCGAACTGGCGTGAGCTATCAAAAAGTGAGCTGCCGGCGCTTCATAGGTAAGCGCTGGAGCTCGTTCTGAATCAAAAACCCTGGAGCACGCCATGAGTGCATCCCCCGTGTTGACCTCCGTGCAGGACGGCATCGGCACCATCACCCTGAACCGCCCCGAGGCACGCAACGCGCTCAACCAGGCCATGCGCCCGGCCCTGGCCGCCGCCATCGCGCAGATGCGCGACGACGCGCAGGTGCACGCGGTCATCCTCACCGGCGCGGGCGGCGCGTTCTGCTCGGGCGGCGACATCTCTGCCATGCTGGACACCAGCCGCACCGGCCTGGCCTTTCGCAAGGGCATGCGCGAGCTGCACCAGTGGTTCCCTGAACTCGTGAACCTGGAGAAGCCCGTGATCGCCGCGGTGGACGGCCCGGCCTTCGGCGCGGGCCTGAGCCTGGCGCTGGCAGCCGACTTCGTGCTGGCCACGCGCCGCGCCAAGTTCTGCGCGGTGTTCGGCCGCATTGGCCTGATCCCCGACCTGGGCGCGATGCACCTGCTGCCGCGCATCGTGGGCCAGCAAAAGGCCAAGGAGCTGGTCTTCACCGCGCGCACCGTCGATGCCGAAGAAGCCCAGCAACTGGGCATGGTGTTCGACATTGTGGACGACGCCGCGGCGCTGACCGAGGCCGCGCGGGCGCTGGCGCGGCGTTTTGGCGAGGCCTCCACCGCCGCCATCGGCATGGCCAAGACCATCATGAACCAGTCCTTCGAGAGCGACGCGCGCACCATCGCCGAGCTGGAGTCCTATGCGCAATCTGTGTGCCGTGGCTCCGACTACCACCAGGACGCGGTGCGACGCTTCAAGGACAAGCAGCCGTTGCGCTTCGACTGGGACAGGAAATGACTCCCCCCTGTGTCGCCTGCGGCGCCATCCCCCCAGGGGGACGACGCCAGTGGCCGGGCAAAGCCCGCTCCACGGCGTCCGCTGGCATGGCCTGCTCCGCGGCCATCGGACCGGTGCCGGCGCGCCAGTTTCATGGGTTGCGGGTGGCGCGCTGCGCCATGGATGCCTGATATGAGCGCATTGGCCGAACGCTTGCAAGCACTGATCCGCCCCGGCGACACGCTGTGGTGGGGCCAGGCCACGGCCGAGCCGCTGACGCTCACGCGCGCCGTGGTGCAGCAGCGCCACGCGCTGGCGCAGGGCGGGCGGCTGCGCGTGTTCGTGGGCATCGGCGCGTCGGACACGCTGCAGCCCGGGCAGGCCGACGCCATCGACTTCTTCGGCTATGCCGCAGGCGGGCCGCATCGCGCCCTGGCCCAGGCCGGCGTGCTGGACATCCTGCCCAGCCACTATTCCCATCTGCCGGGTCTGATCCGGGCGGGGGTGCTGCCGGTCGACGTGGTGCTGCTGCAGGTGTCGCCGCCCGATACGCAGGGCCGCTACAGCCTGGGGCTGGTGCAGGAATACCTGCCCGCCGCCATCGAGCGCGCGCGCGTGGTGATCGCCGAGGTGCACCCCGACGTGCCCTGGACCCACGGCGGCCTGCACCTGCAGGCCAGCGACTTCGCGCTGCTCATCGACGCCGAGCACCCGCCGCTGGACCAGAGCCGCAGCGCGCCCGGCCCGGTGGAGCAGGCCATCGCACGGCATGTGGCGGGGTGGGTGGAAGACGGCGCCACGCTGCAGCTGGGCATCGGCAACCTGCCCGAGGCCGTGCTGGCCGCGTTGCACGGCCACCGCGACCTGGGCCTGCACAGCGGCGCGGTAGGCGACGGCATTGCCGCTCTGGCCGAAGCCGGCGTGCTCACCAACGCCAGGAAGAGCCTGGACACCGGCGTGGGTATCGGCGGCATCCTCATGGGCGGCGAGAAGCTGCGCCGCTGGGCGCACCGCAACCCACAGATCGAGCTGCGCGGCACCGACTACACGCACGACCCCGGGGTGCTTGCCGCCAGCCACAAGCTCACCGCCATCAACGCGGCCATCGAGGTAGACCTCACGGGCCAGATCAACGCCGAGGTGGCTGCCGGCTGCTACGTGGGCGCCGTGGGCGGCGCGGTGGACTTCCTGCGCGGCGCGGCCCGCAGCAAAGGCGGCCTGCCCATCGTGGCGCTGCCCGCCACCGCCAAGGGCAAGACGCGCATCGTGGCGCAGCTCTCGGGCCCGGTGAGCACGCCGCGCAGCGACGCGGGCCTGATCGTCACCGAGCATGGCGTGGCCGACCTGCGCGGCCAGACGCTGTCGCGCCGCGTGCGCCGGCTGATCGACATTGCCGCCCCCGAACACCGCGCCGACCTGGAGCGCCAGGCCCACGACACGCTGCGCCGCTGTGGCGCGGTATTTCAAATTTGATAGCTATTAGCGCATGTCAGATAAGCGCTAGCGGCCATTTTCATTCATATTTCAAGGAGCAACACCATGCGCAGAG
Source organism: Diaphorobacter sp. LR2014-1 (assembly GCF_002916785.1). NCBI lineage: Bacteria > Pseudomonadati > Pseudomonadota > Betaproteobacteria > Burkholderiales > Comamonadaceae > Diaphorobacter > Diaphorobacter sp. LR2014-1. The sequence goes on along the minus strand of NZ_MTBE01000001.1, from coordinate 124,771 downwards.
CCGCCATCGTCACCCCCGTCCGCACCCCCGTCGGCACCTTTGGCGGCAGCCTGCGGCCCGTGCCCGTCGAGGAGCTGGCCGCCACCACCGTGCGTGCCGTGGTTGAGAGAAGCGGCATCGACCCCGCACGCATCGACGACGTGGTGATGGCCCAGTCGTACGCCAACAGCGAGGTGCCCTGCGTGGGCCGCTGGGCCGCGCTGCAGGCAGGGCTGCCGGTATCGGTGCCGGGCATGCAGCTGGACCGGCGCTGCGGCGGCGGCCTGCAGGCCATCGTCACCGCGTCGATGATGGTGCAGAGCGGCGCCGCCGACGTGGTCATCGCCGGCGGCGTGGAGAGCATGAGCAACATCGAGTACTACAGCACCGACATGCGCTGGGGCGCGCGCTCGGGCAACGTGCGCTTCTACGACCGCCTGGACCGCGGCCGCGAGCGCTCGCAGCCGGTGGAGCGCTTCGGCAAGATCAGCGGAATGATCGAGACGGCGGAGAACCTGGCGCGCGACTATGGCATCACCCGTGAGGAGGCCGATGCCTTCGCGCTGCGCAGCCACCAGCGCGCGGCGGCCGCCTGGGAGGCGGGCCGCTTTGCCGACGAAATCGTTCCCGTGCAGGTGCCGCAGCGCAAGGGCGAGCCGGTCACGTTTGCCCGCGATGAGGGCTTTCGCGCCGACGTCACGCCCGAGAGCCTGGCCAAGCTGCGCGTGCTGATGCCGAACGGCACCGTGACCGCCGGCAATGCCAGCCAGCAAAACGATGCCAGCGCCGCCTGCCTGATCGTGGCTGAGGACAAGCTGGCAGAGCTGGGCCTCACGCCCATGGCCACGCTGGTGGGCTGGGCGGCCGCGGGCTGCGAGCCCTCGCACATGGGCATCGGCCCGGTGCCGGCCGTGAAGAAGCTGCTCGCGCGGCTGAACCTGCGCATCGACGACATGGATCTGGTGGAGCTCAATGAGGCCTTCGCCTGCCAGGTGCTGGCCGTGCTCAAGGGCTGGGAATGGCAGGACCAGGATGCCATCGCGCACAAGCTCAACGTCAACGGCTCGGGCATCTCGCTGGGCCACCCCATCGGCGCCACGGGCGTGCGCATCCTGGCCACGCTGCTGCACGAGCTGCAGCGCCGCAAGGGCCGCTACGGCCTGGAGACCATGTGCATCGGCGGCGGCCAGGGCATCGCCGCGGTGTTCGAGCGCGTCTGACGCGCGGCGCTTGCACTGAGCGGCGGATCTGCGCCGCCGCAGACCGCCGCGTGTGACTGCGTGGCCTGGCGCCTTGCACGGCTGCGGCGCAAGGCGCGCGCCAGCGTGCGCGTTGTTGGCCTGGCCCTAAGGACACCTCAACCCCGGCTTTGGCAAAAGCAGATTCCCAGCGTGCGCACCGGGCCGCACCATTGCTGCCAACGCGCTGGCCCTCCGCCCCAGCGGTGCCCGCGTTACCTACAACATCAGGAGACACACCATGCCCGCTTCCCGTCGTCTCGCCACGGCCGCCCTGGCCCTGGCGCCTTTCGCCTTCGCTCTGCCTGCCGCCGCGCAGGACGGCCAGCCCGTGCGCCTCATCGTGGGCTATGCCGCGGGCGGCCCCGTGGACCAGGGGGCGCGCCTGTTCGCACCGGCGCTGTCCAAGGAACTGGGCATGCCGGTCATGGTGGAGAACAAGACCGGCGCCAACGCCACCATTGCCGGCAGCGAGGTCGTGCGCTCCAAGCCCGATGGCATGACGCTGTGGTTTGCCGCCAGCCCCACCATCACCATCAGCCCCAATGTGATGACCAAGATGCCGTTCGACCCGGCCAAGGACCTGACGCCCGTGGCGCCCATCCTGAGCTACTACAACGTGCTGGTGGTGAACAACAACGAGCCCTACAAGAGCGTGCGCGAGTTGGTGGCCACCGCCAAGTCCAATCCGGGCAAGCTGGCCTACGGCTCGGCCGGTGTGGGCGGATCCAACCATCTGGGCGCGCTGCTGTTCGCCAAGCGCAGCGGCATCGAGATGAACCACATCCCCTACAAGGGCAACGCCCCGGCGATGACGGACGTGATCGGCGGCCAGCTCAACATGATGCTGGACATCATCAGCACCGCCAGCGCCTACATCCACAGCGGCAAGGTGCGCGCCGTTGCCGTCACCTCGCCGCAGCGCAATGCCTCGCTGCCGGACGTGCCCACGTTCGCCGAGTCGGGCATCGACGGCCTCAAGGGCTTCGACGTGGGTGGTTGGTACGGCGTCTATGGTCCCAAGGGCATGTCGCCCGAGCTGGTGGCCAAGCTCAACAAGGCCGTCAATGCCGCGTTGCAGCAACCCGATCTGAAGAAGCGGTACAAGGAACTGGGCTACGACGAGTGGACCGGCGCGCCGCAGAAGCTGGCCGAGCGCGGCGCCCAGGAGCGCGCCATGTGGGCCACGGTGACCCAGGGCATCACCGTGGATTGAGATGGCAGAGCGCATCCATCACCTGCTGGACCGCTGGCTGGCCGAGGCGCCCGCGCGGCCCTTCATTCATCTGCCGGACGGCCGCAGCCTGAGTTTTGCCGACCTGGGCGCGCTCACCGACACGGCCGAGGCCGAACTGCGGGCCCTGGATGTGCGCCCTGGCGACCGCGTGCTGGTGGTGGCCGAGAACTGCCCCGAGCATGCTGCGCTGATCCTGGCCTGCAGCCGCGTGGGCGCCTGGTCCTGCGGCGTGAACGCACGCATGGCACCGGCCGAGATCGACGCCTTCGTCGACAAGGCCGATGCGCGCGTGGTGTTCTTCACGGCTGCGGCATCGCGCAGCGCCGCCGCGCATGCCCAGCGCTTCGCGGCGGTCGATTCCGCGCTGCCGGGCATGCAGCACGGCGCAGGTCTCCAGGACGCGCAGCCCGAGGCAGGTGCGCTGCGCGATACGGTCGCCTCGCTGATCTTCACCTCGGGCACCACGGGCCAGCCCAAGGGCGTGATGCTCACGCACGATGCGCTGATCCACTTCGCGCGCGTGTCGGGGGCATCCCGTGCGCTGGGTCCGCAGGACCGCAGCTACGCCTTTGTGCCCATGACCCACATCTTCGGTCTGGGCACGGTGCTGATCAGCTCGCTGCTGGCCGGTGCGCAGCTCGTGATGCGTCCGCAGTTCGATCCCGACGACCTGCTGGATGCGCTGGCCCACCATGGCGTGTCGCAGCTGCAGGGGCCGCCCGCGCTGTTCTCGCGCCTGCTGGCGCACTTGCAGGAGCGCGGCATCCAGCGGCCCGAGGCGCCAGCGCTACGCTACCTCTACACCGGGGCGGGCCCGCTGGACCTGGCGCTGAAGCAGCGCGTGGAGGCCGCCTTCGGCCAGGCGCTGCACCACGGCTACGGCCTGTCGGAATACGCAGGCTCGGTGCACCTCACGCGCCTGGGCGAGCAGCGGCCCGACACCAGTGCCGGCTACGCCGTGGCCGAGGCCGAGGTGCGCGTGACCGACCCGGCCACCGGCGAGCCGCTGCCGCTGGGCGAGCGCGGTGAGCTGTGGATCCGCGGCCGGGGGCTGATGCCCGGGTACTTTCGCGACCCCAAGGCCACGGCCGCGGTGATGCGCGAAGGTGGCTGGTACGCCAGCGGCGACCTGGGCGAGATGCATGCCGACGGCGCGCTGTTCGTCGTGGGGCGTCTGAAGGAAATGATCATCCGCTCGGGCTTCAACGTCTACCCCGCCGAGGTGGAAACCGCGCTCAACACCCACCCCAGCGTGCAGCGCTCGGCCGTGGTGGGCCGCACGGTGGAGGACGGCAACGAGGAGATCGTGGCCTTTGTGGAGTTGCGCCCCGGCGCCGCGCTGGATGCCGATGCCATGCAGTCCCATTTGCGCGAACTGCTCGCGCCCTACAAGCGCCCGTCCCACATCGTCGCCCTGAGCGAACTGCCCACCAATACCAATGGCAAGGTGCTCAAGCGCACCCTGAAAGACCAGGCCTTGGGCCTGACCACCTGAACGATAGGAGACACACCAATGCATTCCACCACCTCCCGCCGCAGCTTCATCGCCGGCAGCCTGCTTGCCGCCGCGCATCCGCTGGCGGCGCTCGCGGCCGACCCCTGGCCCAGCAAGCCCGTGCGCTTCATCGTGCCGTTCCCGCCCGGCGGCCCGGTGGACACCACCGCCCGCGTCTTCAGCCACAGGCTGTCCGAGATCTGGAAGACGCCCACCGTCATCGACAACCGCGCCGGCGCGGGCGGCGTGGTGGGCGCCACGGCCGCCGCCAAGGAGGCACCCGACGGTTACGGCCTCTTCGTGGGTGCCATCCACCACTCGGTCAACCCCTCGTTGATGGGCAAGCTGCCCTACGACATCGAGAAGGACTTCGCGCCCATCAGCTTCGCGGCCATGTTCCCCGTGTTCATCGTGGCGCACCCCTCGGTGCCGGCCAACACCATCCAGGAGCTGATCGCGCTGGCCAAGAAGGGCACGCCGCTGGCCTATGGCTCGTCGGGCAACGGGGGCGGCACGCACCTGGCGGGCGAGCTGTTCAACATGGAGGCGGGGACCAAGCTGCAGCACATTCCCTACAAGGGCAGCGCACCCGCGATGAACGACCTGCTGGGCGGCCAGGTGCAGCTCATGTTCAGCGACGCACCCACGGCGCTGCAGCACATCAAGAGCGGCCGCGTGAAGGTGCTGGGCGTGGCCAGCCGCCAGCGCTCGGCCATGCTGCCCGACGTGCCCACGGGCGTGGAATCGGGCCTGCCCGGCTATGAGGCGTATTCGTGGGCCGCGCTGTTCGCGCCCGCCAAGACGCCCCAGGCCGTGCTGGACAAGATCAACGCCGACTTCAACACCGCGATGAAAGACCCCGCCGTGCGCCAGCGCCTGCTGGACGCCGGCGCCGAGGCCGATCCCGGCACGCAGGAGCAGATGCGCCAGCGCCTGCGCGGCGAGCTGGACAAGTGGGCCAAGGTGATCAAGACGGCGGGGATCACGCCGGGTTGATGCCGCGGCGAAGACGCCCTTTCAGATTGTCGAATTGAAGTGATGCGGTGGCCGGGGCATGCTGTGCCTCGTCCTCCGAAGACTCGAAGAATCCCATGCACCTGAGCGCACAGACCCACTACCAGGCCGAGCTGGATGCCGGCCGCTTTTGCCTGCAGCACTGTCCGCAGTGCAAGAACCACGTATTCACGCCGCGCGAGCTGTGCCCGCATTGCGGCGCCAGCCCGCTGCGCTGGGTGCGCGCCAGCGGCCTGGGCACCGTGTATTCCGCCACCACCATCGCACGCAAGGCGGACGCGGGGGGCAACTACAACGTCGCGCTGATCGATCTGGATGAAGGCGTGCGCATGATGAGCCGCGTGGAGGGCGTGGCGCCCGAAGACGTGCGCATCGGCCAGCGGGTGCAGGCCCGCGTGGCGCAGAAGGACGGGCGCGGCCTGGTGCTGTTCCAGCCCGCAGCGCAAGGGGGTGCCGCATGAGCCGCGTTCCGCAATCCCCCCTGGACGCCGCCGCCGTGAACCGGCCGCTGCGCGGCCGCGCAGCCATCGTCGGCGCCGCCACCTACGGCTGCGGCGAGGCGCCCGGCATGGACGACATGACGCTGCTGGTGCGCGCGGCGCACGCGGCCGTGGCCGACGCGGGCCTGACCATGCAGGACATCGACGGCCTGGCCACCTGCAGTGTGAACGCCAGCATGTGGACCATGCCGGTGATCGAACACCTCGGCATCAACCCGACCTATGTGGACGGCACGATGATCGGTGGCTCCAGCTTCATCGCCCACCTGCTGCCCGCCATCCGCGCGCTGGAGGCCGGGCAGTGCAAGGCCGTGCTGGTGTGCTACGGCAGCGCGCAGCGCTCGGCCACCTTCGGGCGCAAGGAAAGCGTGGCCGCACGCCGCTTCCTGGACCCGCAGCCGTACGAATTCCCGTATGAGCCGGTGCTGCCCGTGTCCGCCTATGCGCTGGCCGCCGCGCGCCACATGCACGAATTCGGCACCACGCGCGAACAACTGGCCGAGGTGGCCGTGGCCGCACGCGCCTGGGCGCAGCAGAACCCCGAGGCGTTCATGCGCGACCCGCTCACCATCGAGGATGTGCTGGCGGCCCGGCCGATCGCCAGCCCGCTCACCGTGCGCGACTGCTGCCTGGTGACGGACGGTGGCGGCGCCCTGGTACTCACCCGCGCCGAGCGTGCGCGCGACCTGCCCAACCCGCCCGTCTATGTGCTGGGCAATGCCACGGCCATCTGGAACCGCCAGATCTCCTGCATGCCCGACCTGACGACCACCGCGGCAGCGCAGTCGGGCGCCCAGGCCTTCGCGATGGCGGGTTTGCAGGCCAAAGACATGGACATGGCCCAGGTGTACGACGCTTTCACCATCAACACCCTCCTGTTCCTGGAAGACCTGGGCTTCTGTGCCAAGGGCGAGGGCGGCGCCTTCGTGCAGAACGGCGGCATCGCGCCCGGCGGGCGCCTGGCCGTGAACACCAACGGCGGCGGCCTGTCGTGCGTGCACCCGGGCATGTACGGCATCTTTGCGCTGATCGAGGCCGTGCGCCAGCTGCGTGGCGAGGCCGGCGCGCGCCAGCTATCGCGTCATGACACCGCCGTGGTGCATGGCAACGGCGGCACGCTGTCCAGCCAGTCCACCGCCGTGCTCGGCACCGCCGACACCCTCTGAACCCGCATACCGAAGAAAGAACCCTCATGATCCGCGACCCAGACATCCTGGAAGCCCTGCTCGACAGCGTGCGCCGCTTTGTGCGAGAACGCCTGGTGCCGGCCGAGAACGAAGTGGCCGAGACCGATGAAATCCCCGAGTCCATCGTGCAGGAGATGCGCGAGCTGGGCCTGTTCGGCATGACCATTCCCGAGAAGTTCGGCGGCCTGGAGCTGACGATGGAGGAGGAGTGCCGCGTATTGTTCGAGCTGTGCCAGACGGCGCCGGCCTTCCGCTCGGTCATCGGCACCACCGTGGGCATCGGCTCGCAGGGCATCCTGATGGATGGCACGCCCGAGCAGCAGGCCCAGTGGCTGCCCAAGCTGGCCACCGGCGAGGTCATCGCCTCGTTCGCGCTGACCGAACCCGACGCGGGATCGGACGCCGCATCGCTGCGCACCACGGCCATCAAGGACGGCGACCACTACATCGTCAACGGCACCAAGCGCTACATCACCAATGCGCCGCACGCCGGCATGTTCACGCTCATGGCACGCACCAACCCGGCCGACAAGGGCGCGGGCGGCGTGTCCTCGTTCATCGTGGACGCCAAGACGCCCGGCATCAGCTTTGGCAAGTACGACAAAAAGATGGGCCAGCGCGGCGCCCACACCTGCGACGTGATCTTCGACAACGTCAAGGTGCCGGCGGCCAACCTCATCGGCCTGCAGGAGGGCCGCGGCTTCAAGACCGCCATGAAGGTGCTGGAAAAGGGCCGCATCCACATCGCCGCGGTGGCGGTGGGCGTGGCCCAGCGCATCCTGCGCGACGCCCTCGCATATGCCCTGGAGCGCAAGCAGTTCGGCCAGCCCATCTGCGACTTCCAGCTGGTGCAGGCCATGCTGGCCGACAGCCAGGCCGAGCTGTACGCCGCCGAATGCATGACCATTGACGCCGCGCGCCGCCGCGACGACGGGCACAACGTCTCCACCGAGGCCTCGTGCGCCAAGATGTTTGCCACCGAGATGTGCGGCCGCGTGGCCGACCGCGCGGTGCAGATCCTGGGCGGCGCAGGCTACATGGCCGAGTACGGCATCGAGCGCTTTTACCGCGACGTGCGCCTGTTCCGCCTGTACGAGGGCACGACGCAGATCCAGCAGATCATCATCGCGCGCAACATGGTGCGCGAGGCGCGCGCCGCATGAGCGGGGTGCCGCCGCTGGTGGACCGCAGCGCCTTCATGCGCCTGATCGGCGCCGCGCAGGTGCCGGCGCCGCCGGGCAAGGTGCAGGTGCGCCTGCCGCACCTGCGCGAGGAACTGCTCAACCAGTTACCCGCTGCGCATGGCGGCGTGGTCATGGCGCTGCTGGATTCCGTGATGTCGCGCGCCGCGGGCGAGCTGCCCGAGGCGCCCTCGCAGACCGCGGTGACGGTGGAGATGAGCAGCCGCTTTCACCGCCCGGGGCGCGGCGCGCTGCTGGCCGAAGGCTGGGTGGTGCATGCCACGCGCAGCCTGTGCAGTTGCGCGGGCCAGCTGCTGGACGAGGACGGCCGGCTCGTGGCCACCGCACACGGCACCTTCAAGTATTGGCTGGCGCCGACCACGCTTGATTCAAAAAAGTGAGCTGCTAGCGCTTGTCTAGCAAGGGCTAGAGGCCAATTTCACTCAAAGATCGCGCGGGCCGCTGCCGCTGCCGCTGCCGCAGCGGCTGCGGCGGTCACTCCAGCTGCAGCCGCCCCTGCGCATCGGCCACCAGCAGGTCCACCAGTTCCTGCGCAAAGCTGGGCAGGGCCTCCATGCTGCGCACGCAGATCTGCATCTCGCGCACCGACCAGGCGTCCGACAGCGGCACGATGGCGATGTCCATGGCCTGCGCATGGCGGCTGGCGGCGGACTCGGGCAGCACGCCCACGCCCACGCCGGCCTCGATCATGCGGCAGGCCGTCTCGAAGTTGCCGACCTGGATGCGCAGCTTGATCGGGCGGTGCAGCTGGTCGCTGGCGTGGCGCAGGAAGGCATGGATGGCGCTGGATTCGTGCAGCCCCACGTAGTCCAGCTCCAGCGTGTCGGCAAAGTCGATCTGCATCTCGCCGTCGAGGGCATGGCCCTTGGGGACCACCAACACCAGCCGGTCGCGGCGGTAGGGCAGGGTCTCCAGGTTCTCGGTACGCACCAGGCCGGCAACGATGCCGATGTCGGTCTGCCCCTCGGTCACGGCGCGCACGATGTCGTGCGACAGGCGCTCGCGCAGGTCGATGTTCACGTCGGGGTTGCGGCGCAGGAAGTGCCGCAGCACCGGCGGCAGGAATTCGCCCAGAGAGGTGGTGTTGGCGAACACGCGCACATGGCCCTTGATGCCGCGCACGTATTCCTGCATGTCGCCGCGCAGGTGTTCGATCTGCCCGAGCACCATGCGCGCGTGGGACACGAAGGCCTGGCCCGGCGGTGTGAGCGTCACGCCCTGGCTGGTGCGGTACAGCAGCTTGGTGCCGATGCTTTCTTCCAGGTTCTTGATGCGCGTGCTGGCCGCCGGCAGGGAGATGAAGGAGAGTTCCGCGCCGCGCGTCATGCTGTTGGCGTCGGCGATGTGCACCATCAGGCGCAGATCCACAAGATCGAAATGCATGGCCATGGCCGGCATTGTAGAAAGCGCTGGATACCCTGGCGGCCCTGCGTGAACGCCAGCTTTCACAAATGCAAAGCCGCGGCGCCGGGGCGGGCCGTACCATGCGCCTTCCGCTCGGCAACCACCGCCTGTCCATGACCACCCCTGATTCTTCCTCTTCCCCAGGCGCAGGCCGCGCCGGCGCGCTCGGCCATCTGCGCGTGCTCGACCTTTCACGCGTGCTGGCCGGCCCGTGGTGCACCCAGAACCTGGCCGACATGGGCGCCGACGTGATCAAGATCGAGAAGCCCGGCGATGGCGACGACACGCGCCACTGGGGCCCGCCGTTCTTTCCCGATGCCGACGGCCAGCCGAGCGAACACGCCTGCTACTTCGCCGCCTGCAACCGCAACAAGCGCTCCGTCACCGTGGACATGGCCACGCCCGAGGGGCAGCGGCTGATCCGCGAGCTGGCCCAGCAAAGCGATGTGGTGGTGGAGAACTTCAAGACCGGCGGCCTCAAGCGCTACGGGCTGGACTACGAAAGCCTGTCGGCCCTGAACCCGCGCCTGATCTACTGCTCGGTCACCGGCTTCGGCCACACCGGGCCGTATGCGCCGCGGGCCGGCTACGACCTGCTGATCCAGGCCATGAGCGGCCTGATGAGCATCACCGGCCATGCCGATGGCGAGCCTGGCGGCGGCCCGATGCGCGTGGGCGTGGCCGTGATCGACCTGTTCACCGGCATGTATGCCACCACCGCCATCCTGGGCGCGCTGGAGGCGCGCCACCGCACGGGACGCGGCCAGCACATCGACATGGCGTTGCTGGACGTGGCCATGGCGGTGCTGGCCAACCAGGGTGCGGGCTTCCTCAACGCCGGCAACATTCCGAAGCGCCAGGGCAACACCCACCCCAGCGTCGTGCCCTACCAGGACTTTCCCACGCAGGACGGCAACATGCTGCTGGCCATCGGCAACGACGGGCAGTTCGCGCGCTTTTGCGAAGCGGCGGGTACCGACTGGGCCGGCGACGAACGCTTTGCCACCAACGCCGGCCGGGTGACCCACCGTGAGACGCTGATCCCCCTGATGGCCGCCCTCACGCGCACGCGGCCCACGGCCGCCTGGATCGCGCTGTTGGAGGACAAGGCCGTGCCCTGCGGCCCGATCAACCACGTCGGCCAGGCGTTCGACGATGCGCAGGTGCGCGCACGCGGACTGCGCGTGGAGCAGGAGCGCTACCCTGGCGGCCAGCCACCGGCCGGCGAGGTGGTCAACCGCGTGGTGACCACCGCCAGCCCGCTGCGCTTGTCCGACACGCCCGTCACCCTGCGCTATGCCCCGCCCGCACTGGGTCAGCACACCGACGAGGTGCTGCGCGAGCGGCTGGGGCTGGATGCCGCGCAGCTGCAGGCGCTGCGCGCGCAGCGCGTGCTCTGAGGCAGCGTCAGAAGGCGTGGGCCACGCCCACGCCGAACGCCGTGCGCGAGGGGTTGTGTTCGTAGCGCTGGTGCCCCAGGCTCGCGTAGAGCATGGTGCGCATGGACAGGTGGTACTCCGCCCCCAGTGACGCCATGTGGTGGGTCACCCCGTCGTTCAGCCGCTGGCGGCCATAGCTGGCGCGCAGCGTGGTGACACCCAGGGCGTAGCTGCCGCCCACCGACACCATGCGCGACGTATCGGGGCTGCTCCCCGCGCGGTTGTGGTCGTAGGCCATCATCAGCGTGGCGGCGCCCAGGCGGTAGAGGCCGCCCAGGAACAGGTCCTTGTCACCGCTGCCGTTGCGCTCGTAGCCCACCATGGCGGCCACCGGGCCCTGGTCGTAGTTCAGTGCCACCGAGCCGCCGCGCCCGTCGCGGCCGGGTGCCTGGGTGCGCTCGGTCGAGGCGCTGGCATTGAACGAGAAGCCGTCCCAGGTGGGCGAGTCGTAGTAGATGCCGTTGGTCATGCGCCCGTACTCCGCGGCCCCGTTGTTGCTGGCGCGGTCGGTGGGCGTGTAGTAGTGGGCCATGTGCCAGGCGGTGGAGGCAATGCGGTTGAAGTTGGAGAAGGCGTCGAACTTCCATTCCTGGCTCCACATCGCGCTGAGGGCGCGGCCCAGGCGCAGCCGGCCCCAGCCGCCCTGCAGGCCCACGGTGGATTCGTCATGCCAGAAGGGCTTGCTGCCCGCCCCTTCGGATTGCCCCGTGTCCAGCTCGAAGCGTGTGCTCAGGCGGAAGTTGGCCTTGAGGCCACCGCCCAGGTCTTCCGTGCCGGCCACCGCCAGATGGCTGCGCTGGATCGTCCCCAGCTTGCGGGTCTTGTCGTAGTCACGAAAGACGCCGGTGTCCAGATAGCCGCTGATGGTCACTTGCGACTGCGCGGCGGCCGGCAGGGCGAGGGCGGCGAGGGCGGCGAGGGCGGCGAGGGCGGAAAAACTGAGAGGCAGGCATTGGGACATGCGCATCCAGGGGAGACTCCTTGTGTGATGAAACGCCCTGCCGCTCCCTCGCGGGGAAGGCATGGGCGTGGCGCTGCCGCAGGCAGCAGGGAGAGCGATGAAACTGGCCATCGTAGGAATGGCCAGCGCGATGACGCGCCCGGCAGACGGTTCGGGATTGCAGGTGGCCACAGGGACTGCGGCCCGCCCGAACAAAAGGGCGCATACAGGCCGCCAAGGGCAGTCTGCACGGCCGATTATAAAAATGGGGTGCGCGCGCGCCATCCGCGATGTCCCGTATGCGCGTGCGCCGGGGCCGGGAAGGGCAGGCAAAGAAAAAGGCGGCCCGCAGGCCGCCTTGCGCACGGAGCGGGCCGTTTCAGGGGTACAGGCCGCGCATCTCGCGCGCATGCAGGATGCGCTTGCAGGCCACGATGAAGGTCGCCGTGCGCAGCGTGACCTTGTTCTCCTGCGCCACCTGCCACACGCCCGCGAAGGCCTCTTTCATGATGCGCACCAGGCGGGCGTTGATCTCGTCCTCGGTCCAGAAGAAGCTGGAGAAGTCCTGCACCCACTCGAAGTAGCTGACCGTCACGCCGCCGGCGTTGGAGATCACGTCGGGCAGCACCAGTACGCCCTTGTCGTTGAGGATGTCGTCGGCCTCGGGGGTGGTGGGGCCGTTGGCGCCCTCAATCACCATCTTGGCCTGGATCCGTCCCGCGTTGTCCTTGGTGATCTGGCTCTCCAGCGCTGCGGGGATCAGGATGTCGCAGGCCACGCCCCAGAAGGCGTCGTTGGCCATGGGCTCGGCGCCGGCGAATCCGCACACGCCGCCGGTTTGCTGCACGTGCGCCAGCAGCGCCGGCACGTCCAGACCCTTGTCGTTGTGGATGCTGCCGGTGTGGTCCTGCACCGCCACCACCTTGGCGCCGGCCTCGGCAAACAGCTTGCCGGCCGTGCCACCCACGTTGCCAAAGCCCTGCACGGCCACGCGCGCACCCTCGATGCCCATGCCGGTCAGGCGCGCGGCCTCCACGCCCACGGTGAACACGCCGCGGCCCGTGGCCTCCACGCGGCCCAGCGAGCCACCCAGGTCCACGGGCTTGCCCGTGACCACGCCGGTGGCGGTGGTGCCCACGTTCATGGAATAGGTGTCCATCATCCAGGCCATGACCTGGGCGTTGGTGTTCACGTCGGGGGCGGGAATGTCCTTGGAGGGGCCGATGATGATGCCGATCTCGCTGGTGTAGCGGCGCGTCAGGCGCTCCAGCTCGGCCTTCGACAGGGTCTTGGGGTCGACGCGGATGCCGCCCTTGGCGCCACCGTAGGGCACGTTCACGGCCGCGTTCTTGATGCTCATCCAGGCCGACAGGGCCATGACTTCGGACAGGGTCACGTCCTGATGAAAGCGCACGCCGCCCTTGCCCGGGCCTCGGCTGACGTTGTGCTGCACGCGGTAGCCCTCGAAGTGGGCGATGGTGCCGTTGTCCAGCTCAATGGGCACATCCACGATCAGCGCACGCTTGGGGCGCTTCAGCGTCTCCACCCAGCGCGCCAGGCTGCCCAGGTAAGGGGTGACGCGGTCGATTTGCTGCAGATACACCCCCCAGGGGCCGAGGTGGTTGGGGTCCAGATAGGACGGCAGCGCGTGGGTGGGAAGGGGTGGGTTGGGGGTGTTGGACATGCGGAATTCCTTGGGGAATGTCTACCAAGCGAAGCACTTTATGCCTGTCGCCCAGGGCTGTCCAACGCCGCCATGTTTCCATCTAATGCATTCGATGCATAACCTTGCCATGCCCGCGTCTTGGTGAAATTTGCTCCTTTAAAAGGAGCTGTTGGCGCTTGTCATGCAGGCGCTAGAGCCCTATTTGACTGTAAAATTTTTCAGCGCGGGGTCGCCCGGTGGGTAGCGCAGTTCCAACCGCTGCAGCACGCCGCGCAGCACGCTGGCGATCATCAGATTGCGGTGCGTCTTGGAGTCGGCGGGCACGATGGTCCACGGCGCCCACGGGGTGTGCGTGGCGGGCAGGAAGGCCTCATAGGCGCGCTGGTAGGCGTCCCACTGCTCGCGCACCTGGATGTCGCCCATGTCGAACTTCCAGTGTTTGGTGGGGTCGTCCAGGCGCTCCTGCAGGCGCTGGCGCTGCTCGTCCTTGCTGATGTGCAGCATGAACTTCATGACCACCGTGCCCGTTTCGGCCAGCAGCCGCTCGAAGTCGTTGATGTGCGCATAGCGCTGGCGCTGCTGCTCGGGCGTGATCCATCCGTTCACCACGGGCACCAGCACGTCCTCGTAATGGCTGCGGTTGAACACGGTGAGTTCGCCCGCGCCCGGCACCTGGCGGTGGATGCGCCACAGGTAGTCGTGCGCGCGCTCCAGCTCGGTGGGCGCCTTCCAGCCCACGGCATGCACGCCCAGGGCGCTCATGCGGCCGAACACGCCGCGCACGGTGCCGTCCTTGCCGGCGGTGTCCATGCCCTGCAGCACCACCAGCAGCTTGTAGCGGCGGTCGGCGTACAGCAGGTCCTGCAGCGCGTCCAGCTCCAGCGCCAGCTCCTCCACGCGGGCCTTGTCCAGTGCCTTGTCGCCGCAGGAAAAAGGCTTGGCGCCAGGGTCGTAGTCCTTCAGGTGCAGCGCGCCGTTGTCCTTGTCGGCGTGCTTGTCGTTCTTGTCGTTCTTGCCGTTGCCGCCGTTCGGGGCGAAGTCCTTGGGCTGCCACTGGCGCCATTGCTTGGCCAGCGCGTCGTCGGCGATGTCAAAGGGTGGCAGGTAGGTGGGCATGAACGCTCCTCAAGATGGTCAGTGCCTGGCTATTGTGGCGCCGGGCTGCTGCCGGGGCGCTGGCGCGCCATCAACTCTACGAAGCGGCGTGCGCCCAGGCCCAGCGGGCGCTCGCGCGACCAGACCACGTCCACCCACAACTGGGCGCCGTTGCTCAGGTTCTCCAGGGGCAGTTCCACCAGCGTGCCGGCGGCGATGCGCGGCGCCACCAACGCGCGCGGCTGCCAGCCCCAGCCCAGGCCGGCCTCGATCAAGCCCAGCGCGGCCAAGTGGCTGTCGGTGCGCCAATGGTGGCGCGCATAGACGAAGCGCGCATCGGTCTGCCCCAGGTCGCGCCCGGCCACGACGATCTGGCGCGTGCCGGCCAGGTGTTCCTCGCGCAGGCCTGCAGGGCCCGCACCCGCCGCGCGCGGCGCCAGCAGCGGATGTTGCGGCGCGATGACGGCCACCAGGGTTTCGCTGCCCACCTCCTGGAAGTCTTCCCGCCCGTCCAGGCTGGGGCGCTCGAACACCAGCGCGAGCTGGGCGCGCCCGGCATGCAGCAGGGCCAGCGCATCGGCCTGGGGCGCGGCCAGCACCTCCACTTGCAGCAGCGGGTAGTCCTGCGCCAGCGTGGCCAGCGGGCCGTGCCAACGCGCGGCCAGCAGCTCGGGTGCAATGGCCAGGGTCAGGCGTTCCTCCAGCCCCTGGGTCAGCGCCAGCGCCTGGGTGTTGAGCTGCTGCAGCTGCGCCGCCAGCGCGCGTGCCTGCGGCTCCAGCGCACGCGCGGCCGCCGTGGCGCGCGGCTCGCGGCCGCTGCGGTCGAAGAGGGGCATGTCCAGCTCGGCTTCCAGCTGGGCGATGGCCATGCTCACGGCCGAGGGCACGCGCGACAGCGCCCGCGCCGCGGCGGAGAACGAGCCGCGGTCCAGCACGGCCAGGAACACGAGGACGTTGTCGGAGGTGAAGGCCATGCGCCAATCTATCAATATTTCTGAAAGAAGATGACTTTTTTCTTCAGATTTCACTCCCTATACTGCGCCGCATGAGTGCAACATCACATGCTGTCGGCCTGCAGGGGCCGAAGCGCCGGGTGGTTTTTGTCACCCTTTACGAAATCATCGCGATCATCGTCTCCAGCCTGCTCTTCATGGCCATTGGCCAGGGCGCGGGCGCTTCGGGGGTGATGGCCGTCGTCGCGTCCGCTCTGGCCATCGCCTGGAACGTGACCTTCAACGCCTTGTTCGAGCGCTGGGAGGCGCGCCAGCGCGTCAAGGGCCGCTCCGTACTGCGGCGCGTGGTGCACGCCGTGGGCTTCGAGGGCGGTCTGGCGTTGGTCCTCATCCCGCTGATGGCCTGGTGGTTCGGCGTGAGCCTGTGGCAGGCCACGGTGATGGAGGCCGGCCTGCTGCTGTTCTTCCTTGTCTACACCTACGCCTTCAATTGGGCGTTCGACCGCGTCTTCGGCCTGCCGGCATCGGCCCAGGCCGTGCCTGCTGCCGCGCCAGCCGGGGTCGTGGTAGGCGCTCCTTAGTTCATAGCTGCTCACGATTGACTGGTAAGCGCTAGAGCCATTTTTTACTCTTGCTGTGCAACACCGCCCTGCAGGGAAGGCGGAGCAGCGGTGCGTGCGATGGCGGGCCGCAATAGCGCCACGAACTCGCGCGCCGCGGCGCTGCGCGAGGCGCCGCGGCGCCACAGCAGCCCGGCGCGCCGCACGGTGCGCGGCTCGGTGAGCACGGCGGCGCGCATGTCGGGGCCCGCGTGCAGGGCCGCATGCTCGGCGGCGATGGTGGCCAGCGGCCCGCTGCGGCAGGCCTGCAGCAGCGCATCCACCGACTCCATCTCCACGCGCACCAGCGGCGTTACGCCCGCCTGGGCGAAGGCCGCGTCGATCAGCCGGCGCGTGGCAAAACTGGCCGGCAGCAGCGCCAGCGGCACGCCCGCCAGCTCGGCCAGCCGCAGGCGCTGCCTGCGCGCCAGCGGGTGGCCCTGGTGCACCACCAGGTGCATGCGTTCTTCGAACAGCGGCTCGGCTTCGATCTCCTCGCGGCTGGCCGGATGGAAGGCGATCCCCAGGTCCAGCCGACCGGCGATCAGCAGTTCCTCGATCTGGCCGCTGCGCAGGTCGCGCACGGTGAGCTGTACGCCCGGGTAGCGTGCGCTGAAGGCGGCCACCGCGTCGGGCACGAAGCGCGTGAGGAAGGTGGGGATCACGCCCACTTGGAGCGTGCCGGTCTGCAGCGCGCTCATGTCGGCCACGGCCTGCCGCCCGGCTTCCAGCTCCTGCAGCGCGCGCGCTGCGTGGTCGCGAAAGGCGTGGCCCGCCTGGGACAGGCGCAGCCCGCGCCCCAGGCGGTCAAAGAGCGGCACGCCCAGCTCGGCCTCCAGCTGGCGCAGGCCGTGCGAGAGCGTGGACTGCGTGACGAACAGCGCATCCGCCGAGCGGGTGAGGTGCTCGGTCTCGGCCACGCTCAAGAAGTACCGCAACTGGCGCAGTTCCATGGGTGCAATCCGTTCTAAGGGTTAACCCTAAAACCTGTGACTGTTCGATGGCGTCGAACGAAAACTGCAATATATCTCATTGGATTCGCCCCGAGGGCAGCGCTAAGGTCATGGCCCGTAACGCTTTTTTCCGCCACGGCCCGCTTTCCATGACGACTTCTCCCTCCGCTTCCGTGCTGCGCATCGAACGCATCCAGGCACGCATCCTGGACATCCCCACGATCCGCCCGCACAAGCTCTCATTCGGCGCCATCCAGCGCCAGAGCCCCGTGATCGTGCAGCTGTGGCTGAGCGATGGCGCCAGCGGCTTCGGCGAGGCCGCGACCATCGGCGGCCCCTCGTGGAACGAGGAATCGCCCGAGAGCATCCGGCATGCCATCGACAGCTACCTCGCGCCTGCCGTGATCGGCCAGGACGCGGGCCGCTTCGAGCAGTTGCTGCAGCGCATGGACCTGGCCTGCAAGGGCAACCGCTTTGCCAAGAGCGCCGTGGAGCAGGCCGCCATCGACGCCGTGGCGCGCAGCCTGGGCCTGCCCGTGTGGCAACTGCTGGGCGGCAAGCAGCGCGAGAGCCTGCCCCTGGCGTGGACGCTGGCCAGCGGCGACTCCGCCAAGGACATCGAGGAGGCCGAGAAGATGCTGGCCGCGCGCCGCCACCGCATCTTCAAGCTGAAGATCGGCGCGCGCGCGCCGCAGGACGACGTGGCGCACGTGGCACGCATCGCCCGCGCGCTGGACGGCCGCGCCAGCATGACGGTGGACGTGAACCAGGCCTGGGACGGCGCCGCCGCGCGCCGCTACCTGCCCGAGATGATCGACGCCGGTGTGGGCCTGATCGAGCAGCCCGTGGCCCAGTGGAACGAGGAGGCGCTGCGCCAGCTCACCGCCACGCTGCCCCACACCGCGCTGGTGATGGCCGACGAGACCGTCTGCACGCCGCAGGACGCGATGCGCCTGGCGCGCCATAACGCCTGCCACGTGTTCTCGCTCAAGATCGCCAAGCACGGCGGCCTGCTGCGCACGCGCGCCGTGGCCGACGTGGCGCGCGCCGCCGACATCGGCTGGTACGGCGGCACGATGCTGGAGACCTCCGTCGGCAGCGCCGCCTCGGCCCATGTGTTTGCCACGCTGGGCGGCACGCACCACAACTGCGAGCTGTTCGGCCCGCAGCTGCTGGTGGACGACATCGTGGAGCAGCAGATGGTCCTTTCCGACTTCGCGCTGCAGTTGCCCGACGGGCCGGGCTTCGGCCTCACCGTGGTGCCCGATCGGCTCGACCGCTTCGACCGTGCACGCCAGGGCCTCACGCCCGTGCACGTGGACCTGGGCCGCGCCAGCGCGCAGCCCGCCTGAACCCTTTTTTTGCCAGGAGAAACCCAGATGCTGTTCCTCGTTCGCATGGATGTGGAGATTCCCCACGACCTGCCCGCCGCGCAGGCCGACGAAATCAAGGCCCGCGAGAAGAAGTACTCGCAAGACCTGCAGCGTGACGGCCGCTGGCGCCACATCTGGCGCGTGGTGGGCGAGTACGCCAACTACAGCGTGTTCGACGTGCAGTCCAACGACGAGCTGCACCAGCTGCTGTCGCAGCTGCCGCTGTTCCCCTACATGGACATCCACGTGACGCCGCTGGCCAACCATCCGTCGGCCATCGTGCAGGAAGGCGCCGCCGACTGACGCGCGGCCCCCTTTACCCCACATTCCATCCCACAGGAGAGAGACATGGCCGAATACACCGCCCAGCAGTTGCTGGACATCGTCAACACCGTGCACGTGGCCGAGGGCAATGCCCGCGTGCGCCAGATCACGCAGCGCATCGTCACGGACCTGTTCCGCACCATCGAAGACCTGGACGTGACGCCCGACGAGTTCTGGGCCGGCGTGAGCTGGCTCACGCGCCTGGGCGCCAGCGGCCAGACGGGCCTGATCACCGCCGGCCTGGGCTTTGACCGCTTGATCGACATCCGCATGGACGAGGCCGACGAGCGCGCCCAGCGCGCCGCGGGCACGCCGCGCGCCATCGAGGGCCCGTTGTTCGTGGCCGGCGCGCCGCTGTCCGAGCGCGAGGTGCGCCTGGACGAGGGCGAGGAGCCGCCGCGCGGCGAGGTGGTGGTGATGGAAGGCCGCGTGCTCGACACCGACGGCCAGCCCGTGGCCGGCGCGCTGGTGGACGTGTGGCACGCCAACGAGCTGGGCCGCTACTCGCACTTCGACCCCGACCAGGCGCCCTACCACCTGCGCCGCAAGATCCGCACGGGGGCGGACGGCAGCTATCGCTTTCGCAGCTTCATCCCGCCGGGCTACGCCATCCCGCCGGGCAGCCCCACGGCCGAACTGTTCGACGCCCTGGGCCGCCATGGCAACCGCCCCGCGCACATCCACTTCCTGGTGGTGGCAGACGGCCTGCGCACGCTGACCACGCAGGTCAACATTCCGGGCGACAGCTTCCTGGACGACGACTTCGCCTTCGCCACGCGCGACGGCCTGGTGGTCACGCTGGAGCCGGGCACGCCCGCCGCCGGCTATGAATCGCTGGGCATCAGCGCGCCGTTCACCCGCGTGCGCTTTGACTTCGTGCTGCAAAAGGCCCTGTCGGCCGACGAGCAGCGCCCCGAGGCACGCATGGACCGCGTGGCCGCCGCCTGACATCCTGGACCTGAGGTAGACACACCATGACTTTCTCCCGCCGCATTGCCCTGCTGGGCGCCTGCACCCTGGCCGCCGCCGGCCTGCTGCCCGCTGCCGCCATGGCGCAGCCCGACGCCAACTGGCCTTCCAAGCCCATCAAGTGGGTCGTGCCCTTCCCTCCGGGCGGCGCCATGGACGTGATTGCCCGCACGCTGGGCCAGCCCTTCGTGATCGAGAACCGCCCCGGCGCGGGCGGCAACATCGGCGCCGACGCCGTGGCCAAGTCACCGGCCGATGGCTACACCATCATGATCACGTCCATCGGCATGGCCACCAACAAGGCGCTGTACCCGCGCCTGAGCTACGACCCGGTGAAGGACTTCGCGCCCATCAGCCTGCTGGCCATCGTGCCCAACGTGCTGGTGGTGAACACCGCCAAGACGACCGACAAGTCCGTGGCCGACGTGATCGCCCATGCCAAGCGCGACCCCGGCAAGCTCACCTATGCCTCGGCCGGCAACGGCACCTCCATTCACCTGGCGGGCGAGGTGTTCGCCTCCATGGCCGGGTTGAACCTGCTGCACGTGCCCTACAAGGGCAGCGGCCCGGCCGTGACCGACATGCTGGGCGGCCAGGTGGACCTGATGTTCGACAGCATCACCTCGGCGCGCCCGCACATCCTGTCGGGCAAGCTGCGCGCGCTGGGCGTGACCAGCGCCAAGCGATCGGCCACGCTGCCGGGCGTCCCCACCATCGCCGAGGCCGGCGTGCCGGGCTACGAGGTCTCGCCCTGGTTTGCCGTGTTCGCGCCCGCGGGCACGCCGGCGGCCATCGTGAACAAGATCAACGCCGCGCTGATCGACGCCATGAAGCAGCCCGATACCGTGGCCAAGTTCGAGACCATCGGCGCCGAGCCCATCGGTACCACGCCGCAGCAGCTGGCCACGCACCTGGACAAGGAGCTGGCCCGCTGGGGCGCGCTGATCAAGGAGCGCAACATCCGCATGGATTGATAGCGGGTTGCTATGAAATAAGGAGCTTTCAGCGCTTGATAGAAGGGCGCTGGAAGCTCTTTTGGCTTGTAATGTGCGGCCGCGCCTAGCGCGGCACCAGGAACACGGTCTTTTCCGACACCTGCGCCCGGTCGCCCAGCGCCTGTACGTCCAGGTGCACGGTGTGCGAGCCCGCAGGCGCGGCGCCATAGGGCACCTGCAGCCGCACCGCCACCCAGCGCGACTCGGCGGGGCCGATCTCCACTTCGGGCTCCGAGGCCACCTGCAGCCCCTGCAGGCCGCTGGCCGTGATGCGGTAGCGCTGGGGCTGCTCGGTGGCATTCATGACCTGCACGCGGTAGATGTTCTCCAGTTGCCCACCCGCCACCACGCGCGAGAGCGCGGCGCGGTCGCGCACCACATCCACCTTCAGCGGCGTGCGCGTGACCAGGCTGGCCAGCATGGCCGTGCACAGCGCCAGCAGCACGGCGCTGTAGAACAGCACGCGCGGGCGCAGCACGCGGCGCAGCATCTGTGCGCTGCTCCAGCGGTTTTGCATGCCGTTTTGCGTGGCGTAGCGGATCAACCCGCGCGGGTACTGCACCTTGTCCATCACGGTGTTGCAGGCGTCCACGCACATGCCGCAGCCAATGCACTCGTACTGCAGGCCCTTGCGGATGTCGATGCCCGTGGGGCACACCTGCACGCACAGCGAGCAGTCGATGCAGTCGCCCAGGCCGGCGGCCTTGGCGTCCACCTTCTTGCTGCGCGCGGCGCGCGGCTCGCCGCGCTGGGTGTCGTAGGTGACGATCAGCGTGTCCTTGTCGAACATCGCGCTCTGAAAGCGTGCATACGGGCACATGTACTTGCACACCTGCTCGCGCATGTAGCCCGCAAAGCCATAGGTGGCGAAGCTGTAGAACCCCACCCAGAAGATCTGCCAGGTGCCGTGCAGCGCCAGCAGCTCGCCGCCCAGCTGGCGGATCGGCACGAAGTAGCCCACGAACGTGAATCCGGTCCATAGCGCCACCGTCACCCAGGCGAGCTGCTTGAGCGTCTTGCGCCACAGCTTCTCGAAGGTCCACGGGCCCTTGTCCAGGCGCATGCGCGCGCTGCGGTCGCCTTCGGTCAGGCGCTCCAGCCACAGGAACAGCTCGGTGTACACCGTCTGCGGGCAGGCAAAGCCGCACCACAGCCGCCCCGCCACCGCCGTGAACAGGAACAGCGTCAGCGCCGACATGATGAGCAGGCCGGTGAGGTAGATGAAGTCCTGCGGGTACAGCACCAGGCCGAACAGGTAAAAGCGCCGCGCGCCCAGGTCGAACAGCACCATCTGCCGCTCGCCCCACTGCCACCAGGGCAGGCCGTAGAACACCCCCTGGGTGAGCAGCACCAGCGCCCAGCGCCAGCGCGTGAACACGCCGCCGATGGCGCGCGGGTAGATCTTCTTCTTGGCTTCGTACAGGTCGACGTAGACGTCGCGTTCGGCAGCGGGGGGCTGGGTCTGCGGGGCGGGCATGGAAGGGGCGTGGTTGTGATGGTCTTGGGCGAAGGGCGGTCGATCAGGCGCTGGCGCTGTCCTCGCCGATCAGCAGCCGCGTGGCGCTCAGGAAGCGGTGCGGCGGCACCTCCAGGCTCGTCGGCGCGGGCTTGTTGCGGTACACGCGCCCGGCGTTGTCGAACGTGGAGCCATGGCAGGGGCAGAAGAAGCCCCCGGGCCAGCCCGCGCCCAGGCCGGACTGCGGCGCGCCCGGGGCCACGGCCGTGGGCGAGCAGCCCAGGTGCGTGCAGATGCCGATGGCCACGAAGACCTCCGGCTGGATGGAGCGGTGGGTATTGCGCGCGTAGTCGGGCTGCTGGTCCTTGGCCGATGCGGGGTCGGCCAACTGTGCCTCCAGCCCCTGCAGCGACTGCAGCATCTCCGGCGTGCGCCGCACGATCCAGACGGGTTTGCCGCGCCACTCCACCGTGAGCATGCCGCCCGGCGGCAAGCCGGCGATGTCCACCTCCACGGCTGCGCCCAGGGAGCGTGCGCGTTCGCTGGGCGCCAGGCTGCTGACCAGGGGCACGGCCGCGCCGACGGCGGCCAGCCCCCCGGCGGCGGCCGTGGCGTGGATCAGGGTGCGGCGATCTGCGTCGGGCGCAGCGCAGGTGCACGAGGCGGGCAGGGCAGTCATGGCGATTCCTTCACGATGGGCGCGGCCAAGGGGGCGCGCGCTTGCTTGTCCTGACTCAAGAGCCGTGCCAGCCTGGCCGCGCGGCACTGCGTGCGAAATCCCTATGTGGAACAAAGGCTTACCTCCCCCAAGGAGTCAGCGCTGCCATGGTGGAGGGTAGAAACACTGCCAATGCATGCCATTTGTGACACCATATGTCACCATGGCCGACACTCCTGATCTTTCTCCCACCCCGGCGCAGGTGGCGCAGACCGCGCTGCTTGCCTCCTGGCTGGAGGGGCTGCCCGAGCCGCACATCCTGTTCGACCGCGGCTACCGCATCGTGGCCGCCAACGGCGCCTACCGTCGCCAGTTCGGCCAGGGCGCGCCGGTGGTGGGGCGCACCTGCCATGCGGTCTCGCACCATTCGCCCGTGCCGTGCGACCAGGCGGGCGAGACCTGCCCGCTGGCGCGCTCGCTCTTCAGTGGCCAGCGCGAGCGCGTGCTGCACCTGCACCACACCCCGGCGGGCGAGGAATACGTGCAGATCGAACTGGTGCCGCTGCGCGACGAGGCGGGCCAGCTTCAGTACTTTCTGGAGAAGATGGAGCCGCTGCGCATTGCCCAGGGGCAGCCGGGCGCGCTGGGCATGATCGGGCGCGCGCCCGCGTTCCAGGCCGTGCTGGAGCTGATCGCGCGCGTGGGCCCGTCGCAGGCCAGCGTGCTGCTGCTGGGCGAGTCGGGCACGGGCAAGGAGCTGGCCGCGCGCGCCGTGCACGAGGCCAGCCCGCGCGCGGGGCGGCCGCTGGTGGTGGTGGACTGCGCCAGCCTGCCCGAGACGCTGTTCGAGAGCGAACTGTTCGGCCACGAGCGTGGCGCCTTCACCGGCGCCCATGCCGCACGCGCCGGCCTGGTGGAGGCGGCGCACGGCGGCACGCTGTTCCTGGACGAGGTGGGCGACATCCCGCTCACCATGCAGGTCAAGCTGCTGCGTTTGCTGGAAAGCGGCACCTACCGCCGCGTGGGCCACACCGAGCTGCGCCGCGCGGACATCCGCCTGGTGGCGGCCACCCACCGCGACCTGCGTGCCATGGTGCGCGAGGGGCGGTTTCGCCAGGACCTGTACTACCGCCTGAGCACCTTTCCCATCCAGCTGCCCGCGCTGCGCGAACGCCCGCAGGACATTCCGCTGCTGGCGGAATCGCTCCTGCAGCGCGTGGCCGGGGGGCGGGGCCTGGTGCTTGCGCCCGCGGCGCTGCGCCGGCTGGCGCAGCACCCCTTCCCCGGCAACGTACGCGAGCTGCGCAACGTGCTGGAACGTGCCGCGCTGCTGACCGACGGCGCGGTGGTGACCGCCCATACGATCGAGCGCGCGCTCTCGTTCGATGCGCCCGCGGCGGCGCCGGCCCGCGCTGCGCAGCAGCCCGACCATGCCACCCTGCGTGACATCGAATCCGAGGCCCTGCGCGCAGCGCTGGCGGGGGGGGCCGCGTCGCGTCGCGAATTGGCGCGCGCCCTGGGGGTCAGCACGCGCACGCTGTACCGCAAGCTGCGACTGTTACGGGAGCAGGGCTGATGCTCCTTGTTTGATAGCTTTTAGCGCTTGCTGTGGCTGGCTTGCGGTCTGTTTTTGCTTGAAACAGCCACCGCCCCGTGTAGGGGCCACGTTCTGGGCGCACAGTGCACGCGGGGGTATATCCATATGCCTGCCCCCCAAAGGTGGGCCGCGTAGAATTCGACGCTTTCCCGAGGAGCGCTGCAGCGCCCGCCGGCCGGGGCCGCACAGGCGGCTCGCGCGTGGCGGCGTCAGGCTCGGGCCCACCGCGGCATGCAGCCGTGCGTGTACCAACGGCGCTCACCTGATGTGTCTGTTCTTGTTATCCAGGTGAGCCCCATGCCGTCGTCCGCCCCCGCATCTTCCGTCCCTTCGCACGCCGTGCCGCCCATGCGCCTGTCGGGGCTGGAGCCCGTGTTCATCGGCGAGGGGAGCTTGTTCGTCAACGTGGGCGAGCGCACCAACGTCACCGGCTCCAAGGCGTTCGCGCGCATGATCCTGAACGACCAGTACGAGCAGGCACTGTCGGTGGCGCGCCAGCAGGTGGAAAACGGCGCGCAGATCATCGACGTGAACATGGACGAGGCCATGCTGGACAGCAAGGCCGCGATGGTGCGCTTTCTGAACCTCATCGCCTCCGAGCCCGACATCGCCCGGGTGCCGGTGATGGTGGACAGCTCCAAGTGGGAGGTCATCGAGGCCGGCCTGCGCTGCCTGCAGGGCAAGGGCATCGTCAACTCCATCAGCATGAAGGAGGGCGTGGAGGAGTTCAAGCGCCAGGCCAAGCTGATCCGCCGCTACGGCGCGGCCGCCGTGGTCATGGCCTTCGACGAGAAGGGCCAGGCCGACACCTTCGCACGCAAGACCGAGATCTGCGAGCGCGCCTACCGCATCCTGGTGGACGAGGTGGGCATGGCGCCCGAGGACATCATCTTCGACCCCAACATCTTCGCCATCGCCACGGGCATCGAAGAGCACGCCAACTACGCCGTGGACTTCATCGAGGCCGTGCGCTGGATCAAGCAGCATCTGCCGGGTGCCAAGGTGTCGGGCGGCGTGTCCAACGTGTCGTTCAGCTTCCGCGGCAACGAGCCGGTGCGCGAGGCGATCCACACCGTGTTCCTGTACCACGCCATCAAGGCCGGCATGGACATGGGCATCGTCAACGCGGGCATGGTCGGCGTTTACGACGATCTTGACCCCGAGCTGCGCGAGCGTGTGGAAGACGTGGTGTTGAACCGCCGCCCCGACGCGGCCGAACGCCTGCTGGAGATTGCCGAGGCCGCCAAGGGCGCCGCCAAGGA
Source organism: Diaphorobacter sp. LR2014-1 (assembly GCF_002916785.1). Lineage (NCBI taxonomy): Bacteria > Pseudomonadati > Pseudomonadota > Betaproteobacteria > Burkholderiales > Comamonadaceae > Diaphorobacter > Diaphorobacter sp. LR2014-1. The sequence continues at coordinate 99,236 of NZ_MTBE01000001.1, read as the reverse complement.
CGACAGCAAGAAGCTGGAGTGGCGCGGCACACCCGAGCACCCGAAAACCGTGGGCGAGCGCCTGTCGCACGCGCTGGTGCACGGCATCACCGACTTCATCGTCGAAGACACCGAAGAGGCCTACCAGCAGATCGTGGTGCAAGGCGGCGGCCGCCCGCTGCACGTGATCGAAGGCCCGCTGATGGACGGCATGAACATCGTGGGCGACCTGTTCGGCGCGGGCAAGATGTTCCTGCCGCAGGTGGTCAAGAGCGCCCGCGTGATGAAGCAGGCCGTGGCCCACCTGATCCCTTACATCGAGGAAGAAAAGCGCCAGCAGGAAGCCGCCGGCCTGGACGTGTCCAGCAAGGGCAAGATCGTCATCGCCACCGTCAAGGGCGACGTGCATGACATCGGCAAGAACATCGTGACCGTCGTCCTGCAGTGCAACAACTTCGAGGTCATCAACATGGGCGTGATGGTGCCCTGCCATGAAATCCTGGCGCGCGCCAAGGCCGAAGGCGCGGACATCATCGGCCTGTCGGGCCTGATCACGCCCAGCCTGGAAGAGATGCAGTACGTGGCCGGCGAGATGGACAAGGACGAGTACTTCCGCATCAAGAAGATTCCATTGCTGATCGGCGGCGCCACCTGCTCGCGCGTGCACACGGCCGTCAAGATCGCGCCGCAGTACCAGGGCCCCGTGGTCTACGTGCCCGATGCCTCGCGCAGCGTGAGCGTGGCGCAGAGCCTGCTGGGCGAGCAAAAGGACAGCTACCTGGCGGAGGTGCAGGCCGACTACGACCATGTGCGCCACCTGCATGCCAACAAGAAGAAGACGCCGGTGTGGCCGCTGGCGCAGTGCCGCGCCAACAAGACGCGCATCGACTGGGCGCATTACCAGCCGCCGGCGCCCAAGTTCATCGGCCGGCGCGTGATCAAGAACATCGACCTGGCCGAGCTGGTGCCCTTCATCGACTGGGCACCGTACTTCCAGACCTGGGACCTGGCTGGCAAGTACCCCGACATCCTGCAGGACGAGGTGGTGGGCGAGGAAGCCACGCGCGTCTTCCGCGACGCACAGGCCATGCTCAAGAAGATCGTGGAGGGCCGCTGGCTCACGGCCCACGCCGTGGTGGGCTTCTGGCCCGCCAACACCGTGCGCGATGACGACATCGAGCTGTATGCCGATGCCGCGCGCGACAAGGTCGTGCTCACCTGGTACGGCCTGCGCCAGCAGGCCGAGAAGCAGCCCGACGCCGAGGGCCGCATGCGCCCCAGCCGCTGCCTGGCCGACTTCATCGCGCCTCGCCCGGAGGGTGGCGCACCCACGCAGGCCGACTACATTGGCGCGTTTGCCGTCACTGCCGGCATCGGCGTGGATGCCAAGGTGGCCGAGTTCATGGCCGACCACGACGACTACAGCGCCATCACCCTCAAGGCCCTGGCCGATCGCCTGGCCGAGGCCGGTGCCGAATGGCTGCACCACCGCGTGCGCACCGACTGGTGGGGCTACCAGGCGGGCGAGCAGCTGTCCAACGACGAACTGATCGCCGAGAAGTACGTGGGCATCCGCCCCGCGCCGGGCTACCCCGCATGCCCCGATCACCGGGTGAAGAAGCCGCTGTTTGCATTGCTGGGCACGGCCGACGTGGACATGGACATTACCGACAGCTACGCCATGACGCCCGCGGCCAGTGTGAGCGGCTTTTACTTCAGCCACCCCGAGAGCACCTACTTCAGCGTCGGCAAGATCGACGATGCGCAGGTGCAGGACATGGCCCAGCGCAGCGGAGTGCCCCTGGCCGAGGTGGAGCGCGCGCTTGCGCCGAATCTGGGTCTATAGCGCCTGGTCGGCGCAGGCCATGCCAAGATCGACCCATGAACCTGCGCCTGCTGACACACCACACTGCCCCCCTGCTGCTGGCGGCCTGGATGCCGCTGGCTGCCTGGGCGAACCCGTCCTGGCTGACGGCTGACGGGCGCCCCCTGCCGGCTGCGCATGAAGCGGTGCGCTGGCTCAACGAAGCCGCAGCCGATGGGCTGGAGCCGGCCGACTATGGCGCGCAGCACCTGAGTGATGCGCTGGCGGCCGCAGCCGCCCGCGGCCTGGATGCCGCCTGCGCCGTGGCGCTCGACCAGGAGCTGACGCAGGCCGTGGAGCGCTACCTGTATGAGCTGCACGGCGGGCGCATCGATCCGGCACGGCTCAACGAGCGCTACGACCACTCCCGCCGCCCCCAGCCCGACCTGCGCGCCGCGCTGCAGACCGCGCTGGCCGACGGCCAGATCCAGCAGGCGCGGGACGCGGCCATCCCCCGCGTGCCCATGTACCCGGCGCTGCGCGCACTGCTGGCGCAGTACCGCGCGATGGGCGCTCACCCTGCCTGGGCGCAGCCGCTGCCCGCGCTGCCGGGCCGCAAGCTCACGCCGGGCCAGCCCTGGGAGGGCCTGGGCGTGCTGGCCGAGCGGCTGGTGGCGCTGGGCGACCTGCCGCCGCAGCCCACGGGCGAGCCGCCCGCAGCGTCCGCGCCGGCGCAATACACCCCCGTGTTGGTCGAGGCCGTCACGGCCTTCCAGCGCCGCCACGGGCTGGAGGCGGACGGGGTGCTGGGCGCGACCACGCTGGCGGCGCTGAATGTGCCCCCGGCCGCACGCGCCGAGCAGATCGCGCTGCAGATGGAGCGCCTGCGCTGGACGCCCGTGCTGCAGGGCCCGCGCATGATCGCCGTGAACGTGCCCGAATACCGCCTGCGTGCCTATGAGTACGCGGGTGGCAGGATCACGCTGCGCCTGTCCATGGCGGTCATCGTCGGCAAGGCGCTGGATACGCGCACGCCGCTGTTCGATGAGGACATGCAGTCCATCGAATTCAGTCCGTACTGGAACATCCCGCCGTCCATCGCCCGCGGCGAAATCGTGCCGCGCCTGCGCCGCGACCCGGGCTACCTGGCACGGCAGGGCATGGAGTTCGTCAGCGCGGCGGGCGTGAGCACCGACGCCACACCCGAGATGCTGGGCGCCGTGCTGGCAGGCCAGGCGCGCATACGCCAGCGCCCGGGGCCGCTGAACGCGCTGGGCGATATCAAGTTCGTGCTGCCCAACAACGACAACATCTACCTGCACCACACCTCGGCGCCCACGCTGTTCGGCCGCAGCCGGCGCGACCTGAGCCACGGCTGCGTGCGTGTCGAGGAGCCGGTGGCGCTCGCCCAGTTCGTGTTGCAGGACGATCCCACCTGGACCGTGGAGCGCATCCGTGCGGCCATGGCGCAGCCCAAGCCTGTGTTCGTACGGCTGCCGCATCCGGTGCCGGTCATCATCACGCACATCACCGTGGTGGTGCAGGACGGCCGTCCGCACTTCTATGGCGACCTGTACGGCCATGACCGCAAGCTCGCCAGCCTGCTGCGCCAGCATTCGGCAAAACCCTACGATGCGGTCCGCGCGGGTAGTGCTGCCGGGGTGATCGGTCCAAAATAGCGCGTTTTTTCGCTTTTTCGAGGTTTTTCGCGCATGGCTCCACCGCACAACCCCCACCGCCGTCTATTCCTGGGGCGCGGCGCCGCCGTCGCACACGCCGCTGCGGCCGCGGTGCTGCTGCCCAAGGCGGCGTTGGCGTCGCTCAGCGAAGAGCAGGACCTTGCGCGGCGCCTGGCCTTCAACCACCTGCACACCCATGAGCGGCTGGCGCTGGTCTACGCCCAGGGCGAACAGTTCATTCCCGCGGCGCTGCCCACGCTCAACCACTTCCTGCGCGACCACTACAGCGGCGACGTCGGCGTGATGGACCCGGACCTGTTCCACCTGCTGCACCGCGTGCGGCAGACGCTGCAGACGCAGCAGCCGTTCGAGGTGATCTCCGGCTACCGCAGCCCCCACACCAACGAGACGCTGCGCACCACGCGCGGCGGCGGTGTGGCGCGGCGCAGCCTGCACATGGACGGCAAGGCCATCGACGTGCGCCTGCCCGGCGTGTCCCTGAGCGACCTGCGCGACGCCGCCATCTCCCTGCGGGCGGGCGGCGTGGGCTACTACGCCCGGGAGCAGTTCGTGCACATCGACACCGGACGTGTGCGCAGCTGGTAAGCCTCTGCGCCGCAAGAGAACCAAGGCCCCGCATGCGGGGCCTTTTTCATGTCTGAGGAAGGGCGCTTGCTACACCGGGTCGCCCGGCGCCGCCATCTCCAGCTGCATCATGATCATGTTGACCAGCGTGTGCACCGTGGGCCGGCCGGTCTCGATGACGTAGTGCGCGGCCTCGCGGTACAGCGGGTCCCGCGCACGGTAGAGGTCGCGCAGGCGGGCCAGCGGGTCGTCCACCTGCAGCAGGGGACGCGTGCGGTCGTGCTTGATGCGCTTGAAGATCTCGTCGGGCGAAGCGCGCAGGTACATCACATGGGGAAAGCTGCGGCGCAGCGTGGCGCGGTTGTCCTCGCGCAGCACGGCGCCGCCGCCGGTGGACAGCACCATGCCGCCGGGCTGGGCGGCCAGCTCGGCCAGCAGCGCAGCCTCGTGGTCGCGAAAGGCCACTTCGCCATGCTGGTCGAAATAGTCGCGGATGCTGGTGCCCAGCCACTGCTCCAGCCGCTGGTCCAGGTCCACGAAGGGAAGCCCCAGACGGCGGGCGAGCTGGCGGCCCACCGTGGATTTGCCCGAGCCCGGCATGCCGACCAGGGCGCAACGCGTTTGCATGCTTGTCTGTCGTGGTGAGTGAAGACTGGGAAGTGTAAGAGCGTCCACCTGGTCCGTGCGGCAGCCGGTGCGCGGCCGGCTATCGGCTTGCGCCGACAGGGGGCCGGGCCCGCACTGTTCACAATCGGGCCATGCCACTGTCCCTGCAGAGCCTCAAATCTTTTGCCCAGCCACTGCTGCAGCGGGTGTTGCAGCCCATTGCGCCGCTGGTGCGCGCCGTGCAGATGTGGCTGGACGCCGACGGCCTGCGCATGAGCGCGGCGATGTCGTTCTACGGCATGCTGAGCCTGGCGCCGCTGTTGCTGCTGCTGGTGGGGGTGCTCGGGTGGTGGATCGACCAGGCCTACCTGGAGAGCAACCTCATCGCCCAGGTGCGCGGGGTGATGGGCGAGCGCGGCGCCGAGGTGGTGCGCCTGGCGCTGGCCAGCGCGCAGGAGCCGGCCGAGGGGCGCCTCGCGTCGGTGGCCGGCTTCGTGCTGCTGCTGTCCGGCGCGACGGGGGTGTTCGTGGAGCTGCAGAGCGCGCTGGAGCGGCTGTGGGCACACGGCCAGCCCGCGCCCGAGCGCAAGGCGTGGTGGCGCATGGCCTCCCTGCGCCTGCGAGGCCTGGCCTATGTGCTGGCCATCGGTTTTCTGCTGCTGGTGTCGCTGGTGTTGTCCACGGCCATCAACGTGCTGGCCACCTGGGCCAGCGCGCGGCTGCCGTTCGGCTCGGGCACGCTGCTGCAGATCGTCAATGAGGCCGTTGCCTTCGCCGTGGCGGTGGCGCTGTTCTTGGGGCTGATGCGCATCGGCAGCGGCCCCAAGCCGCCCACGCATTGCCTGGTATTCGGCGCGGTGGTGGGCGCCACGCTGTTCACGGTGGGCAAGCAGTTGCTGGCGCTGTACCTGTCCACCGCGGCGGTGGTGTCGGCCTATGGCGCTGCGGGCTCGCTGGTGGTGCTGCTGATGTGGATCTACTTTTCGTCCGCGGTGCTGCTGTTCTCGGCCGCCAGCGCGCGGGCGCTGCACGAAACGCGTACCGCCGCCCCCGCGCCGGCGGGGCGTTGACCGCTGATTACGTCCGTTACGCCGCGCGCGGTTTTGTGAAGCAGGGCCGGCGTTAGCCTTGGCGCCGGTGCCGTGGCGGCTGCATGCGCAGCCCGCGGCTTTTCCTCTGGCAACCGGACGAGCACATGCATTCCACCTCTGCTTCCCCTGCCGCGACCCCGTCCGCGGCTTCGCTCAAATGGCTGTGGGCCGCCGTGGGCGTGCTGGGCGTGAGTGTGCTGGCCCTGGGCGGCACGCTGCTGGCGCAGAACTTGCGCGGCGGTCCGCCTGCTGGCGACTCCGCGGCCGGCGGACCGGCCGCCACGCTGGCAGCCACCGCGCCGCGCACGCCCGAGGCGGAAGTGTTGAATGAAAAAGCGCCTCCAGCCCAGTCGCGGCAAGCGATGGCAGCTCTCGATTCAGGAGCAAATCCCACAGCCCGGCGCGCAGCAGCGCCGCCTTCTCCACAGGCGTATCCACAGGACGACCCACAGACGTATGCACAGGGCTATCCACAGCCGGGGGCATCGCCCTCGCCAGTGCCAACCCAGCGCGGCGAACCGCTGCAGCGGGCCGTGGCGCAGCGCAGTGCGGCGCCGGTGTGTGCCACCTGCGGGCGGGTGGAGTCGGTGCGCGCTGTCGAGCAGGCCGCGCCGGCCACGGGCGTGGGCGCGGTGGCCGGCGGTGTGCTGGGGGGCGTGCTGGGCAACCAGATCGGCAAGGGGTCGGGCCGCACCGCGGCCACGGTGCTGGGCGCCGTGGGCGGCGGCTACGTGGGCCACAAGGTGGAGCAGCGCGCCCGTACCACCACGGTCTACCAGATGCGCGTGCGCATGGATGACGGTTCGGTGCGCAGTTTCACGCGCGCCCAGCCGCTGGCCGAGGGCACGGCCGTGCGCGTGCAGGGCAAGAGCCTGCGCGTGGACACTGGGGCCGATGCCGACCGCGCGGGCGTGGAGCCGGTGCGCGTAGTGGACCGGGGCTATTGAGCGCAGGGGCCTGCGCTTGACGAGAGTGGCTACCCAGGTGCTACGAAAATAAAAGCGGCCTGCGCTTGCGGGCAGGCCGTTTTGAGGGGGGATTGGCGTTGGATCGCCGGTGGGCAAGCGCCAATAGCTCCTATTTTGCTAGCAAATCGACGCGGCGAGGGCCGCGTGCGTCACTTCTCCACGAAGGCGCGCTCGATCACGAAGTCGCCGGGGCGCGTGGTGTTGCCTTCCTCGAAGTCGCGCTTTTCCAGCAGTTCCTTGAGCGAGGCCAGCATCTCCGGGCTGCCGCAGAGCATCACGCGGTCTTCCAGCGGGTTGAGCTCGGGCAGGCCCAGGTCGGCGGCCAGCTTGCCGCTGTCGATCAGGTTGGGCATGCGGCCCTGGTTGCGGAAGGGCTCGCGCGTGACCGTGGGGTAGTACTTGAGCTGCTTGGTGATCAGCTCGCCCAGGAACTCATGCTGGGGCAGTTCCTTGGTGATGTAGTCGTGGTAGGCCAGCTCGGCCACCTGGCGCACGCCGTGGATCAGGATCACCTGCTCGAACTTCTCGTACGTCTCGGGGTCGCGGATCACGCTCAGGAACGGCGCCAGGCCCGTGCCTGTGGACATCAGGTACAGCCGCTTGGCGGGCAACAGGTAGTCGATGAGCAGCGTGCCCGTGGGCTTCTTGCCCACGATGATGGAGTCGCCCACCTGGATGTGCTGCAGGCGCGAGGTCAGCGGGCCGTCGGGCACCTTGATGGAGAGGAACTCCAGGTGCTCCTCGTAGTTGGCGCTGACGATGCTGTAGGCGCGCAGCAGCGGCTTGCCGTCCACCTTCAGGCCGATCATGGTGAAGTGGCCGTTGGAGAACCGCAGCGCCGGGTCACGCGTGGTGGTGAAGGAGAACAGGCGGTCGGTCCAGTGGTGTACGGTCAGTACACGCTCTTCGTGAAATGCGCTCATGGATGGGTGCCAGAAAAATGAACGAAAACAGGGCGAACGGGAGCCGTGGGGGCAGGGCCGGTGGCGTTAGTGTCGCGGCTTTGATATGCGCTCTCGGCATAAGCCGACATTTGCGCTGTGTCCACGGCACCCGTCAAGCATCGCGTGCGGGCGTTGGCTGCCCCCTGCCATGCGGGCAAACCCGCACATTGTCGGACAAACTCGTGGCAGCGGTACAGTTGCGTTGCCCGGAAGCTGACCTGTGGCAAAGGATTCGACCATGCACAAGCCCTTCACCCCCCTGCTCGCCCTGCTGTTTGCGGGTGGCGCCTATGCGCAGGAGGCCTACACGATCGGGGAGATCAACAGCTACAAGGCCCAGCCCGCCTTTCTGGAGCCCTACAAGAAGGGCATGGAACTGGCGGTCGAGCAGATCAATGCGGCCGGCGGCATCCTGGGCAAGCAGCTGCGGCTGGTCACGCGCGACGACAACGCCACCCCCGGCGACGCGGTGCGCGCGGCCGAGGAACTGATCGCGCGCGAGAAGGTGGATGTGCTCATGGGCAGCTTTCTGTCGCACGTGGGCCTGGCGCTGACCGACTTCGCGCAGCAAAAGAAGCGTTTCTTCCTGGCGGCCGAACCGCTCACCGACAAGATCGTGTGGGAGCACGGCAACCGCTACACCTTCCGCCTGCGCCCCTCCACCTACATGCAGGTGGCCATGCTGGTGCCCGAAGCCGTGGCGCTGAAGAAAAAGCGCTGGGCCATCGTCTATCCCAACTACGAGTACGGCCAGTCGGCCGTGGCCACCTTCAAGCAGCTGCTCAAGGCCGCGCAGCCGGACGTGGAGTTCGTTGCCGAGCAGGCCACGCCGCTGGGCAAGGTGGATGCCGGCAGCGTGGCCCAGGCGCTGGAAGACGCCAAGCCCGATGCGATCTTCAACGTGCTGTTCGCCGCCGACCTCGCCAAATTCGTGCGCGAGGGCAACACCCGCGGGCTGTTCGCGGGCCGCAGCGTGGTGAGCCTGCTGTCGGGCGAGCCGGAATACCTGGACACGCTCAAGAGCGAGACGCCCGAGGGCTGGATCGTCACCGGCTACCCCTGGTATGCCATCCAGACCCCCGAGCACAAGGCCTTTCTGGACGCCTACATGAAGCGTTTCAAGGACTACCCGCGCGCGGGCTCGGTGGTGGGCTACAACGCCGTCCAGTCGGTTGCGGCGGGGCTGGCCAAGGCTGGATCGGCCGACACCGAGAAACTCATCACCGCCTTCCGCGGCCTGCAGGTGGCCACGCCGTTCGGTCCCATCACCTACCGCACGCAGGACCACCAATCCACCATGGGTGCCTACGTGGGCAAGACCGCGCTGCGCATGGGCAAGGGTGTGATGGTGGACTTCACCTACCGCGACGGCGCCAAGTACCAGCCCAGCGACGCCGAGGTGAAGCGGCTGCGCAAGGACGAGTGACCGCCGGACTCTGCGCCGGCGCCCTTCCCGTGGGGGAACGCGCGGCCGCTACCGCGGGGCGACCCGGGCGCGACGGCTGCGGGCTTCAACCGCGCGGGCTGCGGTGGCCCTGTGCGGCATTGGACGACTGACATGGATGTTTCGGGGCTGCTGGCCCAACTGCTCAATGGCCTGGCGGGCGCTTCCACGTTGTTCCTCGTGGCGGCGGGGCTGTCGCTGATCTTTGGGGTGATGCGCATCGTCAACTTCGCGCACGGCTCGTTTTACATGCTGGGCCTGTACCTGGCCTATGCCCTGGTGGAGCGTCTGGGCGAGGCCCTCGGCTTCTGGCCTGCGCTGCTGCTGGCTCCGCTGGCCGTGGGCCTGCTGGGCGCGGCGGTGGAGGTGCTGCTGCTGCGCCGCATCTACCGCGCACCCGAACTGTTGCAGCTCCTGGCCACCTTCGCCTTGGTGCTGGTGATCAAGGACGCGGCGCTGTGGCTCTGGGGGCCGCAGGAGCTGTTCGGCCCGCGCGCGCCGGGCCTGGAGGGCGCGGTGGACCTGCTGGGCCGGCGCTTCCCGGCCTACGACCTGTTCCTCATCGCCGTGGGGCCGCTGGTGCTGGTGCTGCTCACGCTGCTGCTCACGCGCACGCGCTGGGGCACGCTGGTGCGCGCCGCCACGCAGGACCGTGAGATGGTCGGTGCGCTGGGCGTGAACCAGGCCTGGCTGTTCACCAGCGTGTTCGCGCTGGGGGCCCTGCTGGCAGGCCTGGGCGGCGCGCTGCAGCTGCCGCGCGAGCCTGCCAGCCTGGAACTGGACATGCTCACCATCGGCGCAGCCTTCGTGGTGGTGGTGGTGGGCGGCATGGGCTCGCTGCCCGGCGCCTTCGTGGCGGCGCTGGTGATTGCCGAGCTCAAGGCCGTGTGCATCTGGCTGGGCGTGGTCGAGGTCGCGGGGGTGGAGGTGGCCTTTCCCCAGCTCACGCTCGTGGTGGAATTCCTGGTGATGGCGGCCGTGCTCATCTGGCGGCCCTGGGGCCTCATGGGCCGCCCGCAGGCCGTGGCGCGTGGCGTGGGAACGCCCGAGGCGCCGCTGCGCCGGGCGGGGCAGGGCGCCACGGCCGCCTGGTGCGCGTTGGTGCTGGCCCTGGCGCTGCTGCCGCTGGCGGTGGAGCCGGGCAGCTACGCCACCGTGTTGCTGACCGACATCGCGATTGCCGCGCTGTTCGCCGCCAGCCTGCATTGCATCCTGGGGCCGGGCGGGCTGCATTCGTTTGGCCATGCGGCGTACTTCGGCCTGGGCGCCTACGGCGCGGCGCTGCTGGTGCGCTGGCTGGACTGGCCCATGGGCACGGCGCTGCTGCTGGGGCCGCTGGTGGCGGCGGCGGGCGCGCTGGTGTACGGCTGGTTCTGCGTGCGCCTGTCGGGCGTGTCGCTCACCATGCTGACGCTGGCGTTCGCACAGATCACCTGGGCCATCGCCTACCAGTGGGACGGGTTCACCGGCGGCAGCAATGGCATCACCGGCGTCTGGCCGCCGCAGTGGGCCGCGCAGGGCGCGGGCTTCTATTGGTTGGTGCTGGCGCTGGCTGTGGCGGGCATCTACCTGCTGCGGCGCATGCTGTTTGCGCCGTTGGGCTGGGCGCTGCGCGCGGCGCGCGACTCGGCGCTGCGGGCCGACGCCATTGGCATCGACGTGCGCGGCGTGCAGTGGGCCGCCTTCGTGGTGGCGGGGCTGCTGGCCGGTCTGGCGGGGGCGCTGTACGTGTTCTCCAAAGGCAGCGTGGCGCCCGATGCGCTGGGCGTGTCGCGCTCGGTGGACGGGCTGGTGATGGTGCTGCTGGGCGGCATGCAGCAGCTGGCCGGGCCGGTGGTGGGCGCGGGTGTGTTCACCTGGCTGCACGACACCGTGGCGCGCAGTACCGACTACTGGCGCGCGCTGCTGGGCGGCATCATGCTGTTGCTGGTGCTGCTGTTTCCTCAAGGAATTTCGGGGTTTGCGCAGATGTGGCAAGCGCGAGCAGCTATCAAAAACAAAGCGCAGGAGGGCGCGCCATGAGCCTGCTGCAGGTCCAGGGGCTGCGCAAGTCCTTCGGCGGCGTGCAGGCCGTGCAGGGCGTGTCGTTCGCACTGCAGGCCGGCGAGCTGCTGGCGCTGATCGGCCCCAACGGCGCGGGCAAGAGCACCACCTTCAACATGGTGGGCGGGCAGCTCCTGCCCGATGCGGGGCGCGTGCTGCTGCAGGGCCAGGACATCACCGGCCTGGCGCCACGCGCCGTCTGGCGGCACGGTGTGGGGCGCACCTTCCAGATCGCGCAGACCTTCGCCAGCTTCACCGTGCTGCAGAACGTGCAGATGGCGCTGCTGTCGCACGACCGGCACGCCTGGCGCTGGTGGCGCCGTGCCGATGCGCACCGCCCGCAGGATGCCCTGGCGCTGCTGGAGCAGGTGGGCATGGCTGCCCAGGCGCAGCGCCCGTGCAGCGCGCTGGCCTACGGCGACGTCAAGCGCGTGGAGCTGGCCATGGCGCTGGCGCACGCCCCGGCGCTGCTGCTGATGGACGAGCCCACCGCCGGCATGGCGCCGGCCGAGCGCCTGGCGCTCATGCAGCTGGTGCAGCGCATCGCGCGCGAGCGGCGCATGGGCGTGCTGTTCACCGAGCACAGCATGGACGTGGTCTTCGGCCTGGCCGACCGCGTGGCCGTGCTGGTGCGCGGCCAGCTGCTGGCCGAGGGCACGCCGCAGCAGATCCAGGACGACGCGCGGGTGCAGGCCGCCTACCTGGGCACGGGGCTGGCGCTGGAGTCGGCATGAACAATCAAAACGATAGCGCCTCGCGCTTGCCAGACAAGGCTTTGGTGGCAAAAACACCCTTGCTGGAGGTGGCGGGCCTGCACGCCTGGTACGGCGCCGCCCACATCCTGCACGGCGTATCGCTGAACGTGGGGCACGGCGAGGTGGTGGCCCTGATGGGGCGCAACGGCGCGGGCAAGTCCACCACGCTCAAGGGCATTGCCGGCCTGCTGGAGCGGCGCAGCGGGCGCATCGAGTTCCTGGGCCAGCGCATCGACCGGCAGCCGCCGCACGCCATCGCGCGGCGCGGCCTGGGCTACGTGCCCGAGGACCGGCGCATCTTCACCGACCTCACGGTGCTGGAGAACCTGGAGGTGGGCCGCCAGAAGCCCCGCCACTGGCCGGACGGCACGCCCGCGCCGCTGTGGACGCCCGAGCGGCTGTTCACGCTGTTCCCCAACCTGGGCGAAATGCCCGACCGCCCCGGCGGGCGCATGAGCGGCGGAGAGCAGCAGATGCTGACCGTGGCGCGCACCCTCATGGGCCAGCCGCTGCTGGTGCTGCTGGACGAGCCCTCGGAGGGCGTGGCGCCGGTCATCGTGCAGCAGATGGCGCGCACCATCCGCGCGCTGAAGGCGCAGGGCATCGGCATCCTGCTGAGCGAACAGAACCTGCCCTTCGCCGAGGCCGTGGCCGACCGCGCCTGCGTGCTGGAGCAGGGCCGCATCGTGTACAGCGCCGGGATGGCGCAGCTGGCGGGCGACGCCGCGGCGCGGCGGCAGTACCTGGGCGTGTAGCGGCCCAGGGACACGTGGGGGCCAGGCCGTTCAGGCGGCGGCCACCTGCGCCAGATGCTCCGCCACCACCTGCGCCAGCCAGTCCATCACCGTGCGCACGCGCCGCGGCAGGTTGCGGCGGTTGGCGTACATCAGCGTGAGCGGCATCGGCGGGGCGGCCAGTTGCGGCAGCACTTCGACCAGATCGCCGCGCGCCAGCAGGTCCACCACGCCCAGATGCGGCACCTGGATCAGGCCCAGCCCCGCCAGGCAGCCGGCCATGTAGGCCTCGGCATTGTTCACCGTGAGGGCGCCCTGCATGGGGGTGAGCACGAGTGCGCCATCCACCACGGCCTCGAAGCCTGCAGAGCGGGCGCCCAGCGTGTTCACGAAATGCACCAGCCGGTGGCCCGGCAGGTCGGCGAGCGAGCGTGGCGTGCCATGCGCGCGCAGATAGGCCGGGCTGGCGCAGTTGACCAGCCGCACCAGCCCCAGCGGGCGCGCGACCAGGCTGCTGTCCACCACGGCGCCCGTGCGCAGCACGCAGTCGAAGCCCTCGCGCACCACGTCCACGCGGCGCTCGGTGCTGCTCAGCTCCACCTCCAGACCGGGGTGGCGCGCCAGCAGTTCGGGCAGGCGGGGCACCACCACGTTGCGCGCCATGCCGGTGGACATGTCGATGCGCACGCGTCCTTTCAGGCCGGCGCCGCCGGGGTGCTGGAACATGGACTGCAGCTCGTCCACGTCCGCCAGCAGATCCTTGCACCGCTCGTAATAGGCCTGCCCGTCCTGCGTGAGCTGGACGCGCCGGGTGGTGCGGTGCAGCAGGCGCGTGCCAAGCTGGGTTTCGAGCTGCTGCACGGCGGTGGAGGCGCTGGCTTTGGGGATGCCCAGCGCTTCGGCGGCCTGCGTGAAGCTGGCCAGCTCGGCCACGCGGACGAAGATGTGCATGCGGTCAAACGGGCTCATTGTTCGTATCCAAAGAACGATGCGATCAATTTTCAGTATTTATGGATGCAGCGCGGATCAATAGAGTCCGCTCACTGCTTCTCACTCCTTACTGAAAGGTTCCCGCCATGACCCACGCCGCATCTTCTTCCTCCTCTACGGCCACCGCCGGCATGGCCGCCCGCCCGGCCATCGCCCTCATCACCGGCGGCAGCCGGGGACTGGGCCGCAATGCCGCGTTGCACGTGGCGCGGTCCGGCACCGATGTGATCCTGACCTACCGCAGCCAGGCCGCCGAGGCGCAGGCCGTCGTCGCAGAGATCGAGGCCCTCGGCCGCCGCGCCGTGGCGCTGCCCCTGGACGTGGCGGCCAGCGCCACCTTCACCGCTTTCGCAGGCCAGATGCGCGACGTGCTGGCGCGGCACTGGCAGCGCGAGCGTTTCGACTTCCTCGTGAACAACGCCGGCGTGGGCGTGTATGCCAGCTTCATGGAAACCACCGAGGCGCAGTTCGACGACATGGTCAACATCCACCTCAAGGGCGTGTTTTTCCTCACACAGAAGCTGCTGCCGCTGATGAACGACGGCGGGCGCATCCTGAACGTGTCGTCGGGCCTGGCGCGGTTCGCGCTATCGGGCTACGCGGCCTATGCGGCGATGAAGGGCGGGGTGGAGGTGCTGACGCGCTACCTGGCCAAGGAACTGGGCGCGCGCGGCATTGCCGTGAACGTGGTGGCGCCTGGCGCGATCGAGACGGATTTTGGCGGCGGCGCCGTGCGCGACAACGCGCAGCTCAACGCCTTCATCGCCGGCCAGACCGCGCTGGGCCGCGTGGGCCTGCCGGACGACATCGGTGGAGTGATCGCTGCGCTGCTGCAGCCGGGCACGGGCTGGGTGAACGCGCAGCGCATCGAGGCATCGGGCGGCATGTTCGTCTGACGCCCGGGGCTGCGCCTGGTTGCTTTACTGCATTATTGGGCTGTAGCGCTTGTTAAATCAGCGCTAACAGCTATAAATAACGTAGCAAAACGCGGCGGATGGGGCATTCCCGCCCGGGGCGCTCAGAAGGCTTCCCAATCGTCGTCGCTGTGGCGCGCGGCGGCCGGGGCCGCCTTGGCCGCTGCCGGCGGGCGGGCGGGCGCCGCCAGCGTGCGCGCTGCTGCGGCGGGCTTGGTCGTTGTGGTCGTTGTGGCCGGTGCGGGCCGGCGGAGGGGGGCGGGCGCTGCCGCTGCCGTTGCCGTCTGGGCGGCCTGCAGGCCTTCCACGCGGAACACGCTCACTGCCTGGGCCAACTGGCCAGCCTGGGCCTTGAGCGAGCCCGTGGCGGCGGTGGCTTCCTCCACCAGTGCGGCGTTCTGCTGCGTGACCTGGTCCATCTGCGTGATGGCCTGGTGCACCTGCTCGATGCCCGCGCTCTGCTCTTGGCTGGCGGCGGTGATCTCGGCCACCAGGTCGCTCACGCGCTGCACGCTCTGCACGATGGCGTCCATGGTGCGGCCGGCTTCCTCGACCTGGTGGGAGCCTTCCTCCACCTTGGCGACCGAGTCGCCGATCAGGCCCTTGATGTCCTTGGCGGCAGCCGCGCTGCGCTGTGCCAGTGCGCGCACCTCGCCGGCCACCACGGCAAAGCCGCGGCCCTGCTCGCCGGCGCGCGCGGCCTCCACCGCGGCGTTCAGCGCCAGGATGTTGGTCTGAAAGGCGATCGAGTCGATCACGCCGATGATGTCGCTGATCTTGCGGCTGCTGGCGTTGATGGCGCCCATGGTCTGCACCACGCCGGCCACCACCTGGCCGCCCTGCGTGGCCGTCTGCGCGGCGGAGGAGGCCAACTGGTTGGCCTGGCGCGCGTTGTCGGCGTTCTGGCGCACGGTGCTGGTCAGCTGCTCCATCGAGGCGGCGGTTTCCTGCAGCGAGCTGGCCTGCTCCTCGGTGCGCGAGGACAGGTCCTGGTTGCCTGCGTCGAGCTGGCTGGACGCCGTGGCGATGCCGTCGGTGCCCGAGCGCACGCGCGCCACCACCTGCGACAGGCTGGCGTTCATCTCCTGCAGCGCCTGCAGCAGCTGGCCGGTCTCGTCGCGCGAGTCGACCTGCACGCGGCTGGTGAGGTCGTTGGCCGCCACGGCGCGCGCCACCTGCACGGCCTGCGCCAGCGGCCGCGTGATGCCGCGTGTGAGCCACCATGCGCACAGGGCGCCTGCGCCCAGGCCGAGCACGCCCAGCACGATCAGCCACAGCCGGCTTTGCCCATAGGTGACATTGATCCCCTGCGCCGTGGCGTCGATGCGGGCGCGTTGCATGTCCAGCAGGCGCTGGATCAGCGCCACGTACTGGTCGGTGGCGGGCAGGTACACCTGGGTGAGCAGGCGTTCGGCCTCCTCCAGCTGGCCCTCGGCCTTGGCCTTCACGGCCTGGTCGCGCGAGGACAGGTAGGTCACGCGCGCCTTCTGGATGTCGGCCCACAGGGCCTTTTCCTCGTCGCTGGTGAGCAGTGTTTCGATACGCTTTTGCAGCTCGGCCGATTCGCGCGTGGAGGTGGCGGTGTCCGCCGCGAAGAACTGGCCGAGCGAGGGGTCCGTGCTCTTGACGATGGCCGAGGTACGGCGCGCCGCGCTGTACACGTAGCGGTACCAGTCGCTGATCATGCGCTCTACCGCCAAGGGTTGCTGCGTCATCTCGTTGGTGGCTTGCGCCACGGTCTGCAGGCGCCATACGCCAAAGGCCGTCATCAGGGCCATCAGCAGCAGGACAGGGCGAAGCCGCCTCCCAGGCGGGTGCCGATGCTGAGGTTTTTCATAGGATCTTCAGGAGGATTCAAACAAGGAAGGGCAGCGGTGGCGCGTCACGCCGGTGCGCGCAGGGCGCGCCGGTATTGCACGGCTTCGGCCACATGGGCGGCGCCCACGGTCTCGCAACCCGATAGATCGGCAATAGTACGTGCAACCTTGAGGGCCCGGTGCGTGCTGCGCGCCGACCACGCCAGGCGCGCCGCCGCGGCCTGCAGGAACCGCGCGGCCGGCGCGTCCAGCGCCGCCATCTGTTCCAGCTCCTGACCCTGCAATGCCTGGTTGGCCTTGCCCTGGCGCTGGAGCGCTCGTTCGTGCGCGCGGGCCACGCGTTCGCGCACGGCGCCGCTGGGTTCGCCGGGCGGGGCGCCCAGCAGTTCCTCGGGCGGCAGCGCGGGCACCTCCACATGCAGGTCGATGCGGTCCAGCAGCGGGCCGCTGAGCTTGCCCTGGTAGCGCGCGATCTGGTCGGGTGTGCAGCGGCAGGCGCGCTGGTGCGAGCCCGCAAAACCACAGGGGCAGGGGTTCATGGCCGCCACGAGCTGAAAGCGCGCCGGGAACTCGGCGCGCTGCGCCGCCCGGGCAATGGTGATGCGCCCGCTCTCCAGCGGCTCGCGCAGCGCTTCCAGGGCGCTGCGGGCGAATTCGGGGAATTCATCGAGGAAGAGCACGCCTTCGTGCGCGAGCGAGATCTCGCCCGGGCGCGGCGGCGAGCCCCCGCCCACCAGTGCGATCGCGCTGCAGCTGTGGTGCGGGCTGGCTGTGGTGCGCTGCATCCACTGCGCGGGGCTGAAGCGCCCGGCCAGGCTGGCAATGGCCGCGCTCTCCAGCGCTTGCTCCACCCCCATCGGGGGCAGCAGCCCGGCAAAACGCTGGGCCAGCATGGACTTGCCCGAGCCCGGGGGCCCCACGAGCAGCAGCCCGTGCCCGCCTGCGGCAGCGATCTCCAGTGCGCGCTTGGCCGCGGCCTGCCCCTTCACGTCGGCCAGGTCCGGGCCATCGGTGGCCGGGGCCGGCGGCGCGGGTTGCAGCCGCTGCCAACCGCCGTCGTCCGCGCCATCATCGTTCGGCGGGGGCACGGGCACGAACTGGCGTACCACGTCCAACAGGTGGTGCGCGCGGTAGATCTCGGTGCCCGGCACCAGCGCAGCTTCTTCGGCGCTGCCGGGGGGAAGCACCGTGCGTACGGGCTGCGCCAGCGCGCGCAGCGCCAAGCTGGTCGCCAGGGCGCCGCGCACCGGGCGCAGCAGGCCCGACAGCGATAGCTCGCCGGCGAACTCCCAGCCGTCCAACCGGGCCGCGTCGATCTGCCCGCTCGCGGCCAGGATGCCCAGCGCGATCGGCAGGTCGAAGCGGCCGGAGTCTTTGGGCAGATCGGCCGGCGCCAGGTTCACGGTGATCTTCTTGTTGGCCGGGAATTCCAGCCCGGCGTTCTGCAGCGCGGAGCGCACGCGCTCGCGCGCCTCCTTGACCTCGACATCGGCCAGGCCCACCAGCGCGAAGCTGGGCAACCCGTTGGCCAGGTGTACTTCCACCGTAACGGCGGGCGCGTGCAGGCCCAGCAGGGCGCGGCTTTGCACCAAAGCAAGACTCATCGCAACGGATCTCCCCAGGCATGTGCGTGCAACCATGGCGACGGGATGCGCCAGGGGGCGGCCCTGCACCAGGCTGGTGCGAAATGCGCCGGGCTGCAACCCCTGTGACTGCACGTATGTCTCAGGATGGTACCCGGCAGGCCGTCGCGGGGCGGATTTCGGGGTGGCACGGTCCATGCATTGAGGGGGTGTCAACCGTCGCCCAACACTGGAGGAACCATGCACCGCTTTTCCCTCAAGACCCTGGCCCTCGCTTTTGCGGCCGTCGCCGTACCGGGCCTTGCCAGCGCCCAGCTCACTGCCAATGTGGCGCTGACCAGCAACTACAAGTTCCGCGGCCAGGACCAGGACGTGAACCGCATCAAGGCCGTGAACCCGGCCATCCAGGGCGGGTTCGACTACAGCTTTGGCGACAGCGGCTTCTATGTGGGTAACTGGAACTCCAGCGTGGACTGGCTGTCCGGCAACTCCATCGAGGCCGACTTCTACGGTGGCTACAAATTCAAGGCCGGCGAGGTGGACCTGGATGTGGGCGCGCTCACGTATGTGTACCCGGGCAACACCAGCGGCAACACCACCGAGCTGTACGGTGCGGCCACATACGGCCCGTTCACGGCCAAGTACTCGCACACCGTGTCCAAGGATTACTTCGGCTGGGCGGGCGCCAAGACCTCCAGCAACCGTGGGCGCAACACGGGCTACCTGAACCTGGCGTTTGCGCAGGAGGTTGCGCCCAGCGTCACGCTGAAGGCGTCCGTGGGCTACACGCGCTTTGCCAGCGACATCAAGGACCTGGGCGTGCCCAACTACGTGGACTACAGCGTGGGCGGCGCCTACGACTTCGGCGCCGGCCTTTCGTTGTCCGCGGCGGTTGCTGGAGCCAACAAGAAGGGCTTCTTCGGCGATGCCAACAAGGCCCGCCTGATCGTCTCCCTCACCAAGACCCTCTAACTCTCGACAAGGAACCGATCATGAAAATGGTCACCGCCATCATCAAACCCTTCAAGCTCGACGAGGTGCGCGAGTCCCTGTCGGACATCGGCGTACAGGGCATCACCGTGACCGAGGTGAAGGGCTTCGGCCGCCAGAAGGGCCATACCGAGCTGTACCGCGGCGCCGAGTACGTCGTGGACTTCCTGCCCAAGGTGAAGATCGAGGCCGCCGTGGCCGACGAGCTGGTGGAACGCGTCATCGAGGCCATCGAAGGCGCGGCCCGCACCGGCAAGATCGGCGACGGCAAGATCTTCGTGGCGCACCTGGAGCAGGTGGTGCGCATCCGCACCGGCGAGACCGGCCAGGAAGCCCTGTGAGCGCGCGCCGCACAGGCATTCGTCCCTCCCGACCCAGAGATCTGCCATGAAAAAACTATTTGCTTCCCTACTGATCGGTGCAAGCCTGCTGGCCGGTGGCGCCGGCGCGCTGGCCCAGGCACCCGACGCGGCCGCGGCGGCTTCGGAGCCCGTGGCCGTCGCCCCCGCGCCTGCGCCCGCTGCCGAGCCCGTCGCAGCACCTGCTGCGGCACCCGCACCCGCCCCCGCGGCAGAGGCGCCCGCCGCGCCCAAGGTGGACTCGGGCGACACCGCTTGGATGCTGACCTCCACGCTGCTCGTGATCCTGATGATCATCCCGGGCCTGGCCCTGTTCTACGGGGGGCTGGGCCGCACCAAGAACATGCTGTCCGTGCTGATGCAGGTGTTCGTGATCTTTGCCCTGGTGTCGCTGCTGTGGTCCATCTATGGCTATAGCCTCGCGTTCTCCGGCGAGGGCCAATTCGTGGGCGACCTGTCCAAGCTCTTCCTGAAGGGCGTGAGCCAGGAAACCTTTGGTGCGCTGGCGACCATTCCCGAATACGTGTTCATCGCCTTCCAGGGCACGTTCGCGGCCATCACCGTGGCGCTGATCGTGGGCTCCTTTGCGGAACGCATGCGTTTTGCGGCCGTGCTCATCTTCGCGCTGCTGTGGTTCACCTTCAGCTACGTGCCCATGGCCCACATCGTCTGGGGTGGCGGCCTGCTGGCGGCCGACGGCGCGCTCGATTTTGCGGGCGGCACCGTGGTGCACATCAATGCCGGTATCGCGGGCCTGGTGGGTGCCTACATGGTGGGCAAGCGTATCGGCTTTGGCCGCGAAGCGTTCACTCCGCACTCGCTCACGCTGACGATGGTGGGCGCCTCGCTGCTGTGGGTGGGCTGGTTCGGCTTCAACGCCGGCTCTGCAGGGGCCGCCAACGCCGTTGCGGGCCTGGCCTTCGTGAACACGGTGCTGGCCACCTCGGCCGCCACGCTGTCGTGGATCGCCGGCGAAGCGCTGCACAAGGGCAAGGCCTCCATGCTGGGCGCGGCCTCGGGCGCCGTGGCCGGCCTGGTGGCGGTCACGCCCGCCGCGGGCTTCGTGGGCCCCATGGGCTCCATCGCGATCGGCCTGATCGCCGGCCGGGTCTGCCTGTGGGGCGTGGGCGGCCTGAAGAAGATGCTGAACGTGGACGACGCCTTCGACGTGTTCGGCGTGCATGGCGTGGGCGGCATCGTGGGCGCCATCCTCACCGGCGTGTTCGCGGCCCAGGGCCTGGGCGGCACCGGCGGCCTGACGCCCGACACCTTCAGCATGGGCGCGCAGGTGTGGGTGCAGGTCAAGAGCGTGCTGTTCACCATCGTGTGGTCGGGCGTGGTGTCCTTCATCGCCTACAAGGTCGCCGACCTGCTGGTGGGCCTGCGCGTGAGCGAGGAAGCCGAGCGCGAGGGCCTGGACATCACCTCCCATGGCGAGACGGCCTACCACCGCTGAGCGGCGTTGAACGGCGGGCGCCGCGTGGTGGCGCGGCGGCCCTCCGACTACAAGCGAGTAACTCCCTGTCCCGTGTTTGGGCCCGCCCTTGGCGGGCCTTTTCTTTGGGCGGCGCGCAGGCCCGGGGCCAATAATGCCTGCATGAACACTGCCTGGACACCCCTGGCCGCCGCGCCCGCGCAACTCGGCGAATCTCCCTTCTGGCACCCCCTGGAGTCCCGTCTGTACTGGGTGGACATCGCTGGCCGCGCGCTGTGGCGCAGCGGCGCGCACGGAAGCGATGCGCAATGCTGGCCCCTGCCGGCCGAGCCCGGCTGCATCGCGCCGGCGCGCCAGGGGGGCACACCCGCAGGCCTGGTGGTGGCGCTGCGCGACCGGATCTGCCACGCGCCGCGCTGGGGCGGGCCGCTCCTCACGCTGGCGCACTTGCCCATCGACCCGGCGACCGAGCGTGCCAACGACGGCAAGTGCGACGCACTCGGACGCCTGTGGGTGGGCACGGTGCATGAGCCCGCCCAGGGCCCGCGCCAGCCCGTCGCTGCGCTGTACTGCATCGACCTGCGTGGCCGGGACCAGGGCGGCCCCGATGCTCCCACGGTGCGCCGCATGCTGGACGGCGTGGCCACCGCCAACGGCCTGGCCTGGTCGCCGGACGGGCGCACGCTGTATTGGAGCGACACGCCCTCGCACACCATCCGCGCGTGGGACTGCAACGCCCAGTTGGAGCCCATCGGGGCGCCGCGTGTGTTGCACCGCTTTGCGACGCGCGATGAGGCAGTCCCCTATGGCGGCCGCCCGGACGGTGCCGCTGTGGATGTCGAAGGCGCCTACTGGTGCGCGCTGTACGAGGGCGCGCGCGTGCTGCGCTTGTCGCCGCGCGGCGAGGTGCTGGCCGAGCTGCCCACGCCGCTGTCCTGCCCCACCATGCCCTGCGTCGGTGGGCCGGACGGGCACACGCTGTTCGTCACCTCTGCACGCAAGGGCCGCAGTGCCGATGAGCTGGCGCGCTGGCCCCAGTCGGGGCAAGTGCTGTCCACCCGCGTGGCCGTGGCGGGGTTGCCCGTGGCCTGGTGCGAGATCGGCCAGCGCTGACCCCTGCGGCGCGCATGGCTGCCAGCGCCATTCACGCCGCGCGTTCAAAAAAATCAAACCTGCGCCACGGCCGCCCGAAAGGGCAGGGCAGTACCATCGCCGGATGGACGCAGCCCTTCGCCAGATCATCGACCGCGTGCGCGACAGCGCAGACCGCCGCAGCGCCGTGCGCATCTGCGGCGGAGGCACCAAAGACTTCCATGGCCCGGGCGCGCCGCAGCATGCCGGCGAGCCGCTGGACATGCGGCCCCTGGCCGGCATCGTGAGCTACGAGCCCAGCGAACTGGTGGTGACCGCGCTGGCCGGCACGCCGCTGGCAGAGCTGGAGGCGCTGCTCGCGCGCCATGGCCAGAGCCTGCCGTTCGAGCCGCCACGCTTTGCCGAAGGCGGCACCGTGGGGGGCATGGTGGCGGCCGGCCTGTCGGGCCCGGCGCGCGCCAGCGTGGGCGCGGTGCGCGACTACGTGCTGGGCGTGGAGATCATCAACGGGCGCGGCGAGCTGCTGCGCTTTGGCGGGCAGGTGATGAAGAACGTGGCGGGCTATGACGTCTCGCGCCTCATGGCCGGGGCCTGGGGGCAGCTCGGCGTGATCACCGAGGTCAGCCTGAAGGTGCTGCCGGTGCCGCCGGCCGAGGCCACGCTGCGCTTTGACTGCGACCAGGCCGAGGCGCTGCGCCGCCTCAACGCCTGGGGCGGCCAGCCGCTGCCGCTCAACGCCAGCTGCTGGGTCGAGGATGCGGGCCGCGGCCAGCTCTACGTGCGCCTGCGTGGCGCGCAGGCGGCGGTGCAGGCCGCCTGCCGCAGCATGGGAGGTGAGTTGCAAGACGCTCCCACCGTGCCTAACGACTGGCAGGCTTGCCGCGACCAGCGCCTGCCCTGGTTCGCCGCGCGCGCGGCGAACCATGCGCTGTGGCGCCTGTCGGTTCCCCAGACCGCGCCCGTGCTGGCATTGCCCGCGGGCGTGGCGCCCCCGCTGGTGGAGTGGCACGGCGGCCTGCGCTGGGTGCAGGCGCTGCCGCAGCACGGCGATGCGCTGCACGCACTGGCCGCCGAGGTGGGGGGTAGTGCTTCTCTATTCATAGCTGCTAGCGCAGATGGGATAAGCGCTAGAGCCATTTTTGATGCAAATTCCGCGGCGCTCGCTGCGATCCACCAGCGGCTCAAGCAGGCGTTCGACCCGGCCGGCATCTTCAACCCCGGGCGCCTCGTCTAGGGCCTGTTCACACTATTTTTGCCAGATGCGTTGCGATCAAAAAGGGCCAGGCGCAAGGCGCCAAACGAAGCTGGGGTGCTACCCCAGCGAGGCTTGGCAACGCCGCGAATGGCCCTTTTTGATCGCAACCCGGAGGGAACGGAGTGAAAACCGCGCCACGCGTCGTTGCCCTCCTAGCCAAGGCCCCGGCCTTGGCGTCGTCACGCGCCTAGATTGGCGCGGTTTTCACGCCATTCGCACTGGCAAAAATAGTGTGAACAGGCCCTAGCCATGCGCCTGCTGCGCCACCTGACCGGGCAGCACCGCACCACGGTCACCAACCGCACGCTGGGCCTGCTGCTGGCGTTCAACGCGGGGGCGATCAACGCGGGGGGCTTTCTGGTCGTGCACATGTACACCTCGCACATGACGGGCTTCCTTTCGCTGGTGGCCGACAACCTGGTGCTGGGCAACATGACGCTGGTGCTCAGCGCCATCGGCACGCTGTGGGCGTTCATGTCGGGCGCGGGCTCCACGGCGATCCTCGTCAATTGGGCGCGCCACCAGCACCTGCGCAGCGGCTTTGCGCTGCCGCTCTTGCTGGAGGCGGTGCTGATGCTGCTGTTCGGCCTGATGGGGGCCATCACGCTGGGCTGGCGCACGCCGTTCGCCGTGCCCCTCACGGTGCTGCTGCTGGCCTACATCATGGGGCTGCAGAACGCGGTGGTGACCAAGATGTCCTCGGCCCAGATCCGCACCACGCACATGACGGGCATCGTCACCGACCTCGGCATCGAGATGGGCAAGGCCCTGTACTGGAACCGCAGCGGCACGCCGCGCGAGTCGCAGGTGCATGCCAACAAGACGCGCCTGCGCATGTTCGCCAGCCTGCTGGGCATGTTCACGGCCGGCGGCGTGGTCGGCGCGGCGGGCTTCAAGTACGTGGGCTTCATCTGGGTGGTGCCGCTGGCGTCCATCCTGCTGGCGCTGTCGCTGCCCCCCCTCGCCGCCGATCGCCAGCGCCTGGCCCAGCTGTGGCGCGCGCGCCGCGCCCCTGCACCCGCCGAAGACGCCCCCGCGCGCCGCTAACCCTCCACGATCTCCACGACACACCATGCAGACCCAGCTCGCACCCCAGTACCAGGGCACGCCCGAAGGGCAGGAGGCCGAGGCCATCCTGCGCAAATGCGTGCACTGCGGCTTTTGCACTGCCACCTGCCCCACCTACCAGTTGCTGGGCGATGAGCTGGACGGGCCGCGCGGGCGCATCTACCTCATCAAGCAGGTGCTGGAAGGGGCCGAGCCCACGCGCAAGACGCAGTTGCACCTGGACCGGTGCCTGACCTGCCGCAACTGCGAGAGCACCTGCCCGAGCGGCGTGCAGTACGGGCATCTGGTGGACATCGGCCGGCGCATCGTCGAGGAAAAGGTGCCGCGCCCGCGCGGCGAGGCGGCGGCCCGCTGGATGCTCAAGGAAGGCTTGCCATCGCCGCTCTTTGCCCCGGCAATGAAGGTGGGCCAGGCCGTGCGCGGCCTGCTGCCCGAGCGCCTGCGCGCCAAGGTGCCGCCGCGCCAGGATGCCGGCGCCTGGCCCACGCGCAGCCATGCGCGCAAGGTGCTGCTGCTGGAGGGCTGCGTGCAGCCGTCCATGGCGCCCAACATCAACAATGCCACGGCGCGCGTGCTGGATGCTGCAGGCATACAGACCGTGGTGGCGCGCGAGGCGGGCTGCTGCGGCGCGGTCAAGTTCCACCTGAACGATCAGGAAGGGGGCCTCGCCCAGATGCGCGCCAACATCGACGCCTGGTGGCCCTACGTGGAACGCGGCGAGGTGGAGGCCATCGTCATGAATGCCTCGGGCTGCGGCGTCACAGTGAAGGAATACGGCCACCTGCTGCGCAACGACGCGCAGTACGCCGAGAAGGCGGCGCGGGTGAGCGCCCTCACGCGCGATCTGTCGGAACTGCTGCCCGATCTGGTGGAGCGTCTGCGCGGGCGCATCCAGCCTCCCGCGGCGCCGCTGGCCTACCACCCGCCCTGCACCCTGCAGCACGGGCAGAAGCTGCGCGGCGGCGTGGAGCGGCACCTGGCGGCGCTGGGCTTCGAGCTGCGCGTGGCGCGCACCGAGTCGCACCTGTGCTGCGGCTCGGCCGGCACCTACTCGGTGCTCAACCCGGAACTGTCGTACCAGCTGCGCGACCGCAAGCTGGGCGCGCTGGGCGAGGCCTTCACCGAGCAGCCGCCTGCGGCCATCCTCTCGGCCAACATGGGCTGCATCACCCACCTGCAAAGCGGCACGGGCATTCCCGTGAAGCACTGGGTGGAGGTGCTGGACGCTGCATTGCTGGCATGATGGCGGGTTTTGACCGCCGCGCGGGGCGGGCTTTCGGGGCCCGGCCGCGCGCTTTCGAGCCATGAACGACACCGTGAACGCACCCGCTCCGATCCACGACGAAGGCGTGCCACCCACCGCTGCTGCGGTCCCCGCGGCCGAAGGCCATGCGACACCGGAGAGCCCCGCGTCGGCCAGCCCGGCACCCGCCGCTGACAGCGGCGCCGCACGCGCGCCCAGGGCCAATCGCCGCGGCGGCCGTGGCCGCGCGGGGGGGCGGCGTGAGCCGGGAGCGCAGGCCGCAGGCGATGCGCCCCAGGCCGGCGCCAAGGGCGGCCCCGCGGCGGGTGCACCCCGCCGTACGCATCCGCTGCTGGAGCAGTTGGCGGGCTGGTATCCGCACTTGTTCGGCGCGCAGTTCCTGCCGCTCAAGCGCGGCATCTTCCAGGACCTGTTGGCCGCGCATGGGCAAGCCATCGACAAGGACGCGCTCAAGCTCGCCCTCTCCATCCACACGCGGTCCACGCGCTATCTGAATGCGGTGGCCCAGGGCATGAAGCGCCACGACCTGCAGGGCCAGCCCGTGGAGGACATGGCGCCCGAGCATGTGCACCACGCGCTGCTGGAGGTGTTCCGCCGGCGCAAGCCGCAGGACGGCGAGGACCTGACGGCCAAGCTGCGCCGGCGCATTGCCCAGGCGTTCGAGGCCAGCGGCCTCACGCGCGAGGCCTATGACGCGCTGGTGCGCGGCCGCGACGAGAAGGCCAACGCCCTGCTCGATGAGGCCTTTGCCGAGGTGGCCGAGCGCGATGCCAAGGCCGAGGCGCTGCTGCGTGCCTTCGAGGCCAGCGGCCAGACCCCCGAGGCCTTTGCCGATATGTACGGCCTGCCCGCTCGGCAGGCTGCGCAGATGCTCGAGCGGGCACGCCAGCGCCGCGCACCGGGCGCCTGAGCGCGGCGCGAGGGGTGGTGACAGGCTGCTGACACGACGCTGTCAGCAGCTTCCCCGCAGCATGGAGGCCTTCGCAACATGCTTTCAAGGAGCCCCTCCATGACCGTCCCCTCATCCAGCCAGGCCATCAACTGGTTCGAGATTCCGTGCGCCGATCTCGGCCGTGCGCAGTCCTTTTACGAGCGCATGCTGGACCGCCCCATGCGCCGCGAAGACTTCGGCGGCGAACCCATGGCCCTGTTCTCCAAGGACGATCCCGCGACGGGCGGCTGCCTGGTGGCGGGCCCGCAGCGCCGCGCGGCGCCTGACGCGGGCGTGCGCATCTACCTGGACTGCGAGCCCAGCGTGGAGGCGGCTTTGGCCCGTGTAGTGCCTGCCGGTGGCCAGGTCGTGGATGCCTGCACGCAGCTGCCCCAGGGCATGGGGTACATCGCCCACGTGCGCGATACCGAGGGCAACACCATCGGCCTGCACGCCATGGCGCGCTGAGGCGCCGGCTCGCACACCCTGCTGACACCCCGTTGTCAGCAGGGTGGCGGCAGCATCGGCGCGTTCTTGGATTCCGTTCAGGAGAGATTTCCATGATCCCAATCACCGTCCAGGTGCCGGCGTTCAGCGTGGCGGGCGTTGCCGTGCGCACCTGCAACCGAGACGAGGCCCAGCCCGAACGGGCGCGCATAGGCGCACTGTGGGACCAATTCTTCACCGAAAGCTGGGCGCGCCAGTTGCCCGGCCCCGGGGCCGACGGGCGCCTCTACGGCGTCTACAGTGCCTATGAGTCCGATCAGCATGGCGCCTTCGACGTGACGGCCGGCGTGTCGGCCGCCGTGCAGGCCGATCCGCCGGTGGGCGCGGCCCGCATCAAGGTGCAGCCGGGCAGCTATCTGGTGTTCCATTGCGAGGGGCCCATGCCGCAGATGGTGCTCGACGCCTGGGCCGCCGCGTGGCGCTACTTCGAGGAACATCCCGAGGTGCGGCGCCGCTTCGACACCGACTTCGAATGCTACGAGGGGCCGGAGTGCGTCGCCCTGCACATCGGCGTGCTGCTCTGAGTGCAGGCCCGGGCGCTGTCCTGCCTGGCACCCGGCACCGTACCATGCGGACCATTCCTTCCGTGGCCTGAGATTCCATGCGCCGTGCCGACCGCCTGTTCCAGATCGTCCAGCTCATCCGGGGCCGGCGCCTGTCCACGGCCGCCTTTCTCGCCGGGCGGCTGGAAGTGTCGCTGCGCACCATTTACCGCGACGTGGCCGACCTGCAGCACCAGGGCATACCCATTGAAGGCGAGGCCGGCGTGGGCTACCGCCTGGGCGCGGGATTCGAGCTGCCGCCGCTGATGTTCAGCCAGGGCGAGGCCAACGCCCTCGTGGCCGCCGCGCGGCTTGCGCAGACCTGGGTCGATGGCGGCATGGCGCGCGAGATCGAGGGTGCGCTTGGCAAGATCCTCTCGGTGCTGCCGCCCGCCGCGCGCGCGGCGGCCGAGGCGCAAGCGCTCTACGCGCCGGGCTCGGGGCTGGATACGCTCGCCCAGGCCGCGCTGCAGGCGCTGCGCGAGGCCGTGCAGTCCTGCCACGTGGTGCGGCTTGACTACGCCGACGTGCAGGGCCGGCCCAGCCTGCGGCGCGTGCGGCCGCTGGGCTGCTTCTACTGGGGCAAGGTGTGGACGCTGTCGGCCTGGTGCGAGCTGCGCGATGACTTCCGGGGCTTTCGCATCGACCGCATCGCGGCCTTCGAGGTGCTGGACGAGCGCTTCCGCCAGGAGCCCGGCAAGACCCTGGCCGACCTGCTGCGCCAGGTCGAGGCCCGGATGCGTGACTGCCCGGCCGAGGGGCTGGACGGCGCCGCGTTCTCCTCCTGACCTTTTTTGCTCCTCCGCTGCGGGGATGGATTGCCATGGGCCGTCCTGACCGCCGGCCGCAGTCCAGCGCCGGGCCTGCGCGCGCTGCAAACCTGTCCCCCCACGGCGTACCCACGCAGCATGGCACGGTGAGAGCCGCGGGCCGTAGCCCGCTTGCTGCCTTGGCTGGTCTTGGCAGGCCCGGAGGCCGGTATCGCGGCTGTACTTGCCGCGGCCTTTGTGGAGCGTGTATGTCGCGCCGGACCGCTTGTGAAAACCGCTTGGCCTCAGGCCGCCAGCGCTGCCTCGATGTCGACCGTGAGCTTCTCGGGAGCCTCCTGCGGCGCGTAGCGGCGGATCACCTGGCCGTCCCGGCCGACCAGGAACTTGGTGAAGTTCCACTTGATCGCCTTGGTGCCCAGCACGCCGGGCGCTTCGGCGGTGAGCCAGCGGTACAGCGGGTGCGCGTCGCTGCCGTTGACGTCGATCTTGGACATCATGGGAAACTGCACGCCATAGTTGCGCTGGCAAAAGCCCGCGATGGCGTCGTTGCTGCCCGGGTCCTGGTGGCCGAACTGGTTGCACGGAAAGCCGAGCACTACCAGCCCGCGCGGCCCGTAGCGTTCATGCAGCGCCTGCAGCCCGGTGAACTGCGGCGTGAAGCCGCAGGCGCTGGCGGTGTTGACGATGAGCAGCACCTGACCGCGGAAGTCGCTCAGTGGCTGGGGTGCACCGTCGATGCGTGTCGCGTCGAAGTCATACGCAGTGGTCATGGGGCCTCCGGTCGTGTGTCCGTCACCTTATCACTGGGGGCGCGGGGTGTGCCTGCTGCATGCACCCGCGGCCGCCAGACCGACCAGCCGGCCGCCAGCAGGATCAGCGCGCCGCCGGCGAGGGTCCCGCCCGTCAGCTGTGCCGCGCCCAGCAGCGTCGAGGAGCCGCTGGCGAACACCACCTCCGACAGCATGATGATCGCCGTCGTCCCTGCCGCCAGGCGCGCGGCGCCAAATTGCAGCGCCCAGTTGCCGATCAGCAGCACGACCGCCAGAAGCGCCGCCACCCAGGCCCAGGTGGCGTTCAGCGGTGGAAAGGGCGGCACCAGGCCCAGGGATCGGCCCAGCTGGGCCGCCAGCAGCGCCATGAGCATGCAGCCGCCGAACATGGCGACCATGCGCGCCTGGCCCGGGACGGCGTGCAGGCGGCGCAGGGTGACGTTGGTCACGGCAAACGTGAAGCCGCCGAGGATCGCGAGCAGATCGGCCAGCGTCAGGGCGGCGAGCAGGCGCGGCAGGCCGCCCTCGGCGGGCCACAGCACCAGCAGCACGCCGCTGAAGGCCAGCAGCAGCCGCGCCAGCGCCTGCGGCGTGGGCCGCTCGCCCAGGAAGCGCCAGGCCAGCAGCACGCTCCAGGCTGGCATCAGATAGAACAGCAGGATCACGCGGACCACGTCGCCAATGGTGATGGCCCAGTTGAAGGCCACGTTGTTCAGGCCCGAGCACAGCGCCAGCAACCACAGGGCCTTGTGCTGCCGCAGCTGCGCGGAAATGCCCGGCCGCAGCGCCAGCAGCACAAGGAGGATGGCCCCATACATGAGCGCCGTGGCCCACAGCGGGTGCAGTCCCGCGCCGTGCATCTGCCGGAACGGCCACCAGGACAGTCCCCAGATGAAGGCGTTGAACAGCAAGGCCAGGGCGGGAAGCGGAGATTGCATGCAAAAAGTGGCCGTAGCGCTTATCTGGCAAGCGCAAACAGCTATCAAAAACAGAGTGGTGAAGGCGCGAAGACGCCCAGCCTTTGCGGCGCATTGTGCCGGCGCGACGGCGGGCGCGCGGGGCTGCGCGGGGTAGCCCCACGCGCCGGTTCAGTGGTGGTCGTGCCGGGCGATGGAGAGCAGGTGCTCCACTTCCTCGGGATGGCTGCGCACGTTGTGCGCGTGCCAGCGGCCGATCAGCCACATCACGCCCGCCACCAGCATGCCGAAGGCCGTGATGGCACCGAAGGCCGACAGCCCGAACTTGGTGGACAGGCTGTAGAACGCCCCCATGCCCAGGATGGCGGCCTGCTCGTTGAAGTTCTGCACGGCAATGGAGCGGCCCGCGCCCATCAGGTTATGGCCGCGGTGCTGCAG
Organism: Diaphorobacter sp. LR2014-1; assembly: GCF_002916785.1. Taxonomy (NCBI): domain Bacteria; kingdom Pseudomonadati; phylum Pseudomonadota; class Betaproteobacteria; order Burkholderiales; family Comamonadaceae; genus Diaphorobacter; species Diaphorobacter sp. LR2014-1. Next base: position 68,962 of record NZ_MTBE01000001.1, on the reverse strand, counting down.
CAGCGCGTTCATGGGCACGACCAGGAAGCCCCCCAGCCCGCCCAGCAGGATCAGGAACGGAATGGCCAGCCAGATGTTGCTGATGACATTCATCAGGATCACCAGCAGGCCCATGGCGATACCCATCGGGATCACGCGCGTGGCCATGTCCAGGCGCATGTGCAGGGACGCCGCCACCGCGCCCGCGGCCGTGCCGATGGCCACCACGCCCACGAGGGCCGAGGCCTGCGTGGTGCTGTAGCCCAGGGCCGCGGCGCTCCAGGCCAGCACGATGTAGCGCAGGTTGCCCGACACCCCCCAAAACAGCGTGGTGGTGGACAGCGAGATCTGCCCGAGCTTGTCGCGCCACAGGCGGGCGTTGCAGGTCCAGAAGTCGGGCAGCAGCGCCAGCGGGTTGGGTGGCAGGGGGCGCATCTCCACGCCCGTGTGCGGGATGCGCAGGTTGAACCACGCCGCCAGCATGTACACCGGCACCAGCGCCAGGATGGCGGCTTCGGCCGCGAGGTCGATGCCCAGATCGATGCCCGGCATGTCCAGCGCCAGCAGATGGCTGGCGATGTGGGGTGCGACCAATTGGCCGCCCACAAGCACGCCCAGGATGATGGAGGCGATGGTCAGCCCCTCGATCCAGCCGTTGGCTTTCACGAGTTGGGATGCGGGCAGCAGCTCGGTGAGGATGCCGTACTTGGCCGGCGAATACGCCGCCGCGCCCAGGCCCACCACGGCGTAGGCCAGCAGCGGGTGGTGGCCGAACAGCATCATCAGGCAGCCCACCACCTTGATGGCATTGCTGATGAACATCACCCGCCCCTTGGGCATGGAGTCGGCGAATGCGCCCACCCACGGCGCCAGCACCACGTAGAACAGCGCGAACATGGGCACCAGCGCTGCGCGCTGCCACTCCGGCGCGCCGCTCGTACGCAGCAGTTCCACCGCGGTCACGAACAATGCGTTGTCGGCCAGCGAGCTGAAAAACTGCGCCGACATGATGGTGTAGAAACCGCGCTTCATCGGGTGGCTGGTGGCTCCATCAGCGGGAATGATGGCCTGTGAAAATTCGAAACACTCCGAGGAGCGACGGGCGGTTATATCACGCGACCCCGCGCGCCCAGTGCCAGAATGGCCCCCGTCCAGTCCGTAGAAACACCCCCATGCCGCGCCCCATTCTTGCGACCATCCACCCCGCAGCCGTGCACCACAACCTGGAGCGCGCGCGCCGTGCCGCGCCCGATGCGCGCGTGTGGGCGGTGGTCAAGGCCAACGCCTACGGCCACGGCATCGAGCGCGTGTTCGAAGGCCTGCGCGCCGCCGACGGTTTCGCTTTGCTGGACCTGGCCGAGGCCGAGCGCGTGCGCGCTCTCGGCTGGCGCGGCCCGATCCTGCTGCTGGAGGGCGTGTTCGAGCCGCGCGACCTGGAGCTGTGTTCGCGCCTGGGTCTGTGGCATGCCGTGCACTGCGATGCGCAGATCGACTGGCTGGCTGCGCACAAGACGCAGGTGCCGCACCGCGTGTTCCTCAAGATGAACTCCGGCATGAACCGCCTGGGCTTCACGCCCGAGCGCTACCGCAGCGCCTGGGCGCGCCTGAACGCGCTGCCCCAGGTGGACGAGATCTCGTGCATGACCCACTTCAGCGACGCCGACGGCTCGCGCGGCATCGCGCACCAGGTGCAGGCGTTCCAGGCCGCCACGCAGGACCTGCCGGGCGAGCGCTGCATCGCCAACAGCGCCGCGCTGCTGCGCCACGGCGGTGATGCGCAGGTGCGGCTGGACTGGGTGCGCGCGGGCATCGTGCTGTACGGCAGCGCGCCCGACCATCCCGAGCGCCGCGCGGCCGACTGGGACCTGCAGCCCACCATGACGCTGGCTTCGCGCATCATCGGCGTGCAGCAGCTGCAGGCGGGCGACACCGTGGGCTACGGCTCGCGCTTCACGGCGCAGGGGCCGCTGGGCATCGGTGTCGTGGCCTGCGGCTATGCCGACGGTTATCCACGCCACTGCGATACCGGCACGCCCGTGCTGGTGAACGGGGTGCGCACGCGCACCATCGGGCGCGTGAGCATGGACATGCTGGCCGTGGACCTCACGCCCGTGCCCGGCGCGGGGCTGGGGGCCGAGGTCACGCTCTGGGGCCGCGCCGCCAACGGCGCCGTGCTGCCCATCGACGAGGTAGCGCAAGCGGGCGGCACCATCGGCTACGAGCTGATGTGCGCGCTGGCACCGCGCGTGCCCGTGGTGGTGCAGGACTGATTCCATCCATGGCCCGGGTGCGCGGCTGCGCGGGCGCCTCGTGGCGCGGCATGCGCCTGCCGCAGCGGCTGCAGGAGGGCCTGCGCCAGCGCCATGCCCTGCGGCTGCACGGCTGGTGCATCGGCAGTCTGATCCTGGGTGTGATGTGGGCGGTGTCCCATGCGCAGATGGCGCTGGGCATGCCGTCGCTGGCGCTGCGCTACCTGGTCACGCTGGGCGTGGGATATGGGGTCTATCTGCTGGTGCTGCGCCTGTGGGCCGCATGGCTGCTGCGCCGGCGCAGCGATGCGGGTGATGCGCCCGACGGGCTGGACCTGCTGCCCGATGCCGGCTGGCCCGCCGGCCCCGGGCCGCAGGGCCCCGCACCACCTTTGCACGGCGGTGGCGGCGACTTTGGCGGGGCGGGCGCGACCGGGCAGTGGGACGCGCCGGCCGCAGATGGCGTCGGCGGCACCGGATGGGGCGGTGATCTGGGCGACGCGGCCTCGGGCGCGCTGGAGGCCGCGGGAAGCGCCGACGAAGCCGCCGTGGTGGTCGTGCCGGTGGTGGCGATCTTCGTGGTGGGCGTGGCGCTGCTGGGGGGGGCGGGTGCGCTGGCGTGGCTGTACTTTGGCAGCGAGGTGCTGCTGGCCGTGGCCGTCGAACTGGCGTTCTCCGTGGCCTCGGCACGGGCGCTGATGGGCGCGGAGCGTGCGGGCTGGTTGGGCGCGGCCTGGCGCCTGACGGGCAAGCCCTTGCTTGGCGCCCTGCTGTGCGCGGTGGCCCTGGGCGCGGCGCTGGACCATTGGCTGCCGCAGGCGCGCTCGCTGCCACACGCGGTGCAACTGCTGCGGGGCCGTTGACCTTGCCTCTGGCGGGCCCTGCGGCCCATGCGGCATGCCTTGGTGATGGCGCTGGGCTGCTGAAAGACCATTTTGCTGAAAATGTTTTTGGCTTTGTTTTGCATCAAGCCATTACTCAGGGTCTTCCCGAAGAATGACTCTTACAGCGAACACCTGCTGTGCGGCCCGCAGGGGCGCCCCGGGTGCTCGGGCGTGCAGCGCTTTGAACGTTCGCTGAACAAGAAGTGGAGTCCCCTATGCAAAGCCAGTCCCCCTCCTCCCGTCCCGCCGCGCGGTTCTTCCTGGGCATCGTCTCGGCCGCGGCCCTGCTGTCCATGGGCAGCGCCGGCGCACAGGAGCCCGTGCAGCCCATCGCGCCCCACAAGGTGACCAACCCCGCCCAGGTCACGCTGGGCAAGAAGCTGTGGTTCGATCCGCGCCTGTCGCGCTCGGGCTTCATCTCGTGCAACTCGTGCCACAACCTGAGCATGGGCGGCTCGGACAACCTCAAGACCTCCATCGGCGACAAATGGCAGAAAGGCCCGATCAACTCGCCCACGGTGTTGAACTCCAGCCTCAACCTGGCCCAGTTCTGGGACGGCCGCGCGAAGGACCTGAAAGAGCAGGCGGGCGGTCCCATCGCCAACCCGGGCGAGATGGCCTTCTCGCATGACCTCGCGGTAGACATGCTGCGCTCCATTCCCCAGTACGTGGCGGAGTTCAAACGGGTCTTCGGGCATGACAAGCTCACCATCGACGAGGTGACGGCCGCCATTGCCGCGTTCGAGGAAACGCTGGTGACTCCCAACGCGCGCTTCGACCAATGGCTCAAGGGCGACAAGAAGGCCATCACGGCGCAGGAACTGCGCGGCTACCAGCTCTTCAAGACCAGCGGCTGCGTGGCCTGCCACAACGGCCCCAACCTGGGCGGCAACTCCTTCCAGAAGATGGGCCTGGTCGAGGCATACAAGACGGACAACCCGGCCGAGGGCCGCTCCGCCGTCACGGGCAACGATGCCGAGCGCTTCAACTTCAAGGTGCCCACACTGCGCAACGTGGAACTGACCTACCCTTACTTCCACGACGGCGCTGCCGACACGCTGGCCGAGGCCGTGGACACCATGGGCCGCATCCAGTTGGGCAAGAAGTTCACCGCGCAGGAGAACGCCGACATCGTGGCCTTCCTCAAGACGCTCACGGGCGATCAGCCGCAGATCGCCCTGCCGATCCTGCCGCCCTCCAGCGATGCGACCAAGCGCCCACAGCCCTTCGACTGATGCGCCGTCACGGATGAAAGCCGGCCCGCTTGCGGGCCTTTACAGGCCGGGGCCTCGCAAGGGGCGCCGGCCTTTTTTGGGGGGGCCTGGGCGTCAGGCCAGGGCGCGCTGCACCGCGGGGCGCTGCGCCATGCGGTGGGAGTGCGCGTGCACCTTGGGAAACTGCGCGATGTCCACGCCGTCGCTCTTGAGCCAGCCCGCAACGGTGAAGAGGTAGCCGTCGGCCACCGAGTACTGCTCGCCCAGCACCCACGGGCCGTCGCCCAGGTTGTGGCGCTCGATCAGCGTGAAGCACTCGGTCATGTTGGCGGGCACCTTGCGCTGCATGGCGGCCTGGGCCTCGGGCTCGTCGGCCCAGCGGCTGGCGCGCGGGCGGTGGGCGTGAGCGATGTGCACGGTGGAGGCCAGGTAGCTGTGGAATTCCTGCATGCGCGCGAAGCCGAAGGGGTCGGCGGGCGCCAGGCGCGCATCCGCGAAGCGCTGCGCCACGTAGGCCAGCAGGGCGGGGGTCTCGGTGAGCGTTCCGTGCTCGGTCACCAGCGCGGGCACGCGGCCCTTGGGATTGACCGCGAGGTACTCGGGCGAGCGCTGCTGCTGGCTGGCGAAGTCCACGCGGACCAGGGTATAGGGTGCTTGCGCTTCCTCCAGCGCAATACGCACGGCCTGTGCGCAGGTACCGGGGGTGAAGTAGAGGGTGAGAGAGGTCATGGACGGCGGGCGTGATCGAGGATGGATGATCGTATCTATAAAAAGAGGAGCGGCTTGCACTCAATCCCAGGTCATTTCGATGCAATAAGTACCTGAATGTGGCTTGTGGCAAGCGCTGGCAGCTCCTTTTTTTGATGCGCCAGGAACTCAGGAGCCCACGCTGGCCGGCTGCGCGCCGGGCAGGGGCGCGGCGGGCGCCGAGGGCTTGGGCACGGCGGGGACCGAGGGCAGGTGCGGCGGATCGGCGGGCTTCTTGTCGCAAGCGGCCAGCGCCAGTGCGCAGGCGGTCAGCAGTGGCGCGGCCAGGGGGCGAAGTGTCGGCAGGGGCATGGCGGGTCCTTCCTGAGTCGGTGTTCGCCCGGCGGGGCGGCACTGCCCGTTAGGATAGGACAGATCCCCCGCGCCGGCCCACCGCCGGCCTACGCTGCGTCCTGCCACCATGGCCAAAGAAAAAACCATCTTCTCCTGCACCGAATGCGGTGGCACCAGTCCGCGCTGGCTGGGCAAATGCCCCTCCTGCGGTGCGTGGAACACCCTGATCGAATCCGTGCCCGACGCCGGACCGGGCAAGAACCGCCTGAGCGGGGCCGGCCAGTACGCGGGCCTGGCCCAGGCGCAGGCGGTGATGCCGCTGGCCGCCATCGAGGCGACCGAGGTGGCGCGCACGGCGAGCGGCATCGAGGAACTGGACCGCGTGCTGGGCGGTGGCGTGGTCGAGGGCGGAGTGGTGCTCATCGGCGGCGATCCGGGCATCGGCAAGTCCACGCTGCTCTTGCAGGCGATGGACGCGCTGCAGCGCGCGGGCCTGCCCACGCTGTACGTGACGGGCGAGGAGAGCGGCGCCCAGGTGGCGTTGCGTTCGCGCCGGCTGGGGCTGGATGCGAGCCAGGTGAACGTGTTGGCCGAGATCCAACTCGAAAAAATCCTCGCCACCGTGGAGGCCACGCAGCCCGCGGTGTGCGTGATCGACTCCATCCAGACCGTCTATTCCGACCAGCTCACCAGCGCCCCGGGCTCGGTGGCCCAGGTGCGCGAGTGCGCGGCCCACCTCACGCGCATGGCCAAGGCCACGGGCATCGCCGTCATCCTGGTGGGCCACGTGACCAAGGAGGGTGCGCTGGCCGGCCCGCGCGTGCTGGAGCACATGGTGGACACGGTGCTGTACTTCGAGGGCGACACGCACAGCAGCTTCCGTCTGGTGCGCGCCATCAAGAACCGCTTTGGCGCCGTGAACGAGATCGGCGTGTTCGCCATGACCGAGAAGGGCCTCAAGGGCGTGGCGAACCCCAGTGCCATTTTCTTGAGCCAGCACAGCGAGCCGGTGCCCGGCAGCTGCGTGCTGGTCACGCTGGAGGGCACACGGCCCATGCTGGTGGAGATCCAGGCGCTGGTGGACGGCGGTGGGCCCAGCCCGCGGCGCCTGTCGGTGGGGCTGGAGCGCGACCGCCTGGCCATGCTGCTGGCCGTGCTGCACCGCCACGCAGGCGTGGCCTGCGCCGACCAGGACGTATTCGTCAATGCCGTAGGGGGCGTGCGCATCAGCGAACCCGCGGCCGACCTGGCCGTGATGCTGGCCATCACCAGCAGCCTGCGCGGCAAGGCGTTGCCCAAGGGCTTCATCGCGTTTGGCGAGGTGGGCCTGGCTGGCGAGGTGCGCCCCGCGCCGCGTGGCCAGGAGCGCCTGAAGGAAGCCGCCAAACTGGGCTTCACGGTGGCCGTGGTGCCCAAAGCCAATGCGCCCAAGAAGCCGATCGCCGGGCTGGAGATCCACGCAGTGGAGCGCGTGGACGAGGCCATGACTGCCGTGCGCGGGCTGGACTGACGCGTCGTGTCGCAGGGGCTACGCAGCTTCCACAGCGGCGCTGGCGGTGCTGCGTAGGACAATGCGGCCATGAATCTGCGCAAGATATTGATCCCAGCGGGCATCGTCGTCCTGGTCATCGCCGCCTACCGCGCCTATGGTCCGCAGGGCATCCTCACCGTGAGCGGAGGGCTGGTCATGTGGGGGCTGCTGCATTACACGCGGCTCATGAACGTGATGCAGAAGGCCCGTAACCACCCCATCGGCTACGTGGGCAGCGCGGTAATGCTCAATGCCAAGCTGAAAGCCGGTGTGAACCTGCTGCACGTGGTCGCCATGACGCGTGCGCTGGGCCAGCAGCTGTCGGCGGACGGCCAGCAGCCCGAGCTCTACCGCTGGACCGACGGCACGCAGTCGCACGTGACCTGCGAGTTCGTCAACGGTCGCCTGGTGCGCTGGGAGTTGGTGCGACCCGCCCCGCAGGAGGACGCCGGCCCGCCTGCCGCCGCCAACCCGGCGGGCCAATCGTAGAATTGCCTGCTTTGCGACCCACGCAGTTCTCTCGAAAAGGATCTCCATGAGCCCCGTTGTTCCCTCCATGGCCGACCGTGACGGCAAGATCTGGATGGATGGCCAGATGGTGGATTGGCGCGACGCCAAGATCCACGTGCTGACCCATTCGCTGCACTACGGCTGCGGCGCCTTCGAAGGCGTGCGCGCCTACAAGACGGAGCAGGGCACGGCCATCTTCCGCCTGGAAGAGCACACCACCCGCCTGTTCAACAGCGCCAAGATCCTGCGCATGACGATCCCCTTCACCAAGGACGAGGTGAATGAGGCACAGAAGGCCGTGGTGCGCGAAAACCAGCTCGAATCCTGCTACCTGCGTCCGCTGACGTGGATCGGCTCGGAAAAACTGGGCGTCTCGCCCAAGGGCAACAAGATTCACCTGATCGTCGCCGCCTGGGCCTGGGGCGCGTACCTGGGCGAGGAAGGGATGCAACGCGGCATCCGCGTCAAGACCAGCAGCTTCACGCGCCACCACGTCAACATCACCATGACGCAGGCCAAGGCGTCGAGCAACTACACCAACTCCATCCTGGCCAACATGGAAGCCACCGACGATGGCTACGACGAAGCCCTGCTGCTGGACAGCGCCGGCTTCGTGTCCGAAGGCTCGGGCGAGAACGTGTTCATCATCAAGGACGGCGTGGTGTACACCCCCGACCTGTCGGCCGGCGCGCTCAACGGCATCACGCGCAACACCGTGTTTCACATCTGCAAGGACCTGGGCCTGGAGCTGGTGCAAAAGCGCATCACGCGCGACGAGGTGTACATTGCCGACGAGGCCTTCTTCAGCGGCACGGCCGCCGAGATCACCCCGATCCGCGAACTGGACCGCGTGCAGATCGGCAGCGGCAGCCGCGGCCCGCTGACCGAGAAGATCCAATCGGCCTTCTTCGACATCGTGAACGGCCGCAATCCCAAGTACGCCCACTGGCTCACCAAGGTCTGAACCCATGTCACAAGCCATCGTTGAACTGCTGGCCAAGGATCTCAACCTCCAGGGCGGCGTGTATTGCCCCAGCCCCAAGGCCGGCATGAAGCTCTGGAACAGCCACCCCAAGGTCTATCTGGACGTGGCGCGTACCGGCGAGGCCAAGTGCCCTTACTGCGGCACCGTCTATCGCCTGAAGGCGGGTGAGACCGTTCGCGCGGGGCATTGATTCGGCCCTGGGCAACTCGCGTACGCCGCTGCTGCGCTGGCAGCGGCTGCGCCTGATTTATCGGTCGGCCCCGGGTTGACACACTGTGCACATGACCCTTGACTCCCTTCTGGGCCCGGCGCCCTGGCCCCGCCGGGTTGCCACCGCGGCGCTGTTTTTGGTGCCCGCGTTGGCGTTGTCGGTGCAGTCTGGCTATTCCTACGGTGCGGCGCTGCTGCTGGTCGGCGCTCTGTGCTCCCTGCACCGCTGGCCGCGCACCGCGCAACACCCCTGGACCTGGGCGCTGGCGGTCGCCACGGCGGGCATGGGTGTGCTTTGGTTCATTCTGGCCAACCCGATGGATGGGTTAGGTGGCTGGGATCGGCCTTCAAAATACTTTTTTGGCCTTGTCTGCCTGCTGTTTGTGAGCCTTGCAGCGCCCAAACCGCGTGCGCAGTACTGGGGGCTGCTGCTTGGCTGCCTGGGTGCCGGCGCCGTGGCGCTGTGGCAGGTGCGTGTGGCGGGGGTGCCGCGTGCGACGGGATTCCCCTCATCGCACACCAGTAGCGCCATACAGTGGGGCAATCTTGCTTTGCTGATGGGCACCATGTTGGCCGCGCAGACCATCGCGCTGCGCGAGCACATCACGCGCGCAACATTGGTACTGGCCTGCTTTGGAGTGCTGTTGGCGTTCAATGCTTCGGTGTTGTCTCAGTCGCGAGGCGGCTGGCTGGCGATCGGGTTGGCTAGTCCTGTGGGCCTGTACCTGCTGTGGCGTTTTTATCGGCCTGAGCTGTGGCGTATGTTGGGCAGTGTTGCTGCCATCCTGGTCTTGTTGGGCGCCGCCAACCATCAGGTACTGGTGGAGCGTTGGCGCATCATGGAAAAAGAGCTGCAGGTCTATGGAGCTCAACGCGAGGCCGACAACTCTGTGGGGCAGCGCCTGGAGCATTGGCGCTTTGCCTGGGAAGTGGGGCAAGAAAAGCCCCTACTCGGCTGGGGAACGCAGGGCTATCTGGCGGAAAAGGAAAAGCGTGTGGCGGCTGGTGAGTATGCGTCTTCCATCCTGGAATACAACGCTCACAACGAGGTGCTGGACATGTTCGTCAAGGCAGGCATTGTTGGTGTGGCCTGGCTGTTACTGTTTTACGCTGTGCCGCTGTGCATGTTCTGGCCAACGCGTGCTCGTCTGGCTGCCTACGCGGATTGCAGGGCCGACGTGCGCGCTCAGATGTTGGCGCTGCGGTTGGGTGGTGTGTGCATTCCACTGCTCTATGCCGGTTTTGGCATCACCGTGGTTTTTCTCGGCCCCAACAGCGGCATCATGTTCTACCTGTTCATGACCATGCTCACCTGGGCGGCCGTGCATGGCATGGACGCGCAATATGCGGGCGACGTGCGTGCGCCGTCTTCTGCGGCGACTTGACCCGTGCCCTTGCCAGCCCGCACCACCGCCGTGTCTGACAATCCCGCAGCCGCGACCGGCTCTGCCCCTGCCACACGCCGGCCCCGCGTGCTGCACTTCGTGACCGGCGGTTTTTCCGGCGCCACGCAAGTAGCTGTTGACTTGGTGCGGGCCCACGCGGCCTCTGGCCGTTGCGATGCTCTGCTGGTGCTGCGCCGTAAACGCCACACGCGCAACGAGCGCGTGCAGGCGCTGCGGGACCAGGGACTGGCCGTGGAAACCGTGGCGGGCTGGGCGCATGTGGCCACCATCTGGCAACTGGTTGCCATCTGCCGACGTTTCAAGCCGGACGTACTGGTGGCCCACGGCTTCAGCGAGCACCTGTGGGGTCGCTATGCCGGTTTGATTGCGCACGTGCCGCGCCTGGTGCATGTGGAACACAACTCCCGCGAGCGCTACACCGCCTGGCGACTGCGCCAGGCCCTGTGGCTGGCGCAGCGCACTGACCTCATCGTGGGTGTTTCCGAGGGCGTGCGCCAGAGCCTGCTGGCGCGCGGCTTTCCGGCCGGCAAGACCGTCGCCATCTCCAACGGCATCGCGCTGGCACCGTATGACCTGGCGCGCCACCCGCCCTGGGCGCAGCGCGTGCCCGGCATCGTCATGGCCGCGCGCTTTGCGCGCCAGAAGGACCATGCCACGCTGCTGCGCGCCGTGGCCCTGCTGCGCGAGCGCGGCCTCACGCCGCCGGTGCGGCTGGCGGGCGGCGGCAAGGCCAGTGCCCAGCGCGCCGCGCGCAGGCTGTGCACCGAGCTGGGCCTGGATGGCCAGGTGGAATTCCTCGGCCATTGCGGCGATGTGCCCGGCCTGCTCATGGGCCACCGCATCTGCGTGCTGGCCACGCACTACGAGGGCATGCCCCTGTCGCTGATCGAGGGCATGGCCGCGGGCTGCGCCGTGGTGGGCAGCCGCGTGGTGGGCGTGCAGGAAGTCATCGCCGACGGCCGCAACGGCCTGCTGGCCGCGCATGCCGACCCTGCCTCCCTGGCCGATGCGCTGCAGCGCCTGTTGACGCGCGACGACGAGGCCCAGCGCCTGGCCCAGGCCGCGCGCCAGGATGCCGAGCGGCTCTACAGCCTGCAGACCATGACGGCGCGCTATGAAGACCTGCTGCTGCAGGGGCTGGAGGCAGCGCGATGAGCGCCACCACCGTGGTCGCCGCCCCCTGGCTCAGCGTTTTGGTGCCGGTCTATAACGCCGAGGCGTATGTAGAAAAATGTTTGACCTCTGTAGTGCTGCAGGCGGATGAGGGCGTGGAGGTGCTGGTACTCGACGATTGCTCGTCCGATGCCTCTTCCGCGGTGCTTCAATCACTGAGTCAACGCTGGCCAGGCCGCCTGCGCCTGATGAGGCATGGGGTCAATCAGGGACAAAGTGCGGCGCGCAACAGCATGATCGCAGAGGCGCGCGGCGAGTACCTGTGGTTTCTCGATGCCGATGACAGGCTCCTGCCCGGTGCCCTGGCCGGGTTGCAATCCATCGTGCGACAACACGCGCCCGATGTGGTGCTGTGCGACTTCTCGGTCTGGCGCCAAAACTCGCGCCTCAAGCACCGGCTGCGCGGCGAGCGGCACCGGCGCACATTTGACGGCCCCCGGCAACGCCTGACGCACGAGCCTTGCACCTTGCTCGCCGGCCTGCTGCTTGCGGGGCAGCTCCATGCCTGGTCCAAGATTTCGCGCCGCGCCTTGTGGGGCGAGGATTTGCGCTTCCCCGTGGGGCGGTGCTTTGAGGATATGGCGGCCTTGCCCTTGATGGCCTTGCGAGCCCGCAGTTTTTTCTATGAGCCGCAGCCTTGGGTGGCTTACCGCCAACACGCAGACAGCGTTTTGGCGACGATGAGCCTGACCAAGGTGCAAGACCAGGTCGTCGCCCTATCGCCCTTGCGCTTGGCCATGCGCGGCACGCCCTGCGAAAACCATGCGGGGGTGCGGTTCGCCATGGCTCATCAATGCGCACGCAGCCTGATCGGTGCCATACGCTTCGTGCAGCAGGCGAAGCTTGCGGAGCCTGACAAGCGTGCCATCACCAGGCAGTTGCACCATGATTTCGATGCGGCCTCCCCCTTGGATGCGCGACAACTGCTGCGTGCCTATGCGCGCCGGGGCTGGTGGCTGCGCGCCGCCAAATTTTTGCGCCTTTATGGAGTGACTGATTGATGACTGCCCCTGTTGCAGCCACGGGCTGGAAGCACCGTGGCGAGCTCTGGCTGGCGCGCGGATTGCGGCGCTGGTACAAGACCTGCCCGCTGTGGCTGGAGGGCGCTGCGGCGCCTGAATTCACGCTGTACGCGACGGGCGCGGCCGATGCGCAACCGACCGCCGCAACCGCCATTCCCCGCATCATCTGGGCCTACTGGAACGGCGCCACGCCGCCGTTGCTGGTGCGGCGCTGCTTCGACAACTGGCGGCGCCTGCACCCGCATTTCGAGATCCGCACGCTGGACGAGCGCTCCGTGCTGCAGTATTTGCCAGCCATCCCGCCCGCGCTCGACGGCGCCTCGCCCGCCAAGCGCGCCGACTGGATACGCCTGGAACTGCTCAGCCGCCACGGCGGCATCTGGCTGGACGCCAGCACCATACTCACCCAGCCGCTCGATTGGGTGCTGGAGCAGCAGGCGCGCACCGGGGCCGACTTCGTGGGCTACTACCTGCAGCAGTTCACCAGCGTGCCTGAGCGCCCGGTGATCGAAAACTGGTTCATGGCGGCGCCGCCGGCCAGCCCCTTCATCGCCGACCTGCAGCGCGAATTCACGCAGGAAGTCGTCCCCCGCACGGGCGAGCAATACATCGATCACCTGCGCGAGCTGGGCCTGTATGCGCAGGCGCTGCAGCGCATCGACGGCCCGGCCTATCTCAGCATGCACATGGCGCTGCAGGTGGTTTTGCTACGCGGCGGCCACTACCGCCTGTGCCTGGAGCGGGCCGAGTCGGGGCCGTTCCTGTACCACGTGCTGGGCCGCTGGAACCGCGCCGCGCTCAAGCTGCGCCTGCTGTTCGCACGCATCGGCGGGCCGCTGCCGCCGCTGATCAAGCTGCGCGGCCCCGACCGCCGCCGCCTGGACGACTACCTGGCGCGTGGCCTGTACCTGCCAGACAGTGTTGCGGGGCGGTGGCTGGATGCAGACCGCGTTAATGCTCGGTAGCTATACTTTTGATAGCTGCCAGCGCTTGTTGTGTAAGCGCCAGAGGCCAAAATGGCTTAAACCTTCAGGCGCTGCAGCGCGGCACGCCATTCCTGCGCCAGCAGCGCCACCAGCTGCTGTGCCGGCAGCGCGCGCGCGGCGGCCACGCCCTGGCCCGCCCACAGCGACAGGTAGTCCGCCCGTCCCTGGCTGGCGGCGGCTTTGCGCAGGGCGCCGGTCAGCGCGTTTTGCACCGGGTAGGCGGGCACGGCGGCCTCGTGCGGTGTCAGCCGCTGCATCAGTGTGTTGACGATGCCGCGCGCGGGTCGGCCCGAGTAGATGCGCGTGACGCGCGTGTCCGTGGCCTGAGCGCGGGCCATGGCGGCGCGCTGCGCGGGCACGATGGCCGACTCGGGGCAGGCCAGGAAGGCCGTGCCCAGCTGCACCGCTTGCGCCCCCAGCGCCTGGGCAGCCGCAATGCCGCGCCCGTCCATGATGCCGCCGGCGGCGATCACCGGGATGGAGAGCGCATCCACGCACTGCGGCACCAGCGCCAGGGTGCCGACCATGCTGGCCTCGAAGTCGCCCAGGAAGGTGCCGCGGTGGCCCCCGGCCTCCATGCCGCTGGCGACGACGGCGTCCGCGCCCACGGCGGCCCAGGCCTGCGCCTCGGCCAGCGTGGTGGCGGTGCCGATCACGCAGCAGCCCGCTTCGTCCTGTAGGCGCCGCACCTGCGCGCGGCTCAGGATGCCGAAGGTGAAGCTGGCCACCGCGGGGCGGGCCTGCAGCAGCGCCTCGAACTGGGCGTCAAAGTCTTCGCACCAACGCGCTGGCGCTTCGGGCGGGGGCAGGCCCAGGTCGGCGTACAGCGGCGTCAGGCGGGCTATGGCCGCCTGCACTGTGGCCGCATCGGGCGTGGGCTGCTCCAGCTCGAATAGGTTCATGCCGAAGGGCTTGGCGGTGGCGGCGCGCACGGCCGCCGCGGCCTCGCGCATGGCCTGGGGCGACCGCATGCCGCAGCCCAGAAAGCCCAGGCCGCCGGCCTGGGAGACGGCGGCGGCCAACTGGGGTGTGTCCGAGCCTGTCATGGGCCCCTGGAAGAGGGGCAGGTCGATCTGCAGCCGTTGCAGCAAGGCATTCATGGGGTCAGCTCCGCAAAGAAGAATTGGGGGCGAGGACAGAGGGGGTGTCCTGGGCGCCGTGCAGCGCTGCTTGCAGCGCGGCCAGCGCGGGCGTGGCGTAGCCCGTGCGGTGCACCAGCACCGTGTCGCAGGGGCCCAGCGGCACCCAGCGCAGCGCTGGCGGTGTGTGCAGCAGATCGACCACCGCCTCAGGCACCACGCCGGCGCAACGGCCCCCGGCCACGCAGGCCAGGATGGCCGGGTAGGACGCGAGCTCCAGCACCTGCGGCGCCTGGCCCGTGGCCTGGCGCATCCAGTCTTCGCCGATGCGGCGGTAGGTGCAGCCGTGCGCAAACGCGGCCAGGGTGTGCACGCGCAGGTCGGCAGGTGTTTCGGCGGGCGGGTGGCTGGCCGGCAGGGCCAGCAGCAGCGATTCCGTCCAGACGGGCGTGCGCTGCACCGGGGCCTCATCGTCCAGGCCCGGCGGCGGCCAGGCCACCAGGGCGCAGTCGAGTTCGTGGGCCAGCACCTGCTCTACGAGTTGGCGTGAGGGCGCGGTGCGCAGCTCCAGCACCAGCGCGGGCCAGCGCGCATGCAGTTGCGCCAGGGGCGCGGGCAGGCGCGCGGCGGCCGTGCTTTCCATGGCGCCGATGCGCAGGTGGCCGGCGGGAGTGCCCGGGTGCAGGGCCTGTCGCGCCTCCTCGGCCAGCGCCAGCAGGCGCTCGGCATAACCTTGCAGCGTGGCGCCCGCGGGCGTGAGCACCATGCGCCGCCCCTCGCGCAGGAACAGGGCGGCGCCCAGTTGCTCCTCCAGCTGCTGCACGCGCGTGGTCACGTTGGACTGGGCGCGGCCCAGCCGCTCGGCCGCCCGCGTCACGCTGCCCTCATGGGCCACCGTGCGAAAAATCTCCAGTGCGACCAGGTCCATGGATACGTTTGTGAGATGATTTGTCAAAAAATCATCTTAAAAAAAGATTGATGGCGATCATACCGCCGGAGACCGCGCCATGGAACCACAAGCCACCCCGTCGATTGCTGCGCCCGCGCCCCGCGGGCCCGCCCTGCACTGGAGCGAGCGGCCCCATGCCGTGGCCCTGGCCGGCATGCTGGCGCTGGCGGTGGCCATGGGCGTGGGGCGGTTCGCGTTCACCCCGCTGCTGCCCATGATGCTGCACGACGGGGTGCTGACCCTCACCGAGGGCAGCTGGCTGGCCACGGCCAATTACGTGGGTTACCTGCTGGGGGCGCTGGCCTGCATGGCACTGCCCTGGGTGGCACCGGGCTTCTATGCGCGCTGGCATCCGGCGCGGCTGGCGCGTGCCGGGCTGGTGGCCACGGTGCTGCTCACGCTGGCGATGGCGCTGCCCGTGGCCGCCGCGTGGCCGGCGCTGCGCTTTGCGGCCGGGGCCGCCAGCGCCTTCGTGCTGCTGAACGTGGCGGCCTGGTGCATGGTGCGCCTGGCGGTGCTGGGCCGCCCGGCCATGGGCGGGCTGATCTTCTGCGGGCCGGGCGTGGGCATCGTGCTCACGGGGCTGGCCGCCAGCGCGATGGTGGCGGCGCAGTGGCGTGCGGTCTCGGGCTGGGTGGTCTTCGGGGTGCTCTCGGTGCTGCTGTGCGTGGGCGTGTGGCCCGTGGTGCGCGGCCGCGCAGTCAAGGCCGACGCCGGTGCCCAGCCCCGCGCGGCCGCGCAGGGGGGAAACGCCGGCACCCTGGCGGCGCGCGGCGTGCACGCCGTGGCGTACGGCCTGGCGGGGCTGGGCTACATCGTGACCGCCACCTTCCTGCCCGTGATTGCGCGTGCCGCGCTGCCCTCCGGTTCACCCTGGCCCGACCTGTTCTGGCCGATGTTCGGCGCGGGCGTGGCCGTGGGCGCGGCGCTCAGCACGCGCGCGCCCAGCGCCTGGGACCGGCGCTGGCTGCTGCTGGCGGCGTATGCGCTGCAGGCGCTGGGCATCGTGCTGGGGCTGGTCTGGCCCACGCCGGCGGGCTTTGCACTCAGCAGCGCGTTGGTGGGCCTGCCGTTCACGGCCATCACCTTCTACGGCCTGCAGGAGGCGCGGCGCCTGTGGCCGCAGTCTGCCGACAGCTTTGCGAGCCTGGTCACGGCCGTCTACGGCCTGGGCCAGATCGCGGGTCCGCCGCTGGTGGCGTGGCTGCTCGCGCACGCCGATGCCGGCCAGGGCTTTGCCCGCGGGCTGGCGCTGGCGGCGGGGGCACTGGTGGCCGGCGCGGCGATGTACGGCTGGTCGGCCTGGCGCTGGCCGCAGCGCGCCTGACAGGCCGTCAGTGCTGCCCCTGCAGGCGCGCGTCCCAGGCCTCGCTCTGTCCGCTGTCCAGGCGCCGCTGGAACAGCCGCTGCCATGACGGCGGCAGCGGCAGAGCGAGGATTTCGCGCAGCGTGGCGGGTGTGCAGTCGCGCCGGTCGATCACCTCCAGCAACCGTGCGATGGGCCACGCGGGCCGCGGCCGCGCGAGGAGCCAGACGGTGTCGCCCGCCTGCACCGTCCCGGGTTGCAGAACGCGCAGATACCAACCCGCGCGCAGGCTGCGTTGCACGCGCAGCGCCATGTCGGGCACCTGGAAGCGGTCGTTCAGCTTCCAGCAGGGCTGGCGGCCCTGGCTGACCTCGAAAACGGCGCTGCCGATGCGCCACTGGTCCGCAATGCACACCTGGGCCTCCTGCACGCCGTCCAGGCTGAAATTCTCGCCAAAGGCACCGGGCTGCGCGAGCAGCGCCTGCGCCGTGGCGTGGCCCGCCAGCTCCTCGCGCCAGGGCGTGTACTGCGGCCATGCATAGCAGTGCACGGCCTTGTCGGGGCCGCCGTGCACGCGCAGGTCGCCCTGCTCGTCACCGTCCAGTCCCTCCGCGCCTACGGCGACGGGGCCGCTGCGTGCCTGCTTGGCAATGGCGCTGCGGCTGCCGGGGCGGGTGTAGGGTTGCGCGCGACCGGTGAGCACGGCGCGCAGCGTGCCCAGGGCCGTGGGTTGGGAAGGCAAGGGGGTCATGTTCATGGGCGGGGCTGATCGGGCAGTGGGCAGCCGCCATCGTCGCAGCCCGTGGCGGGCACGGTCGCCGGGGCGGCTGGCGTGGGTTCCGCCAGCAGCCGGCCCAGCAGCGCGCCCAGCCGCAGATCGTCCAGATGGCCGAAGTGGTGCAGGCGCACGCGGCCCTGCGGGTCCAGCACCACCAGGCTGGGCGTTCCGCTGAGCGACAGGCTCTGCATGGTCCGTGGAATGCTGCGCGGCGCATCGGGCTGGTCCAGGCCGATGGGAAAGCGCAGCCGGTATTCGTGGATGAAGGCCTGCAGCGCCTCTGGCGTGCCCTGCACGGCGTGGTGCTCGAACACCGTGTGCAGGCCGATCACGACGAGTTGATCCGGCGCAAACGCCTCATGCACGCGCCGCGCCTGCGGGATGCCGTGCTCCACGCAGCCAGGGCACAGCATCTGAAAAGCGTGCAGCACCACCACACGCCCGCGCAGGCTGTCCAGCGTGAGCGGCTCGGGGGTGTTGAACCAGTGCGCCACCTGCAGCGGCGGCGCAGGTGCAAAGAAGGGCGCGGCGGCGGTCATGGGCAGGCCTTGCGGAACGGAAAAGCGCCACCCTACAACATGGGCGAATGTGCCTGCTGGGGCAAGGGCGTGTGCGCAGACCTTCAGCGTTTGACCGGCAGGCGCAGCGTGAAGCAGGCGCCTGCCGCGCCATCGGGCCGGTCCTCGCACACCACGCTGCCCCCATGGCGCGCCGCGATGGAGCGCACCAGCGCCAGGCCCAGGCCCACGCCGCCCGAGCGTTCGCTGGCGCCCGGCAGGCGGTAGAAGGGCTCGAAGATGCGTTCGCGCTGCGCGGGCGGCACGCCCGGACCGTGGTCGCACACGCGCAGCACGGCGTCGTGCCCTTCGCGCGTGAGGGTGAGGGTGATCTCGCCCTGGCTGTAGCGCCGCGCGTTCTCCAGCAGGTTGCGCACGGCGCGGCGCAGCAGCTTGGACACGCCCGGCACTTCGACGGGCGCCGTCATGGCGTCTGCACCATCGCCGGAGCCTACGTGCAGTTCGGCGTCCACGCGCACGCATTCCTCCACGGCCAGGCCCACCAAGTCCACGGGCTCGACCGTGCCCACATCGGCGGCGCCGGAATCCAGGCGGCTGGCCAGCAGGATCTCGTCCACCAACTGGTCCAGTTCGGCGATGTTGCGTTCAATCTCGGCGCGGAATGCAGGGGAGGGCGTGCCGCCCTGCATCAGCTCCAGCCCCATGCGGATGCGCGTGAGCGGCGAGCGCAACTCGTGCGAGGCATTCGCCAGCAGCGATTTGTGCGACTGCACCAGTGTCTCGATGCGCGCGGCGGCGGCGTTGAACTGGCGCGCCAGCGCCGCCACCTCGTCGTGGCCCTGCTCGGCCACGCGCACCGACAGATCGCCTTCGCCGAAGCGCTGCACGCTGCGCTGCAGCTGCTCCAGCCGCTGCAGCAGCCGCCGGATGATGGGGAACACCCCCACGGTCACGGCAATGCCCACCAGCGCGAGCATCCACAGAAAGCCGAAGGGCGGGCGGAACCACGCGGCGGGACCGCGCTCGTCGGGGCGCGGGCGGGGCGGGCGCGGGGACAGGTGCATCTCGAACACCTCGCCCGTGGCGCTCTCGATGCGGTAGAGCACGCCTTCGCTGGGGTCGCGCCGCTGGCGCAGGCCCACGCCATCCACCAGCGTGCGGCCCGCGGCATCCGTGATGCGGATCTCGCGCGAGGGCGGCTGCTGCTGGTTCTGCTCGGCCGCCCAGCGCCAGGCCATGCCCACGGCAAACGCGAACACCAGCACGCCCCCGACCACGGCCAGCCAGATGCGCAGGTACAGGCGGCGGGAGAAGGGGCTGATGAGGGACATGCGTGCGGGGCTTTTCAAAAGAGGCAGGTCAGTCCTGCTGCTTGGCGAAGACATAGCCCACGCCGCGCACCGTGAGGATGCGGCGCGGGTTCTTGGCGTCCGCCTCGATGGCGGCGCGGATGCGGCCGATGTGCACGTCGATGGAGCGGTCGAACGCTTCCAGCTCGCGCCCGCGCACGGCCTCCATGATCTGGTCGCGCGTGAGCACGCGACCCGCGCGCTCGGCCATGGTCACCAGCAGGTCGAACTGGTAGGAGGTCAGCTCCGCAGGTTGGCCGTGCACGCTGACGGTGCGTGCGTCGCGGTCGATCTCCAGCGAGCCGAAGCGCAGCACCTGCGTGGCCGGCTGCGCGCCGCTCTCGCGCCGGCGCAGGATGGCGCGGATGCGCGCCAGCAGCTCGCGCGGCTCGAAGGGTTTGGGCAGGTAGTCGTCGGCGCCGATCTCCAGTCCGATCACGCGGTCCATGGGGTCGCCCTTGGCCGTGAGCATCAGCACCGGCACCTGGGCAGCGGCGCCCGGCAGCGCGCGGATGCGCCGGCACACCTCCAGGCCGTCGGTGTCGGGCAGCATCAGGTCCAGGATCACCAGGTCGGGCAGCTGGCCGCCCTCGGGCGCCTGCAGCCGCGCCAGGCCGCTGGCGCCGTCGGCCATGTGCGTGACCTGCAGCCCGGACTGGCCGAGGTACTCGCCCACCATCTGCGCCAGGCGGTGGTCGTCTTCGATCATCAGCAGTTGCGAGCTCATGCGGTGCCTTTCAGTGCTGCCATGTTCACCGCGCGCCATCTACGGCGGTTGAAGCACGGGTAAAGTTGGGTAAACCGGTTTTGATATTGTTTTGATAGCGTCCAGCGCTTATATATCAAGCGCTGGAGGCTTTCTGGCTCTGCTTGCCAGTGCTGTCAGCAGCAGGGGTGGCCGCATATTCTGCGATAACCTTGGCGCCATGAGCCTCGTCAAATCCAAACAACGCGTCGCCGACCACGGCGAAGTCTTCACCCCGCCGTGGATGGTCGAGGCCATGCTCGATCTGGTGAAGGATGAGACCGAGCGCATCGACGCGCGCTTTCTGGAACCCGCCTGCGGCAGCGGCAACTTCATCGTGCAAATCCTGCGGCGCAAGCTCGCTGCGGTGGAGCGCAAATACGGCAAATCTGACTTCGAGCGGCGGCATTACGCCCTGCTGGGGCTGATGTGCATCTATGGCATCGAGTTGCTGGCCGACAACATCGCCGAGTGCCGCGCCAACGTGCTGGAGGTCTTTGCCGACTACCTCCAGCTGGACGAGGCTGATGACCTGTACCGGGCGGCCTTGTATGTACTGTTACAAAACCTGGTGCATGGCGACGCGCTGACCATGCGCGACCACCACGGCCAGGCCATCACCTTTGCCGAATGGGGCTACCTGGGCAAAGGCAAGTACCAGCGGCGCGACTTTAGGTTTGACGCACTCACCGGCGCGTCAAAGTTCAGTGAAGAGGGCTCGCTCTTTGCCGACCTGGGCAAGCACGAAATCTTTACCCCGGTCACCATCCACCCGCCCATGACCGTGGGCGAACTGGCAGCCCTGCCAAAAGACAGCATATGACTGACACCATCGTTCCCCAGCTCACCGCACGCTTTGACGAACTCAGCCAGCGCCTGCCCGATGACGGCATCGAGTTCTGGTTTGCCCGCGACCTGATGGAGCCCCTGGGCTACGCCCGCTGGGAGAACTTCACCACGGCCATCCATCGGGCCATAGAGTCTTGCAAATCAACGGGTTACAAAGAATCTGACCATTTTCGTGGCGTCACGAAAATGGTCACCCTGGGCAGTGGCGCCCAGCGCCCTGTGGAAGACTTCATGCTCACCCGCTATGCCTGCTACCTGATCGCCCAAAACGGCGACCCGCGCAAGCAGGCGATTGCCTTTGCCCAAAGTTACTTTGCGGTGCAAACACGCAAGCAAGAGCTGATTGAAGACCGCATGCGCCTGCAAGCCCGGCTGGAGGCGCGCGACCGCCTGCGCGAATCGGAAAAAGCGCTGTCGCAAAACATCTACGAACGCGGCGTGGACGATGCCGGTTTTGGCCGTATCCGTGCCCAGGGGGATGCGGCGCTGTTTGGCGGCCACACCACGCAGATGATGAAAGAGAAATACGGCATCGTGCAGACGCGCCCGCTGGCTGACTTTTTGCCCACGCTGACCATTGCAGCCAAGAATCTGGCCACCGAAATGACCAACCACAACGTGCAGCAAGCCAACTTGCTGGGCGAGCGCTCCATCACACATGAGCATGTGCAGAACAACCACAGCGTGCGCGCCATGCTGGGTCAGCGTGGGATTGCGCCCGAGCAGTTGCCGGCAGAAGAAGACATCAAGAAGTTGGAACGCCGGGTGAAAGCCGAGGACAAGAAAATCGAAAAGCAATCGGGCAAGCTGCCAGGGCCTGAGGGCCAGAACGTATGAGTAACCGCATGAGCATCACCCTGCAAGCCCCCTTCGCCCTGCATGGCCGCAACCCCGATGTGCTGACCTGCATTGCCAATCTGTCGAACGACGAGGTTTTCACACCCCCCGAACTGGCCGGTCGAATGCTGGACTTGCTGGCCAATGCCTGGGCTGCCGACCACGGTGGCGCAAGCCTATGGGCGGATAAAACCGTGCGTTTTTTGGACCCCTTCACCAAATCGGGCGTGTTTCTGCGCGAAATCACCAGCCGCCTGACCGCGGGGCTGGCGCAAGAAATCCCCGACTTGCCAACACGCGTAAACCACATCCTGACGCAGCAGGTGTTTGGCATTGCCATCACGCGCCTGACCAGTTTGCTGGCGCGGCGCAGCGTGTATTGCTCCAAATACGCCAACAGCGCGCATTCCATCGCCCATGGTTTTGCCAACAAGATGGGCAACATTTGGTTTGAGCGCACTGAACACACCTGGGTGCAGGGCAAATGCAGGTTTTGTGGCGCTAGCCAAAAAGCGTTAGACCGTGGTGAGGAAAAGGAAACGCACGCCTACGCTTTTATTCATACCGACAACATCAAAACTCGAATAGCCGAGTTATTTGGAGCAGACATGCAATTCGACATGATCATTGTGGCAACCCGCCGTACCAGTTGAGCGATGGCGGTTATGGCTCTAGCGCCGCGCCCATTTACCAGTTGTTTGTAGAAAAGGCCTTGGAACTAGATCCGCACTACGCGGTGTTTGTGACGCCATCGCGCTGGATGGCGGGCGGCAAAGGTCTGGATGGTTTCAGGGCAAAGATGCTTTCTGATAAGCACCTGCGCAACATCGTGGACTTTCCCAAACTGTACGAAGGCTTTCCGGGCGTAAAGATTCGCGGCGGTGTTTCCTACTTCTTGTGGGATCGCCAGCACAGCGGGCCGTGCTCTGTGCAGACGATGTGGGACGGACAGCCCACAGGCCCAGCGGTTGCGCGCCATTTGGATGCGTATGACATCTTGGTGCGGCGCAATGAGGCGGTGCCAATCTTGGAGAAGGTGCTCACAAAAGACAAGGCAACCCTGAGCAATCGAGTTTCCAGCCAAAAGCCCTTCGGACTGCGAACCTTTTTCCATGGAAAACCCAAACCTGATGGCCTCAAAAACCCGATCAAGCTGTTCGGCTCTCAAAAGGTAACCTGGGTCGAGCGTTCAGACGTTCCAACGAACACGGCCTGGATAGACAAGTGGAAAGTTTTGATGACTCGGGTTCAGGGAACCAGTGCGGCCATCGAAACCAAATTTCTGAGCAAGCCCATCATTGCCGAGCCTGGGACGGCCTGCACGGAGAGTTACATCGTTGCCGGGCATTTCGAGTCCGAAGCCGAGGCGATCCCAGGCAGGCCGACCCCGACAGGCCGCTGGTGTATTTCGGCTCGTTTCAAGACCTGTTGGGGCGCGATGCGGCAGGCAATATCAAAGCCCGTAACGAGTGGCTGCACACGCTGAACTGGGATGTGGTGGTGTTTGACGAATATCACTTTGGCGCGTGGCGCGACACGGCCAAAGAGCTGTTCGAGGGCGAAGACGATGCCAGCGTCAAAAAAGAAAAAGAGCTGGAGGGCGTGCTAGAGCAGGTGAACGAAGAGTTGGGTATGCGCGCCACGCTGGAAACCGACTTTTTGCCCATCACCACGCGGGCCTACTTGTACCTGTCGGGCACACCGTTCAAAGTGCTGGCTACGGGCGAGTTCATTGAGGAGCAAATCTTCAACTGGACTTATACCGACGAGCAGCGTGCCAAAGCTGCATTTGCCCAAGCGCACCCTGCGCCGCATCCTGGACAACCCCGAGGCGATGGCCGCCGTGGAGCGCATCGAGGGCTGGCGCGCGCTGGGCGACAACGTCATTGAAACCATCATCAACAAGAGCGAGAAGGTCAAAGCCCTGAAGCAAAAAGCCAAGGACGAGGAGCTGTCAGCGCGGGAGAAAAAAGAGCTTTCGGCGGAAGAGAAGGAATACAGATCCAAACGCAAGCTGGTGCAGGAAAAACTGATCAAGTTTGCGACGCGCATCCCGGCGTTCATGTACCTGACGGATTTCCGTGAGAACACCTTGCAGGACGTGATCACCAAGCTGGAGCCAGAGCTGTTTTTGACGGTGACGGGCCTGACGGTGCAAGACTTTCATCTGCTGGTGCAGCTCAAGGTATTCAACACCGAGCAGATGAACGCGGCGGTGTTTGCGTTCAGGCGCTATGAAGATGCGTCACTGCGCTACACCGGCATCGCCAGCCATCCAGGGCTGACGCACATTGGGCTGTATGACACCGTGGTGGCGATGGCCTAAAGGTGATATTGTTTTGATAGCTTCCAGCGCTTGTCTATCAAGCGCTGGAAGCCTTTTTGGCCCTGTGCGCCAGCGCCACCAGCAGTAGCACCGGCAGGCCCAGCAGGGCCGTGCTGGTAAAGAACGCGCTGTAGCCATAGGCATCGACAAACTGGCCCGAAAAGCCCGCCAGCCATTTGGGGGCCAGCAGCATCATCGAGCTGAACAGTGCGTATTGCGTGGCCGAGTACTGCACGTTGGTCAGGCTGGACAGATAGGCGATGAACGCCGCCGATGCAATGCCGCCGGCCAGGTTGTCGGCGCTGACCACGGCCACCAGCGCGGTCACGTCGTGCCCATGCGTCGAAAGCCAGGCGAACAGCAGGTTGGTCAGCGCGCTGAGCACCGCCCCCAGCATCAGCACGCGCATGACGCCCAGGCGCATGGACAGCACGCCGCCCACAAAAGCGCCCGCCAGCGTCATGATGACGCCGAAGACCTTGCTCACGGCGGCCACCTCGTCCTTGGTGTAGCCCATGTCCACGTAGAACGGGTTGGCCATGATGCCCATCACCACGTCGCTGATGCGATAGACGGCGATCAGCGCCAGGATCAGCGCCGCCTGCCAGCGGTAGCGGCGGATGAAGTCGGCAAACGGCGCCACCACCGCGCCGCGCAGCCATTCGCGCAGGTTGCGTGCGGGTGCCAGCGGGCGCGCAGCATCGGATTGGGGCTCGGGCGACAGCAGTACCGTCACCACGCCCAGCAGCATGGATGCCGCCATCACC
This sequence comes from Diaphorobacter sp. LR2014-1, assembly GCF_002916785.1. NCBI lineage: Bacteria > Pseudomonadati > Pseudomonadota > Betaproteobacteria > Burkholderiales > Comamonadaceae > Diaphorobacter > Diaphorobacter sp. LR2014-1. The sequence continues at coordinate 44,269 of NZ_MTBE01000001.1, read as the reverse complement.
AAGTAGGCCGTGGTCCAGGCGCCGGCCTGGTAGCCCGCCAGGCCGGCCACTTCAGCGCGCGCGGCCACCCACAGCACGCCCGCGCCGGCCCAGATCATGGCCAGGCGGTAGCCCGTCTGGTAGGTGGCGGCCAGGGCGGCCTGATGGTCGGCGTCGGCGGATTCGATGCGGAAGGCGTCCAGCGCAATGTCCTGCGTGGCAGAGCCAAAGGCCACCAGCAGCGCGCACCACACTATGGGCCCCAGGGCGTCGCGCGGGTCGGCCAGCGCCATGCCGACCAGGCCGGTCATCACCAGCGCCTGCGCCAGCAGCAGCCAGCTGCGCCGCCGGCCCAGCCAGCGTGTGAGCAATGGCAGCGGCAGGCGATCCACCAGCGGCGACCAGACCCACTTGAACGCATAGGCCAGCCCCACCCACGAGAGGTAGCCGATGGTCGTGCGGTCGATGCCCGCCTCGCGCAGCCGAAAGCTCAGCGTGCCCAGTACCAGCAGCAGCGGCAGCCCGGCTGAAAAGCCCAGGGCCAGCATGCGCAGGCTCGCGGGCTCTAGGTAGACGAGCCAGGCCTGGCGCCAGGAGCGGCGGGCGGCGGCGGATGTGGAGGCGTCAGGCGGCATGGATGCGGAAAAGAGGCGCGGTCGTGAAAAAGCCAGAGCGGCGTTGCCCTAGTATTTGAGCATGGCCCGTTCCGCATCCGCGTTGCTGCACCCCGTCGCTTCGGTGCGCCACTATGGTGGCGAGCACCAGGCCCATGCGCACGCCCATGCGCAGGTGCTGTATGCGCTGCACGGGCGCATGGAGCTGGAGGTGGCCGGCCGCGCCGCCTTCGTGGACACGGCCTGCGGCATGGTGGTGCCCGCGGGCACCGAGCATGGCTATCTGGCCCGCCCGGACACGCGCATCTTGGTGATCGACGTGCCGGCGCAGGCCGCTGTGGACTGCGTGCGCCGCTTCGCCGTGCCCGCGGCGGCGCGCACCGTGCCCGAGCCCGGCGGCGCGGCCGCGCGCCTGGCGCTGCTGCTGCAGGCCCCGCGCGTGCTGGCGCGCCGCGGGCTGGACCTGGCCGCCCTGTGTGCCGCCGTGGACGCGGCCCTGCACGAGGACTGGCCCACCGCCCGCATGGCGCGGCTGTTCCACCTGAGCGCGGCGCGCTTTCACGCGCGGCTGCTGGAGCTGACGGGCGACACGCCCCAGCAGTGGCTGCGCGCGCGGCGGCTGGACCTGGCCGAGCGCGCCCTGGCACGCGGCCAGTCGCTGGAGGCCACGGCCCTGCGCTGCGGCTACGCCAGCGCCAGCGCCCTGGCCTATGCGCTGCGGCGCGAGCGGGGCCTGGGGGCGCGAGCGCTGCGAATACAAGCCAAAACAGCCTCCAGCGCTTGATGGATCAGCGCAAACAGCTATCAATAATGAAGTAAAGCGCGCGGCACCACGCGCGTTGCTCGATAGTTGCCCTGCGGCGTGCGGGCACCATCGCGGGCATGAACACCGCATCGATTCGCAGCATCGCCATGGTGCTGCTGGCCGCCATGCTCTGGGGCACCACCGGCACGGCGCAAAGCCTGGCGCCCGCGGGGCTGTCGCCCTACTGGGTGGGCGCTTTGCGCCTGGTGATCGCCAGCGCCTTCTTCGCCCTGCTGGCCTGGCCCGCCTGGCGCGCGCGCCGCGGCGGCGGCCTGCGCTGGGGGCCTGTGCTGCTGGCCGGCGCCTGCGTGGCCACGTACAACCTGAGCTTCTTTGCGGGCGTGAAGTCTGCCGGCGTGGCCCTGGGCACGGCCCTGGCCATCGGCAGCGGCCCGATCTGGGCGGGCCTGCTGCAGACCGTGGCGCAGCGGCGGCTGCCGGCCCCCGTATGGTGGCTGGGCACGCTGCTGGGCGTGGCGGGCGGCGCGGCCATGGCGCTGGACGGCGGCAGCACGGTGCGCGCCCCCTGGACTGGCATCGCCCTGTGCCTGCTGGCGGGGCTGGCGTACGCCATGTATGCGCTGACCAACAAGCGCCTGGTGGCGCAGGCCGGCGCGGCCGTCGTGAACCTGGCCGTGTTCGGCATGGCGGGCCTGCTGTCGCTGCCCGTGGCGTTGCTGCTGGGCGGCGCGCCCACGGTGGCGCCGGGCGCGCTGGGCATCGTGCTGTACCTGGGCCTGGTGGCCACGGGCGTGGCCTACCTGCTGTTCAGCACGGCGCTGCGCCACATCAGCGGTGCCACCGGCGTGACGCTGGCGCTGGCCGAGCCGGTGACCGCCTTTGCGCTGGCCGTGGCGGTGGTGGGCGAGTCACCCTCCGCCATGGCCTATGGCGGGCTGGCGGCGGTGCTGGCGGGCCTGTTGCTGGTGATCTGGGCGGAACTGCGCACAACCCGGCCTGCTGCGGGCGCCGCCGCTGCCTGAGCTTGCACTTGCTGGCGTTTGTTACAGCCGGCGGTCAACCTGGCCGGGCGGGCTGCCGTTGCTGAAAGGCCAGGGCCGGCGCATCCGCGCCGGCCAGTGCGCAAAGGACAACCCATGAACCATCGCCAGCGCGCGGTCGCGGCCCTCCTGGGCCTGGCGGCCGCCTGTGCCCAAGCCGAAGTGAACGTGAGCGTGGGCATCGGCCTTCCAGGCCCCATCTATGCCGAGCCGGCCCCGGTGTATGTGGCGCCGCCACCCGCCTACGTCGTGCCCCGCCCCGTCTATGCGCCGCGCCCAGTGATGGTCGTGCCACAGCCCGTGTACGCGCCCCACTGGCGCGACGATGACGATGACCACGACGAATGGAAGAAGTGGCGCAAACGCCATCACAAGGAGCAGAAGAAGGCATACAAGCGCTGGCGCCGCGAATGGGAAGACAACGACGATTGAATCGCGCATGTTCCCGCTGCCGTCGTGGCGCAGTGCCTGCCCGCCTACATGCAGGCGGTGACGCGCGCCGCTAGACTGCTGCCCATGAACAGCCCCACCGTCTCTGTGCCCCCGTTGCCCGTGGATGCGGGCTGCCGTTGCTGCGCCGCGCGGGGCGGCACCTGGCAGGCGCGCCGCGCCTTCGTGCTGACGGCGGCTGGCACGCTCGTGCTGCCGGTCGCTGCGCAGGTGGAGGTGGGGGCGGCCTCGGGCATGCGCCGGCTGGTGCCGGCCGAGGCGCTGGAAGACTCCGCTGTCCAGCAGTACAGCCAGTTGCTGGCGCAGGCCAAGGCCAAGCGCGCACTGGCGCCGGACAACCACCCCCAGCTGCTCAAGCTGCGCGCGATCGCGCGGCAGATCATTCCGTACGCCGCGCAGTGGAACAGCCGCGCCGCGCAGTGGCGCTGGGAGGTCAACCTGATCGGCAGCAAGCAGATCAACGCCTTCTGCATGCCCGGCGGCAAGATCGCGTTCTACACGGGCATCCTGGACCAGCTCAAGCTGACCGACGACGAGATCGCCATGGTCATGGGCCATGAGATGGCCCACGCGCTGCGCGAGCATGCGCGCTCGCGCTTGGCCAAGAGCCAGGCCACCAGCATCGGCCTGTCGCTGGGCGCGCAGCTGCTGGGCCTGGGCGACCTGGGCAATGCAGCCGCCAACCTGGGGACGCAGCTGCTCACGCTCAAGTTCAGCCGCTCCGACGAGACCGACGCGGACCTGGTCGGCCTGGAGCTGGCCGCCCGCGCGGGCTACAACCCCCAGGCCGCCGTGAGCCTGTGGCGCAAGATGGGCGAGGCCACGGGCAACGGCGGCATCGCGTTCCTGTCCACCCACCCGTCGGGGCCCGACCGCATCCGCGAGCTGGAGCAGAACGTGCCCAAGGTGCAGGGCCTGTACCAGGCATCGCGGCGCGGGTAATGCTATTAAAAATATAGCTGTTAGCGCTTATGGAATAAGCGCTGGAGCTTGTTTTTATTCGGATTCTTTCCTGCGCACGGGCGCGGACCAGACGCTGTCCCGTGGCCCGCTGCGCACGCGCCGCGCCGTGGCGCGCGCCATCCACGCCAGCGCCAGTGCCCCCGCGAGCGCAGTGAGGTCCACGCCCAGCAGCGCGCCATCCGCCCAGGCACCGGCGCCTGGTGCCAACCAGCCCAGCAGGCTGGAGGCGGGGATGGCCAGCGTGCAGGCCACCGCCAGCCACAGCAGCGGCGCGGCCGCGCGCGCCGCGCCACGAAAGAAGGCCCAGACCACGCTGGCGAAAAACACCGCGTAATAAATGCCCACGTGCCAGGCGGCCATGTCCTGCACGCGCCCCGGCAGCCACTTGGCCGCGGCCAGGGTCAGCGACAGGCCGGCCACGCAGCCGATGCACACGCCCACCGTGGCGGCGGCCATCAGGGCCGTGTCGCGCCGCTGCTCGGGCAGGGCGCCGCTGGTGCCCACGCCGCCGGCGGGCGTCGGTAGGTCCAGCGGGCCGCTCGACGCCAAGGAGCAGGTTAACTATGAGTCACAAGTGCTTGCAAAGCTTATTGGGAAAGCGCTATCAGCTACAAAATAGATAGCCAAATCACGTATTGCCCACATAAGGATTGCTGCGGCGCTCGCGCCCGAAGGTGCTCTCCGGCCCGTGCCCAGGAATGAACACCGTCTGGTCGCCCATGGGCCACAGGCGCTGGGTGATGCTGTCGATCAGTTGCTGGTGGTTGCCGCCAGGAAAGTCCGTGCGGCCGATGCTGCCCGCGAACAACACGTCGCCCACGAAGGCGCGGTCGATCTGCGGTGCATGGAACACCACGTGGCCGGGCGTGTGGCCGGGACAGTGGCGCACGTGCAATGTTTCGCGGCCGATGGTGACCGTGTCGCCGTCCTGCAGCCAGCGCGTGGGCGTGAACTGCCGCGCGGGCGGAAAGCCGAACATGGCGCTTTGCTGCGGCAACGCGTCGATCCAGTACTGGTCGCCCGTATGCGGTCCGATGATGGGCAGGGACAGCCGCTCGGCCAGCTCGCCCGTACCACCGGCGTGGTCGATGTGCGCGTGCGTGAGCCAGATGGCCTTCAGTTGCAGTCCCTGGCGCTGCACTTCTGCCACCAGGGTATCCAGGTCGCCCCCGGGGTCGATGACCGCGGCGTCCATCGTTTCATCGCACCAGACGATGGAGCTGTTTTGCTGGAACGCGGTGACGGGGAGGGTGCGGTAGTGAAGCATCCGTCCATTGTCGCGGCATGCAGCTGGGGTTAACAAAAAGTGCCCCGCACAAAGCGGGGCACACTTGCTTGTGGGTGGGACGGCGCGCGGTGCTTAAAGCACCGATGAACAAGTCCCGCGCGTGGCGCGCATCTCTGTTGGGGCGCGGGCTGCCGCTGCCTGCTACCGGCCCGCTTGATGGTGGGAGCGGGAGGTGGCCGCTTCAGTCGGCGGCCAGTCCCACCGCGCCCAGGCGGCGCGCAATGGCCTCGCGCACGTTGCGCACGTGCTGCATGCCGGCTGCGTCGGCCGCGGCGGCGTCGCCCGCCAGGACGGCGTCGCACATCGCCTGGTAGTCGCGCATGCGCACCTGCTGCAGCGTGGCGGGGCGGTGCTGTGCGTACACGATCGGCATGTGGATGGAGGGCAGCAGGCGGCGTAGCTCGCGGCTGCCGCTGGCGGCCAGCAGCGCGCGGTACATGCCGCGGCGCGCGCTGGCGAAGGCGTCTGCGTCCTGGCTGCGGTCGGCCTCATGCAGCTGCGCCAGGGCTGCCTGGATGGGCGCTGTGGGTGCACCGTGGGCGATGCCGCGCGCCGCGCTGCGCGCGAGCAGGCCGGTCATGCGCTCGGCCACGTCCAGCACCTCCAGCGTTTCCTGGGGCGAGAGAGTGCGTATGGCCGCCCCCTTGTTGCGAAACAGGTCCACCAGTCCCTGGGCCGCCAGGCGCTGGAGCGCCTCGCGCACCGAGTTGCGGCTCACGCCGAACTGCGCGGCCAGGTCCACCTCCACCAGCCGCTGGCCGGGCACGAAGCGCTGCTGCGCCAGCCCCTGCACGATGCCGTGGAACACCGCGTCGGCGGCGCTCTGCGGGGTGTCGGCCCCGGTATCGGGCGAATCGGGTAAGGGCGGGGCGATGGAGGGCATGAGCGGGCGAGGAGATTGCGCGCAAACGTTAGCACAACGGCAGGGGTATTGTTTTCAAAATTGTTCAACAATATCATCCGCAATATGCCAGGTGTTCTGGTTGACCTTCTACGAGGCCCGCATGGACTTTTCTCTCTCCCCTGAACTGCGCGCATTGCGCGACAAGGTGCGGCAATTCATCGCCGAGCAGGTAATCCCCCTGGAAAACGACGAGCGCCAGTCGCACCACGGCCCGAGCGAGGCGTTGCGTGACGAGCTGGTGGCGCGCGGCAAGGCGGCAGGGCTGCTCACGCCCCATGCGTCGCGCGCCATGGGCGGCATGGGCCTCACGCATGTGGAAAAGGCCGTGGTGTTCGAGGAGGCCGGCTACTCCTGGCTGGGCCCCACGGCGCTCAACATCCATGCGCCGGACGAGGGCAACATCCACCTGATGGAAGAGGTGGCCACGCCCGCGCAGAAGGAGCGCTGGCTGCGCGGCCAGGTGGCCGGCGACTGGCGCTCGTGCTTCGCCATGACCGAGCCCGCGCCCGGCGCGGGGGCGGACCCGTCCATGCTGGACACCACGGCCGTGCGGGATGGCGACGATTACGTGATCAACGGCCGCAAGTGGTTCATCACCGGCGCAGAAGGCGCGCACTACGCCATCGTCATGGCGCGCATGGAGGACGGTTCGGCCACCATGTTCCTGACCGACATGGACAAGCCCGGCATCGTGCTGGAGCGCAACATGGACGCCATGGACGCCTGCTTTACAGGCGGCCACGGCGTGCTGCGCTTTGACAACCTGCGCGTGCCCGCCAGCGATGTGCTGGGCGAGATCGGCAAGGGCTTTCGCTACGCCCAGGTGCGCCTGGCGCCCGCGCGACTGACGCACTGCATGCGCTGGCTGGGCCAGGCGCGCCGCGCGCACGACACGGCGCTGGCATACGCCCGCAAGCGCCACGCCTTCGGCAAGCCGCTGGCCGAGCACGAGGGCGTGGGCTACATGCTGGCCGACAACGACATGGACCTGCACACCGCGCGCCTGCACATCTGGCACACCGCATGGATGCTGGACCAGGGCGAGAAGTGCAACTTCGAGTCCAGCCGCGCCAAGGTGGTGTGTTCCGAGGCTGAGTGGCGCGTGGTGGACCGCAGCGTGCAGATCCTGGGCGGGCAGGGCGTGACGGGCGAGACGCCGGTGATGCGCATCTTCACCGACATGCGGGCCTTTCGTATCTACGACGGCCCGAGCGAGGTGCACCGCTGGAGCATGGCGCGCAAGCTCGTGCACATGGCCGAGAAGGCCGCCGCAGCCAAGGAGGTGGCATGAGCGATGCATTGACGCCCTTTCGCCTGGACGGCCGCGTGGTGCTGGTCACCGGCGCATCGAGCGGCCTGGGCCAGCATTTCGCGCGGCTGCTGGCTTCGGTGGGCGCTCGCATAGCCGTCGCCGCGCGCCGGGCCGACAAGCTGCAGGGCGTGGTGGATGACATCGCCGCCGCGGGCGGCGAGGCGCGGGCGTTCACGCTGGACGTGACGGACGCCGCCAGCGTGCGCGCGTGCCTGGACGCCGTGGGCGCCTGGGGCGTGCCCGATGTGGTCATCAACAACGCGGGCGTCACGGTGACGCGCCCGCTGCTGGAGCAGACCGAAGAAGACTTCGACCAGGTGCTGGACACCAACCTCAAGGGTTGCTGGCTTGTCGCCACCGAGGCCGCGCGCCGCATGGTGGCCGCGGGCAAGGGCGGCGCGATCGTCAATGTGGCTTCCATCCTGGGCGAGCGCGTGGCGGGCGGCGTGGCGCCGTATGCAATCTCCAAGGCCGGCGTGGTCCAGGCCACCAAGGCCATGGCGCTGGAGCTGGCGCGCCACCGCATCCGCGTGAACGCGCTGCTGCCCGGCTACGTGGTGACCGACCTGAACCGCGACTTCCTCACCAGCGAGGCGGGCGACAAGCTGCGCAGCCGCATCCCCAGCCGGCGCTTTGGCGAGCTGACGGACCTGGACGGGCCGCTGCTGTTGCTGGCGTCCGACGCCGGCGCCGCCATGTCGGGCGCCACGGTGGCGGTCGACGGCGCGCACCTGGTGAGTTCGCTATGAGCGGGGCATCCACTTCTTTGCCGCTGGACGCGCTGGGCGACTACCTGCGCGCGCAGGGTCTGGCGGGCACGGGGCCGCTCGCGGCCACGGTACTGGCGGGCGGGCAGTCCAACCCTACCTTTCGCATCACCACGGCGGAAGGCCGCAACTACGTGCTGCGCAAGAAGCCCCCGGGGGCGCTGATCGCATCGGCCCACGCCATCGACCGCGAGTACCGCGTGATGCGCGCGCTGCAGGACACGGCCGTGCCCGTGCCGCGCATGCTGGCCTATTGCGACGATGCGGCGCTGCTGGGCACGCCGTTCTACGTGATGGAGTTTCTGCAGGGCCGCGTGCTCATGGACCAGTCGCTGCCCGGCATGGACCCGGCCGAGCGCACCGCCATCTACCGCGAGATGAACCGCGTGATCGCCGCGCTGCACGCCGTGGACTACGCCGCCGTGGGCCTGGCCGACTACGGCAAACCTGGCAACTACGTGGGCCGCCAGGTCGCGCGCTGGTCGCGCCAGTGCCGCGAGGCCACGGTGCCCGTCACGCCGGCGATGGAGCGGCTCATGGACTGGTTGCCCCAGCACCTGCCGCAGGACGACGAGACCACGCTGGTGCATGGCGACTACCGCCTGGACAACCTCGTGTTCCACCCCAGCGAGCCGCGCGTGATCGGCGTGCTGGACTGGGAACTATCCACGCTGGGCCACCCACTGGCCGACCTGGCCTACCAGTGCATGGCCTGGCGCATCCCGCCCACCCTGTGGCGCGGCATCGGCGGGCTCGATCTCGCGGCGCTGGGCATCCCTCAGGAAAGCGAGTACGTGGGCTGGTACGAGCAGGCCACCGGACGCCAGGCGGCGGAGCACTGGGATTTCTACCTGGCCTACAACCTGTTCCGCATGGCGGCCATCCTGCACGGCATCGCCCAGCGGGCGCAGGACGGCAATGCCGCGGCCGCCGACGCGGTGGAGACGGGCGCCAAGGCCGGACCGCTGGCCGAACTGGGGTGGGAGGCGGCGCAGCGTTACATGGCCGGGCGCCAGTAAGCAGGTCGCTATGAAAATAGAAGCTGTTCGCGCTGGATATGTAAGCTTTTCCATGCGAAAGCGCGCGGAAAACGCCGAACACCCGGCGCGAATAGCTCCTGAATTCAGAGCGACAGCTCGTACCCGACGGTGATGGGCGCGTGGTCGCTGAACTTCTGCGCCTTGTAGATTTCCTCGGTACGCGCAAGTGCCGCGATGGCGGGCGTCGCCAGGTGGTAGTCCAGGCGCCACCCCACGTTGTTGGCATAGGCCTGGCCGCGGTTGCTCCACCACGTGTAGCAAGCGTCCGTGGTCTCCGGTTGTAACTGACGGTAAACGTCCACCAGGCCGCCCGTAGGCTCAGAGATGTGTAACAACTTTGTCATCCAGGCGCGCTCCTCGGGTAAAAAGCCGCTGTTCTTCTGGTTGCTGCGCCAGTTCTTCAGGTCGATCTGCTGGTGGGCAATGTTGATGTCGCCGCACAGGATGAACTCCCGCTCGGCCTTCAGCCGCATGAGGTGCGGATGGAATTCCTCCAGGAAGCGGAACTTGGCCAGTTGACGCTCCTCGCCCGAGGAGCCGCTGGGGAAGTAGGCGCTGATGATGGACAGGCGCCGCGCGGGGGTGTCAAAGCGCAGTTCCACGTAGCGCCCCTCGGTGTCGAACTCGCTGGAGCCGTAGCCGATGACCACGTCGCTGGGCTCGTGGCGGGCATAGATGCCCACGCCGGAGTAGCCCTTCTTCACCGCAAAATGGAAGTAGCCCTTCAGGCCGGCCAGCTCCTCGAAACGCCCCTGCATGTCCGCAGACTGGGCCTTGATTTCCTGTACGCAAATACAATCCGGCCGGCTTTGGGCAATCCATGCCTCGACCCCTTTGGACGTGGCCGAGCGGATGCCGTTGAGGTTGAGACTGGTTAATTTGAACAAGGATGCATCCATGGTGACAGACAGCGCGCAGACGGTGGAACAAGGGGCGAGCCAAGCCCGCCTGGCGCAGGATTTCGTGCGGTTTGCTGTGGATTCAGGGGTGCTGCGCTTTGGTGAATTCAAGACCAAGGCAGGCCGCATGAGCCCGTATTTCTTCAACGCCGGTCTGTTCGACGACGGCGCCAAGCTCGGGCGGCTGGCGCAATTCTATGCACAAGCCCTGCTGGCCAGCGGCGTCGAGTTCGACATGGTCTTCGGCCCCGCCTACAAAGGCATTCCGCTGGCCGCCACGGTGGCGGTGGAACTGGCGCGCCTGGGCAAGAACGTCCCCTTTGCCTACAACCGCAAAGAGGCCAAGGACCATGGCGAGGGCGGCACGCTGGTGGGCGCGCCGCTGCAGGGCAAGGTGCTCATCATCGACGACGTGATGAGCGCCGGCACCGCCGCGCGCGAGTCCATCGCGCTGATCCGCGCCGCGGGTGCCACGCCGCATGCCATTGCGATCGCCCTCGACCGCCAGGAGAAGGCCACCGAGAATGGACAGGACGTGGACCACAGCGCCGTGCAGTACGTGCGCCGTGAACTGGGCATGCAGGTTTGTGCTATCGCCAAGCTGGCAGACTTATTGCAATACCTATCGGCGGGTGGCGGCGATACGCAGATGCGCGAGCACCACGAGCGGGTGCTGGCCTATCGCCAGCGCTACGGCGTGAACGACTGAAAACAACGGCAGCAGCCAGGAGGGCAGGGGTTTTGAAAGCAGGCACACGACACGCGGGCTGGTTCATGGCAGGAGCAACCGCCGCAGCGCTGGGCCTGTTGTCCCCGGTCGCCTGGGCGCAGCCGAAGCCGCCGCAAGAGGTGTACACCTGCATCGACAAAACCGGCAGGCGCATCACCGCCGACCGCCCCATCGCCGACTGCGTGGACCGTGAGCAGCGCATCCTGGACCACACCGGTGCCGAGCGGCGCCGCATCGGCCCCACGCTGACCGAACACGAGCGTGCCGCGTTGGAAGTGCAGCGCCGCAAGGAGGCGCAGGAGCGCGCGCGCATTGCCGAAGAGCGCCGCCGCGAGCGCGTGCTGATGGCGCGCTACCCCGACGAGGCGGCCCACCAGGTTGAGCGCGAGGCCGCCCTCGTGCAGGTGGACGAGGTCATGGCCGTAGCACGCAAGCGCATCCAGGAACTGCAGGTCGAGCGCAAGCGCATTGACGGCGAGATGGAGTTCTACCGCCGCGACCCGCTCAAGGCGCCGATGAAGCTGCAGCGCCAGATCGCCGAAAACGATGAGGCCGTGGCCGAGCAGCAGCGCTTTTTGACCGCGCAGGACCAGGAAAAGCGCCGCATCCACCAGCGCTTCGACGCCGAACTGGCCCAGCTGCGCCAGTTATGGGCGGCCCAGCGCGCGGCGGCGTCGCAACTGGTGCCGCCGCAATCCACGCTCGTATCGCCCGGCGCCTCGCGCTGAGACGGCACACAAAAAGGCTCCAACGGGAGCCTTCTTTTTTGATAGCTGCCAGCGCTTGACTGGCCTGCGTTTTAGGCCAATTTGGCCTTCAGCAAGTCGTTGACCTGCTGGGGGTTCGCCTTGCCCTTGCTGGCCTTCATCACCTGGCCTACGAGGGCGTTGAAGGCCTTGTCCTTGCCGGCCTTGTACTGTTCCACGTTGGCGGCGTTGGCGGCAATCACCTCGTCGATGATCTTCTCCAGCGCGCCCGTATCGTTCATCTGCTTGAGGCCCTTGGCCTCGATCACGGCGTCCACGTCATGGCCTTCGCCGCTCCACAAGGCTTCGAATACCTGGCGAGCAGCGTTGTTGCTGATGGTGCCGTCGTTGATGCGGCCGATGAGCGCCGCCAGTTGGGCGCTGTTCACCTTGGCCTGCTCCACACCGATCTCCTCGGCATTCAGGCGGCGCGAGATCTCGCCCATCACCCAGTTGGAGGCGAGCTTGGGCTGGCCGCAGCCCTTGGCGGCGTCCTCGAAATAGGCCGCCATGGCCTGGCTCTGCGTGAGCGTGGTGGCGTCGTACTCGGGCAGGCCGTACTGCTGCACGAAACGTGCGGCCATCGCGCGCGGCAGCTCGGGCATCTGGGCCTTGATGTCGTCGATCCAGGGCGCGGCAATGCGCAGCGGCGGCAGGTCGGGGTCGGGAAAGTAGCGGTAGTCGGCCGCGTTTTCCTTGGTGCGCATGGCGCGCGTCTCGCCCGTGTCGGGGTCGAACAGCACGGTGGCCTGCTGGATCGCGCGGCCATCCTCGATCTCCTCGATCTGCCAGCGGATCTCGTAGTCGATCGCCTGCTGCATGCTCTTGAAGCTGTTGAGGTTCTTGATCTCACGGCGCGTGCCCAGGGGCTGGCCGGGCTTGCGCACCGAGACGTTGGCGTCGCAGCGGAAGCTGCCCTCCTGCATGTTGCCGTCGCAGATGCCGATCCAGGTCACGATCTTGTGCAGTTCCTTGGCGTAGGCCACGGCTTCTTCGCTGCTGCGGATGTCGGGCTCGGTCACGATCTCCAGCAGCGGCGTGCCCGCGCGGTTCAGGTCGATGCCCGACTGGCCCCCTCCACCCAATGAGGAGTCCTCGTGCAGCGACTTGCCCGCGTCTTCCTCCAGGTGGGCGCGCACCAGGCGCACGGTCTTCTTCTCATCGCCCAGATAGAAGGAGACTTCGCCGCCTTGCACCACCGGGATCTCGAACTGGCTGATCTGGTAGCCCTTGGGCAGATCCGGGTAGAAGTAATTCTTGCGCGCAAAAATGCTCTCTGGCGCAATGTGGGAGCCAAGGGCCAGTCCCAATTTAATAGCGCAGGCGACGGCCTCGCGGTTCATCACCGGCAGGGTGCCGGGCAGTGCCAGGTCCACGGCGCAGGCCTGGGTGTTGGGCTCGGCGCCAAAGGCGGTGCTGGCGCGGCTGAAGATCTTGCTGCGGGTGGCGAGCTGGGTGTGGGTCTCGAAGCCGATGACGACTTCGTAGCCCTGGATGAGTTTCGCGGTCATGGTCAGATGCCCTCCGGCGCACGGAGGTGGAAGTCGGTCGCCTGCTGCAGGCGGTGCGCGGCGTTCAACAGGCGGCCCTCCTGGAAGTAGTTGCCGATGAGCTGCAGGCCCACGGGCATGCCGCCCGCGCCAAAGCCGGCGGGCACGCTCATGCCGGGCAGGCCGGCCAGCGACGCGGGCAGGGTGAAGATGTCGGCCAGGTAATCGGCCAGCGGGTCGTTGCCGTGCTCGCCGAGCTTCCAGGCCACGCTGGGCGCCACGGGGCCGGCGATCAGGTCGCAATCCTTGAAGGCGTTCTGGAAGTCGTCCGCGATCATGCGGCGGATCTTCTGCGCCTGCAGGTAGTAGGCGTCGTAGTAGCCGTGCGAGAGCACGTAGGTGCCGATCATGATGCGGCGCTTGACCTCGTCGCCGAAGCCTTCGGCGCGGGTCTTCTTGTACATGTCCACCAGATCGGCGTAGTCCTTGGCGCGGTGGCCGAACTTCACGCCGTCAAAGCGCGAGAGGTTGGACGACGCCTCGGCCGGCGCAATGATGTAGTACACGGGGATCGACAGCTCCGTGCGCGGCAGGCTGATGGGCACCAGCTTTGCGCCGAGCTTCTCGTACTCCTTGAGCGCCGCATCGACGGCGGCGCGCACGTCGCCCGCCAGGCCGTCGCCGAAGAACTCGGCCGGGATGCCGATGCGCAGGCCGTCGATGGAGTCATTCAGCTGGGCGCTGAAATCCTCGGCCGGCACGTCCAGGCTGGTGGAGTCGCGGTCGGGGTCGGGGCCGCACATGGCCGACAGCAGCAGCGCGCAGTCCTCGGCCGAGCGGGCCATCGGGCCGGCCTGGTCCAGGCTGGAGGCGAAGGCGATCATGCCGTAGCGGCTGGCGCGGCCGTAGGTGGGCTTGATGCCGGTGACGCCGCAAAACGATGCCGGCTGGCGGATGGAACCGCCGGTGTCCGTGCCGGTGACGGCCGGCGCCAGGCGCGCGGACACGGCCACGGCGCTGCCGCCCGAGGAGCCGCCGGGGATGCGGCTGGTGTCCCAGGGGTTGCGCACCGGTGCGGGGGCGTCGCAGCCCACGGGCGCCACGGCGGAGTTTTCGTTGGCCGAGCCCATGGCGAACTCGTCGCAGTTGAGCTTGCCCAGCGTCACGCAGCCGGCATCGGCCAGGCGAGTGACCACGGTGGCGTCGAACGGCGACTGGTAACCGGCCAGCATTTTCGATCCGGCGGTGCTGGGGAAGTCGCGGGTGACGAAGATGTCCTTGTGCGCGATCGGCACGCCGGCCAGCGGGGCAGCCGTGCCGGCGGCCAGGGCCGCGTCCTGCGCGCGGGCCTGCGCCAGGGTGGCGTCCTCGTTCATGGCGACGTAGGCGCCCAGGTTCTGGTGCTGGCGTGCGCGGGCCAGGAAATGCTGCGCGGCCTCGACGGCCGAGACCTGTTTGCTGCGCAGTGCGCTGGTCAGCTGTGCGATGCCCAGGTCGTGGAGTTCGGAGGAGGGGGTGTTGCTCATGCTGTCGTCCTCACTCGATGACCTTGGGCACCAGGAACAGGCCGCGCTCGACGGCCGGCGCGCTGCGCTGGTTGGCCTCGCGCTGGTCGGGCTCGCTGGCCACGTCCTCGCGCAGGCGCAGCTGCACATCCTGCACCACCGCCACCGGGTGCGACAGGGGGGCGATGCCATGGGTATCCACAGCCTGCATCTTCTCGACGATGCCGAAAAAACCGTTGAGTTGCGTGAGCATGCGCTCACTTTCGCCGGGGCTCAGTTCGAGCTGGGCCAGATTGGCGATGCGGCCGATATCCTGGGGTGTCAGTGCCATAGGGAAGAGGGACGGGCGGAAACCAGATGTAAAGCGGTTTTCCGGGCTCCGCCAGGGGGAGTTATTCACAGGGGATGCGTTATTATCCCGGCTTTGCCGCTAGACCTCCATATTGCCGGTCATTGTGCGAAAAAAGCCAACAAACACCCCGTAATATCCGGCGACGGCAGGCCGACGTGCATGCCGTGCCTGAGAGGACCCCTGCATGTTCGGAGCTTTCCGTCGGTACTTCTCCACCGACCTGGCCATTGACCTTGGCACAGCCAACACCCTGATCTTCGCCCGCGACAAGGGCATCGTGCTCGACGAGCCCTCCGTCGTCGCCATCCGCCACGAGGGCGGCCCGCACGGCAAGAAAGTGATCCAGGCCGTGGGCCACGAGGCCAAGGCCATGCTGGGCAAAGTGCCTGGCAACATCGAGGCCATCCGCCCGATGAAGGACGGCGTGATTGCCGATTTCGTGATCACCGAGCAGATGATCAAGCAGTTCATCAAGATGGTGCATCCCCGCTCGGTGCTCACGCCCAGCCCGCGCATCATCATCTGCGTGCCCTGCGGCTCCACCCAGGTGGAGCGCCGCGCCATCAAGGACGCGGCCGAAGCGGCCGGCGCCACCGCCGTGTACCTGATCGAAGAGCCCATGGCCGCCGGTATCGGCGCGGGCCTGCCGGTATCCGAGGCCTCTGGCTCCATGGTGGTGGACATCGGCGGCGGCACCACGGAGGTGGGCGTCATCAGCCTGGGCGGCATGGTCTACAAGGGCAGCGTGCGCGTGGGCGGCGACAAGTTTGATGAAAGCATCATCAACTACATCCGCCGCAACTACGGAATGCTGATCGGCGAGCCCACGGCCGAGGCCATCAAGAAAAACATCGGCTCGGCGTTTCCGGGCTCCGAGGTCAAGGAGATGGAAGTCAAGGGCCGCAATCTCTCCGAGGGCGTGCCGCGCAGCTTCACCATCTCGTCCAACGAGGTGCTGGAGGCCCTGACCGAGCCGCTCAACCAGATCGTCTCCGCCGTCAAGAACGCGCTGGAGCAGACCCCGCCGGAGCTGGGCGCCGACATTGCCGAGCGCGGCATGATGCTCACCGGCGGCGGCGCGCTGCTGCGCGACCTGGACCGCTTGCTGGCCGAGGAAACCGGCCTGCCCGTATTGGTGGCCGAGGAGCCCCTGACCTGCGTGGTGCGCGGCTGCGGCATTGCGCTGGAGCGCATGGACCGCCAGGGCAGCATCTTCACCAGCTACTGAGCCCGAACCGCGCCTGACGAGCTGTCCGCATGCCACAGGGAACCCTGGACCGTTCGGCGCCGACGCTGTTCAAGCAGGGGCCATCGCCGCTCTCCCGCCTCACCCTCTACAGCGCCCTGGCGCTGTTTTTGATGGTGGCGGACGCACGCTTTCACCTGACAGAGCCGCTGCGCAAGGCCGTCTCCACGGCGCTGTACCCGCTGCAATGGCTGATGCTGCAGCCGGTGGAGTTCGCGGACAAGGGGGCTGGATACTTCCAGTCGCTGCAGGCCGCACAGCAGGGCATGGACGACGCGCAGCGCACCATGGCGCAAATGGCGGTGCGCGCCGGCGAGGCCGAGCAGCTGCTGCGCGAGAACGCCGAGCTGCGCCAGTTGCTGGCACTGCGCGAGCGCCTGACCACCGAGGCCACGGCCGCGCAAGTGATTTATGACACGGCAGACCCCTATACGCGGCGTGTGATGGTGGACCGTGGGCAGCTGGCAGGCGTGGAGCCGGGCTCGCCGGTGATGGATGCCTCGGGGGTGCTGGGGCAGGTCACACGCGTGTTCCCCATGCTCAGCGAAGTCACGCTGCTCATCGACCGCGACCAGGCCATTCCTGTGCTCAACCTGCGCACCGGTGCACGCAGCGTGGCCTACGGCGACCCGGTGGCCGGGCATGGCGGAGGCATGGAGCTGCGCTTCACGCCGGGCAATGCGGATGTGCAGGAAGGCGACCTGCTCACCACCAGCGGCGTGGACGGCCTGTACCCCGCGGGCCTGCCGGTTGCGCGCGTGCTGCGCGTGGAGCGGCGTGCCGACTCCGCCTTTGCGCGCATCTACTGCGCTCCCGTGGCGCAGATGTACGGAGCGCGCCATGTGATGGTGCTCAAGCCGGTGGTGGCCGACCTGCCACCGCGCCCCGAACCCGAGCCGGCGGCGCCCAAGCGCGGAGGCCGCAAATGATCATGCCCAAGGGCCAGCAGCTGCTGCTGCCCGTGAACCCGGTCTTCATCGCTGCCAGCCTGGTGGCCGCGCTGGCGCTGAACATGCTGCCACTGGGCCGCGTGGTCTGGACGCCCGACTGGGTCATGGTGCTGCTCGTGTTCTGGGGCATGCACCAGCCGCAGCGCGTGGGGCTGGGGGTGGCTTTCCTCATGGGGCTGTGCCTGGATGTGTACCAGTCTGCCCTGCTGGGCCAGCATGCGCTGGTGTACTGCCTGCTGATGTTCGGCGCGCAATACACGCACCGCCGCCTGCTGTGGTTCGGCCCGCTGCTGCAGGCGTTGCAACTGCTGCCGTTGTTCTTTGCGGCCCATGCGCTTGAACTGCTGCTGCGCGTAGCCATCGGCGGGGGCATCCTGCCGGGTTTCGAAGGCCTGGTGGCACCGCTGCTGGAGGCCGCCCTCTGGCCGCTGGCCAGTTGGGTGCTGCTGGCGCCCCAGCGCCGCCCGCCCGACCGCGATGAAAACCGGCCGCTGTGAGCGCGCAGGGGTGAAGGGCCGCTGCGGATGACCGAACTGCGCAATGCCGAGGCCGATGTCTGGCACTTTCGCCTGCGCGTGTTCGTCGTGGGCGTGGTGGTGCTGCTGGCATTCCTGCTGATCGTCGCGCGCCTGGTGGTGCTGCAGGTGGTGCGCCACGAGGACCTCGCGGACCAGGCCGAGAGCAACCGCACGGCGGTCGTGCCCATCGTGCCCAACCGCGGCCTCATCCTGGACCGCAACGGCGTGGTGCTGGCCACCAACTACTCGGCATACACGCTGGAGATCACGCCCTCGCGGACCATGGACCTGGAGGCGACGATCGACGCGCTGGCCGAGGTCGTGGACATCCAGCCGCGCGACCGGCGCCGCTTCAAGCGTCTGCGCGAGGAGTCGCGCAGCTTCGACTCCCTGCCCATTCGCACACGGCTGTCGGACGAAGAGGTGGCGCGCTTTGCGGCGCAGCGCTACCGCTTCCCCGGCGTGGACATCAAGGCGCGGCTGTTTCGCAACTACCCGCTGGGCGAGGTGGCGAGCCACGCCATCGGCTACATCGGCCGCATCAACCAGCGCGAAAAGGAGCGCATCGAGGACTCGGACGATGCGGCCAACTACCGCGGCACGGACTACATCGGCAAGCTGGGGGTGGAGCAGAGCTTCGAATCCACGCTCCACGGCCAGACGGGGTTCGAGCGCATGGAGACCTCGGCCGGCGGGCATGCCGTGCGGCGCCTGAACAGCCACCCGGCGACGCCGGGCAACACGGTGATGCTGTCGCTGGACATCAAGCTGCAAAAGCTGATCGAAGATATGTTCGGCGAGCGCCGCGGCGCTCTGGTAGCGCTGGACCCGCGCAACGGCGAGGTGCTGGCGCTGGTGTCCAAACCCACGTTCGACCCCAACCTGTTCGTCGAGGGTATCGACCAGGAAAACTGGCAGGCGCTCAACGAGTCCATCAACAAGCCGCTGCTCAACCGCGCGCTGCGCGGCACCTACCCTCCCGGCTCCACCTACAAGCCCTTCATGGCGCTGGCCGCGCTGGAGCTGGGCAAGCGCACGGCGGGGCAGGTGTTCAACGACCCGGGCTATTACAACTATGGCGGGCGCACCTTCCGCAGCCACGAAGGCGGCCTGGGCGGCGTGGACATGCACCGCGCCATCCAGTATTCGAGCAACACCTATTTCTATTCGCTGGCCGTGGAGATGGGTGTGGACGCCATCCACGACTTCATGAAGCCGCTGGGCTTCGGGCAGATCACCGGCATCGACCTCGGGGGCGAGGTGCGCGGCGTGCTGCCCAGCACCGAGTGGAAGCGCAACACCTACAAGCGCCCGGAGGCCAAGCGCTGGTACTCGGGCGAGACAGTGTCGCTGGGCATCGGCCAGGGCTACAACAACTTCACCATGCTGCAGCTGGCCGTGGCCGAGGCCACGCTGGCCAACGGCGGCACCCGCCACCGTCCGCACCTGATCAAGGCCGTGAAAGACCAGGTGGGCGGGCAGGTGACCGAGGTGCAGCAGCCCCCCGGCGAGCGCCTGGGCTACAACCCCAAGCATGTGGCGATCGTGAACAACGCACTGATGGCCGTGAACCAGGCGGGCACGGGGCGGCGCGTGTTCGCGGGCGCGCCCTACACCTCGGCGGGCAAAACCGGTACGGCGCAGGCGGTGAGCCTGGGGCAGAACGTGCGGTACAACGCCAAGCTGCTGGAGGAGCACCAGCGCGACCATTCCCTGTTTGCCGCGTTCGCACCCGTGGAGGAGCCCCGCATCGCCGTGGCCGTGATCGTGGAGAACGCGGGCTTTGGCGCGGCGGCGGCGGCGCCCATCGTGCGCCGCGTGTTCGACTACTGGCTGCTGGGCCAGTACCCGAGCGAGCAAGACCTGGCGGCCGTCTCCAAGGGGCAGGCCGGTGCTCCCATGGGCACGCCGCGCAACGCGGCGGACGTGCCGCTCGCGATGCCCTGAGGGCTCTTGCGCCCGATCAGGGGGCCGAAGGACGCGCCAGTGCGCGCGGCGGCGGCAACTGGCTCACCACCAGGGCGGCCACGATCAGCGCCGCGCCCGCCAGGCCGGCCGCGCCCAGGCGCTCGCCGATCAGCACCCAGGCCGTGGCGGCGGCAAACACCGGCTCCAGCCCGAAGACGATGGCGCTGCGCATGGCATCCACGCGCTGCTGGCCCCAGGCCTGCAGCGTCACCACCAGCACGCTGGCCACCACGCCCAGGTAGGCCAGCGCCGTCAGCGCGTGCGCCGGTAGGTCCGCCAGGGCCTGCAGCGTCGTGGCGACCTCGCCATGGCGCGCGAGCAGCAGCACGCTGGCCGCGGCGAACATCACCAGCGCCTGCACCGCTGCCATGCGTGTGGCGCGCAGCGGCCGGGCCGCCGTGCGGCGCGCGCATTCCTCCAGCGTGAGGATGTAGATGGCATAGAACAGCGTGCTGGCGAGCGTCAGCGTGTCGCCCAGGTTCCAGGGCTCGTTCTCGTGGAACATCAGCACCATGCCGGCCAACGCCATGGCGCAGGCCGCCCACAGCGCGGCGCCATAGCGCCGGCCCAGCACGGCCATGGCCAACAGCGGCACCACCAGCACGTTCAGCCCGGTGACGAACGCATTGCGGTTGCTGCTGGTGCGCGCCAGCCCCTCGATTTGCAGCCAGAACGCGAGGAACAGCAGGGCACCCAGCAGCAGACCCCAGCGCAGTTCCGTGCGCCGCAGACCGCGCCACAGCGGCGCCAGCACCAGCAGCGCGATCGCGAAGCGGGCCCAGATGATCTGCAGCGCATCCAGGTGCGCGGACATCATCTTCATCGCGGGAAAGGTGGTGCCCCAGACGGCGACCACCAGCAGGAGGGCCAGCAGGCCCTGGCGTTCGGAACGCATGGCTTCTTCAAAAATGAGAGCTGTTGGCGCTTGTGTCAAAAGGATTTCGATATGTTTTCATATCGAAACCAAAGTACATCAAGCGCTGGCAGCTATGGTTTTATAAGCGGCCGCACCGTGCCGCCCGGCGGGTCAGTGGCTCATGCGCCCGATGAAGGAGCGGATGCGGTCGTTGGCCGGGTTGGAGAAGAACTCGGCCGGCGGCGCATCGTGGGCAATGCAGCCCTGGTCGAAGAACATCACGCGGTCGGCCACCTCGCGCGCAAAGCCCATCTCGTGCGTGACCACGATCATCGTCATGCCGCCGCGCGCCAGCTCGCGCATCACGTCCAGCACCTCCTGCACCATCTCGGGATCGAGGGCACTGGTGGGCTCGTCGAACAGCATCACCTTCGGTGCCATGGCCAGCGCGCGCGCAATCGCCACGCGCTGCTGCTGGCCGCCCGACAACTGCCAGGGGTACTTGTGCGCATGGTCCTGCATGCCCACGCGCTTGAGCAGGGCCATGGCCTTGTCGTTGGCCTCGCGGCGCGACGTGTGGCGGATGCGGCGCGGCGCCAGCGTCACGTTGTCCAGCACCGTCATGTGGCCGAACAGGTTGAACTGCTGGAACACCATGCCCACCTCGCTGCGCTGCAGCTGCAGCGTGCGCGGGTCGTCGGTGACCTCCACGCCGTCGATGGTGATGCTGCCGCTGTCGTGCGGCTCCAGGCGGTTGATGGCGCGCAGCAGCGTGGACTTGCCCGAGCCCGAGGCGCCGATGATCACGGTGACCTCGCCCGTGCGGAACACGGTGGACACGCCCTTGAGCACCTCGTGGCTGCCGAAGGCCTTGCGCACGTCCTTGCACACGATGTAGGGATTGGCGGAAGCGGCGTGGCTCATTTCACACGCCCTTCGACGTCAAAGCGGTACTCGATGGCATGGGTGACCTGCGTCACCAGCGTGGTCAGGATCAGGTAGGTGATGGCCACCGTGGTCAGCGTGGCCACGGGCTGGAAGGTGGCGGACTGGATGCGGTTGCCCACGTTGGTCAGCTCCACCACGCCGATGGCGTAGGCGAGCGACGAGTCCTTGAGCAGCGCCACGAAGTTGCTCACCAGCGGCGGCAGCGCGATCTTGAAGGCCTGGGGGAACACGACGTCGAAGAACACGTGCGTGCGCGACAGGCCGAGCGCGCGCGCGGCCTCGGTCTGCCCGCGCGGCACGGCCAGCAGGCCGGCGCGGATGGCCTCGGCGTTGTAGGCGCCCACGTTCAGGCCCAGCGCCACCACGGCGGCGGCGAAGTCGGGCAGATTCAGGCCCGGCACCAGCACGGGCAGCGCGAAGTACACGAACAGGATCTGCACCAGCAGCGGCGTGCCGCGGATCGCCCAGATGTAGAAGCTGGCCACCCAGCGCAGCCAGGCCAGGCGCGAGGTGCGCGCCAGCGCCGCGGCGGTGCCCAGCAGCAGGCCCACGGTGCCGCTGACCAGCGTCAGGTACAGCGTGGTGAGCGCGCCTTCGGAGAAGAGCTCCGCGTTGGAGCCGATGGGCTCAGGAAAGAAGGAGAGGAACTGGCCGAGCAGGGCGAGGACCAGCGCCATCAACACCAAAGCCGCCACCAGCGTTGCATTGCTGCGCTGGGTGCGGCTCCAGTGTGCGGGCCAGAGAGCGAGAAGCATGGGCAAAGCGGGCCGGACCCGCAGGCCCGGCGCAGTCGGTTACTTGCAGGTGACGTCTTCTTGGAAGTACTTCTGGGAGATCTTGCCCACAGTGCCGTCGGCGATCGCTTCCTTCAGCGCCTTGTTCCAGGCGTCGGCCAGGCCCTGGTTGCCCTTGGAGACGGCAGAGGCCACCTGCTCCACGAACAGCATGTCGCCCGTGCGGAAGCCCGCCTTGGGCGCCTTGGCCAGCATTTCCTTGGCCACGAAGCGGTCGGTCACCCAGGCGTCCACACGCTTGGAAGCCAGGGCGTTGCGCGCGGCTTCGTCGGTGGGGAAGTTCTTCACGTCCTTCACGCCGGGCACCTTCTTCACGGCGTCCAGGTAGGTGGTGCCGGTCTGCACGGCGACCACCTTGCCATTCAGGTCGGCGGCCTTGGCCACCTCGGGCTTCATCGACACGATGATGCCGCCCGAGCAGTAGTGCGGCAGCGTGAAGGTCACGGCCTTGGAGCGCTCGTCGGTGATGGCGTGCGAGGCGATCACCAGGTCCCAGCGGTCCTGGGCCAGGCCGGTCAGCAGCGCGTCGAAGCCGACGGTCTTCCACTCGTACTTCAGGCCCATCTTCTTGACCACGGCCTCGGCCACTTCGATCTCGTAGCCCGTGAGCTGCTTGCCCTTGAAGAAGTTGAACGGCGCGTACTGCCCCTCGGAGCCGAGGATGATGGTGCCGCTCTTCTGGATTTCTTCCAGGGGACGCGCCTGCACGACAACGGCGGCGCACAGCGCCACAGCAGTGGCCAGGGTCTTGAACATCTTCATAGGGAGTTCCTGCTTGCTTCAGGTACAAAAAATCCGGCATTGCGGATCACAAGCCGGAAACCAACGCCTGCGCAAGAAGCCCGGGTAAGGGCGGCGTCACGAGGCGGTCACATTATAGAGAGCGGCCCCTGGTGCGCCGCATTGACGCAAACCCGGGGGCCAGGGTCATTGCGGGCGCATCAGCGTGGACTTGCCGAACAGGCTCTCCAGCAGGTCCACGGCCAGCTCGGCCGTCTGGTTGCGCACGTCCAGCGCGGGGTTCAGCTCCACCAGGTCCGCCGAGCCGAGCGCACCGCAGTCGGCCAGCATCTCCATGCACAGCTGGGTTTCGCGGTAGGTCGGGCCGCCGCGCACGCCGGTGCCCACGCCCGGGGCCACCGACGGGTCCAGGCAATCCATGTCGAAGCTCACGTGCAGGTGCGTGTCCTGGTCCACGTCGGCCAGCGCGGCCTGCATCACCGCGCGCATGCCCAGCTCGTCGATGGTGCGCATGTCGTACACCTCGATGCCGTGCTCGTTGACGAAGCGCTTCTCGGTGGCATCCACGCTGCGCACGCCGATCAGCGTGATCTGGCCGGACTGCAGCGCCGGCGGCGCATCGGGGCCGGCCAGGCGCGTGAGCTGCGCCGGGCCGTGGCCCAGCAGGCACGCCACAGGCATGCCGTGCAGGTTGCCGCTGGGGGAGGACTCGGGGGTGTTGGCGTCCGCGTGCGCGTCGAACCACAGCACCTTCAGCCGCCGCCCGCGCGCGCGGCAGTGCTGCGCCACGGCGCTGATGGAGCCGATGGCCAGGCAGTGGTCGCCGCCCATGAGCAGCGGCAGCTGGCCCGCCTGAAGCGCAGCGTGCGTGGCTTCGTACACCGCCCGGTTCCAGGCCGCGACCTCGGCCAGATGGCGAAAGCCGCTGGCGGGCTCGGCCTGCGGATTGCCGGGGCCGGCCAGGTTGCCCTGGTCGCGCACGTCGAAGCCGCGTGCCTGCATGGCCCGCGCGATGCCCGCGATGCGCAGCGCGTCGGGGCCCATGCTGGCGCCCAGCACGCTGGCGCCCACGTCGGTGGGGGCGCCGATCAGGGTCAGGGTCGTCATCGGGTCTCTCCTTGCCAGTGAATGCGGGTGGATCGGGTCAGCGCAGGAACGCGTCGTAGCCGGTCTTCAGGATCAGCATGCCCACCACCAGGATGAAGATGCCGCGCACGAAGCCCGCGCCGTGCTTCAGCGCCAGGTGGGCGCCGAGCAGGCTGCCCACCACGTTGGCCACGGCCAGCGGCAGCGCGAAGTGCCACCAGACATGGCCCTTGGCCGTGAACAGGATCAGCGCGGCCACGTTGGTGGCGAGGTTCAGCAGCTTGGCGGACACCGAAGCGTTCAGGAAATCGTAGCCCAGCACGCGCACGAAGAGAAACACGAAGAAACTGCCCGTGCCGGGGCCGAAGAAGCCGTCGTAGAAACCGATGGTCACGCCGATGGCGCAGGCCGCCAGGGTTTCACGCCCTGCAGCCAGGCGCGGCGCGTGGTGGCGCCCCAGGTCCTTGCGCGCCAGGGTGTAGATCAGCAGCGCCACCAGCACCAGCGGCAGCAGCTTGCGCAGGAAATCGGCGGAAATCAGCGTCACCACCCAGGCGCCGGCGAACGCGCCGACGAATCCCGCGAGCGCCGCCGGCAGCATGGCACGCCAGCGCATCTGCACGCGGCGGCTGTACTGCCACGTGGCGATGCCCGTGCCCCAGATGGCGGCACTCTTGTTGGTGCCCATCAGCGTGGCTGGCGGCGCGGTGGGAAACGTGGCGAACAGGGCGGGCAGCAGGATCAGGCCGCCCCCGCCGACGATTGCGTCCACGAAGCCGGCCAGCAGCGAGGCCAGCGAGACGATGATCCATTCCATGGGCGCGATTGTCGCACCGCTACCGCTACGGAATCAGTAGCTGCTTGCGCCCAACCTGCGGGCGCTGGGGCCACTTTTGCTGAAAGTCTTGACAAATAAAAAGGCACCCGGGTTGCGGGTGCCTTGTGAAGGGGCATCTCGTTGCGGATGCCTGATTGGATGGTTGATGTTCTTGTGTTAGGGCTGTTGTCTCCTCGGTCCCCTCGGTTGGCGTGCCGAGGCGCGCTTCGAGTGCATGGACTGTAATAAAACGCACCCCGGTGGTGCATTGGTGGTTTCCCGCACCTGCTGCCACTGGTTCAAACTGGGGCACGCGCCTCGCTGCGAATCCATTGGGCGGCCATCTCGGCCATCATCAGCGTGGGTGCATTGGTATTGCCGCTGGTGATGGTGGGCATGGCGCCCGCGTCCACCACGCGCAGGCCGGCCACCACGCCGCCGCGGCCGTCGCGCACGCGCAGGCGCGCATCCAGCACGGCCTGCGGATCGTCCAGCCGGCCCATGCGCGTAGTGCCCACGGGGTGGAAGATGGTGGTGGCGATATCGCCCGCCAGCCGGGCGAGGTCTTCGTCGCTCTGGTACTGCGGGCCGGGCTTGTATTCCTCGGGCTGGTAGGGAGCCAGCGCGGGCTGGGCCACGATGCGGCGCGTGACGCGCAGACTGTCGGCGGCCACCTGGCGGTCCTCGGGCGTGGACAGGTAGTTGGGAGCGATGGCCGGCGCGGTGCGGAAGTCCGGGCTCTTGATCTGGATGGTTCCGCGGCTGGTGGGGTTCAGGTTGCACACGCTGGCCGTGAAGGCCGGGAAGCGGTGCAGCGGCTCGCCGAAGGCCTCCAGCGACAGGGGCTGCACGTGGTACTCAAGGTTGGGGTGCGGCAGGTCCGGCTGGCTGCGTGTGAAGGCGCCCAGTTGCGACGGCGCCATGCTCATCGGACCGCTGCGCTTGAAGGCGTATTCCAGTCCGATCCTGGCCTTGCCCAGCAGGTTGCCCGCCAGCATGTTCAACGTGGGCACGCCCTGCACCTTGTACACGGCGCGGATCTGCAGGTGGTCCTGCAGGTTGGCGCCCACGCCGGGCAGGTCGGCCTGTATGTCGATACCGTGCCGCTGCAGCAACGCGCCGGGGCCGATGCCCGAGAGCTGCAGAATCTGTGGCGAGTTCACCGCGCCGGCGCTCAGGATCACCTCCTGCTGCGCGTGGGCCGTGACCATCTCCTCGCCGGTCCACACCTGCACGCCGGTGCAGCGCAGGCTGCCGTCCGGCTGACGGTCGAGTACCAGGCGCGTCACCTGGGCCGAGGTCCACATCTCGAAATTGGGCCGCCCGTAGCAGGTGGGGCGCAGGAAGGCCTTGGCCGTGTTCCAGCGCCAGCCGTTCTTCTGGTTGACCTCGAAATAGCCCACGCCCTCGTTGGTGCCGCGGTTGAAGTCGTCGGTGGCGGGAATGCCGGCCTGCTGCGCGGCCTGGGCGAAGGCGTCGAGGATGTCCCAGCGCAGGCGTTGCTTTTCCACGCGCCACTCGCCCGAGCTGCCCGTGGACTTGCTGCCGTGCAGGCGCTTGAAGTTCTCGTTCACGCCCTCGGGCTGGTCCAGGCGCCAGTGGTCCTCGTGGCGGCGAAAGGCCGGCAGCACGTTGTCCCAGCGCCAGGCGTCGTCGCCCGTGATCTGGGCCCACTGGTCGTAGTCGCGCGCCTGGCCGCGCATGTAGATCATGCCGTTGATGCTGCTGCAGCCGCCCAGCACCTTGCCGCGCGGGTAGCGCAGGCTGCGGCCGTTCAGGCCGGTGTCGGCCTCAGTGTGATAGAGCCAGTCGGTGCGCGGGTTGCCGATGCAATACAGGTAGCCCACGGGAATGTGGATCCAGTGGTAGTCGTCCCTGCGGCCGGCCTCCACGAGCAGCACACGGTTCTTGGGGTCTGCGCTGAGCCGGTTGGCCAGCAGGGCGCCGGCGGTGCCGCCGCCGATGATGATGTAGTCGAAAGTGGTGTCGCTCATGGATGCCGATCGCACGTCAGGGAAGGAGCGCAACGCGCCAGCGCCGGGGCTGCCGCAGTGCAGCAATCGATTGTGCGATTCGGCACTCGGGTGTCGAGAGGGAAACCCCGCTGCGCTACGCTTTTTGATAGTGGCAGCGCGCGCTGCGGGTGCGTCGCGGCCGGTTTTTGATGTTTTTTCAAGCGCCGGCGGGCCTCGCTTTTGCCACGCGCCAATTCTGTGGAATGATGCGCCGCGTCAGCCCCGTGCGCGGCGCGGCCGCCGGAATATGCAAAACTGCGGGCGCCGCCAGTGGCGCCGGCGCCAGCCGGTCGCCCGGCCTCTTTCCCGACCACCATGCCCGTCACCCACCCTCCATCGGTCGTGCAGGACCACGCTGCCAGGCCCCTTGCCCAGCCGCAAGGCGACTGGGTGGCCGCGGCCTTTGCCGACCGCCGGGCCTGGCGGCGGGTGGCGGCGCAGCTCAAGGACTGCGGTCCCGGCGTTGCCTGGAGCCTGCAAGGCGTGCAGCGTCTGGACCACGTGGGCGCGCAGATCCTGTGGAACCACTGGGGCCGCGCCTGGCCCGAGCAGCTGGAACTGACCGAGAACCAGCGTGAGATGCTGGAGCGCGTGGCGCAGTACACCACCCCCTGCGAGCCCCCTGCGCCTTGGCGCCTGGGCGACCAGGTGGACCGCCTGGGTGTGATGGTGCTGCACGCGCTGGACCATGTGCGCCATCTGGTGATACTGGTGGGCCAGCTGGTGCTGGACGTGCTGCGCCTGCTGCGCAACCCGCGGCGCGGGCCCTGGCGCGACATCTCGGGCCACCTGTACCGCATGGGCGCCACGGCGCTGCCCATTACGGCGCTGGTGGGTTTCCTGATCGGCGTGGTGCTGGCCTATCTCATGTCGCTGCAGTTGCGGCAGTTCGGCGCCGAAGCGTTTATCGTGAACATCCTGGGCATCTCGCTGATCCGCGAGCTGGGGCCCATGCTGGGCGCCATCCTCGTGGCGGGGCGATCGGGCTCGGCCATCACCGCGCAGATCGGCGTGATGCGCGTCACCGAGGAGCTGGACGCCATGCGCGTCATGGGCATACCGCACGGTTTTCGCCTGGTGATGCCGCGTGCGCTGGCGCTGGCGCTGGCCATGCCCCTGGTGGCCCTGTGGACCACGCTGGCGGCGCTGGCGGGCGGCATGCTGGCTGCGGACCTGACCATGGGCATCTCGTCGGCCTACTTCGCGCAGGCCCTGCCTGCCGCCGTGAATGTGTCCAACCTGTGGCTGGCGATGTCCAAGTCGGTGGTGTTCGGCGTGTTCATCGCGCTCATCGGCTGCCACTGGGGGCTGCGCGTCAAGCCCAACACCCAGAGCCTGGGCGAAGGCACCACCGCCTCGGTGGTGAGCGCCATCACCATGGTGATCATCGTGGACGCGCTGTTCGCCGTCGCCTTCAAGAACGTGGGTTTCTAGCCATGGATGCCACCCGCCCCGCCGCAGACGCCGACACCCGGGCCGTGGTTGAGCCGCCGGTGGTGGACATCCGCGGCCTGGCCACGGTGTTCGGCCGGGGTGACGAAGCGTTCACGGTGCACGACGACCTGCAGCTCACCGTGCAGCGCGGCGAGATCCTCTCGCTCGTGGGAGGCTCGGGCACCGGCAAGACGGTGTTGCTGCGCCACATCCTGGGGCTCACGCGGCCCACACGCGGCAGCGTGGAGGTGCTGGGCCGCTCGGCGGCTGAGCTGGTCGGCGGCGAGCGCGCCAGCAGCCGCGTGGGCATGCTGTTCCAGCACGGGGCGCTGTTCTCGGCCTTCAACGTGCTGGACAACATTGCTTTCGCGCTGCGCGAGCTGGGCACGCTGCCGCCCGCGCTGGTCAACGACGCGGCCATGGTCAAGCTGCGCCTGGCGGGGCTCAAGCCCGAGCACGCCACGCGCATGCCGGCGGACCTCTCGGGCGGCATGATCAAGCGCGTGGCCCTGGCGCGCGCGCTCATCATGGACCCGCCGCTGCTGCTGCTGGACGAGCCCACGGCGGGGCTGGACCCGAGCAGTTCCGACGAGTTCTGCGCGCTGCTGCGCGAGCTGCATGCGGCGCTGGGCCTCACGGTGATCATGGTCACGCACGACCTGGATACCCTGTACGCCCTGTCCACGCGCGTGGCCGTGCTGGCCGACCGGCGCGTCATCGTCACCGGCACGCCGCAGGAGGTCGCGCGCTTCGACCATCCCTTCATTCACCACTTTTTTCTCGGAGAACGCGGCCGCCGTGCCATGGCCCAGCCGCCCGCCGCCTCTTCGTCCAAGGAAGCCTGATGGAAAACAAGTCCCATGCCCTGGCCGCAGGCATTTTCGTGATCGCCGTGGCGGCGCTGCTGGCCGGCCTCGGCATGTGGCTCACGCGCGACCAGACCGATTACCAGCTCTACGAGTTGTCCAGCAAGGACAGCGTGAGCGGCCTGCAGCCCCAGGCAGCCGTGCGCTACAAGGGCGTGGCCGTAGGCAAGGTCACGCACATCGGTTTTGACCCGCAGGTCGCGGGCAACGTGCTGATCCGTATCGCCGTGAATGCGGACGCACCCATCAGCCCCACCACCTTCGCCACGCTGGGCTACCAGGGCGTGACGGGCCTGGCCCATGTGCAGCTGGACGACGCGGAGGCGCCGCTGCCCGCGCCGCCGCCGGGCGCCAGCGGGCTGCCGCGCCTGCCGCTGCACAGCTCCTCGTTCAGCCAACTGGCCGAGCAGGGCCCGGCCATCCTGGGCCAGGTGCAGGAGGCCACGCAGCGCATCAACACCCTGCTGGGCGACGAGAACCAGCAGCGCTTTTCCACGGCACTGAAGCAGTTGGGCGACGCGGCGGGCAGCATCGACCAGCTCGCGCGCCGCCTGGACAACACCGTGACCACCCGGCTGGACCCTGCGCTGGCGGGCGTGCCGCCGCTGGTGCAGGACACGCAGCAGACCCTGCAGGCGCTGCGCCAGGCGGGCAGCAGCGCGGCCACGGCCGCCAACGACGTCAGCCAGGCCATCCGCACGCTGCAGGCCGAGGGCGGCGCGCTCGACGAGATCGCCGCGGGCGCCAAGTCGCTGGCCGGCGCGGCCGACCGCTTCGGCCGCGTCACGCTGCCGCGCATCAACCATGCGGCCGACGAGACCGCGCGCGCCGCGCGCCGCCTGGGCCGCACGGCCTCGGGCATCAACGACAACCCGCAGTCGCTCATCTACGGGCCCGGTCGCTCGGCCGCGGGACCGGGCGAGCCCGGTTTCACCGCCCCCGCAGCACAGCAATGACACATCGCAAGGATCCTATGATGACTATCAAAAAGATAGCTGCTAGCGCTTATCAGATAAGCGCTAAGGCCATATTTTGCTTAGCATCCCTGGCCCTGGTGGCGGGCTGCTCCATCCTCCCCGAGCCGCCGGTGCGCGCCGATGTGTACGACTTCGGCCCCGGTCCCTTGCAGGCGCCGGGCCCCGCGGCCAGCGCGCCGCTGCCCCCGATCGCGCTGGCCGAGGTGACCGCCACGGGCCTGCCCGAGGGCAGCACCGCGCTGCTGTACCGGCTGGCCTATACCAACGCCCAGCAACTGCGCCCCTACACCCAGGCGCGCTGGAGCCTGCCACCCGCCGTGCTGCTGCACCAGGCGGTGCGCGAGCGCCTGGGCCAGCGCCGCGCGGTGCTCTCTGGCGACGACGGCATGGCCGTGTTGCTGGAGCGCGGCCGCATGCCCAGCGTGCTGCGCCTGGAGCTGGAGGAGTTCAGCCATGTGTTCGGCGCGCCCCAGGCGAGCGCCGGCCTGGTGCGTGTGCGCGCCGTGCTGGCCGACGCGAGCACCGCGGGTGAGACGCTGGTCGCGCAGCGGGTGTTCGTGGCGCGGCGCGATGCCGCCACGCCCGATGCCGCCGGCGGCGCCAAGGCCCTGGCCGATGCGGCGGCCCAGGTGGCCGAGGAGCTGGCCGCATGGGTGGAGCAGTCCGGCCGCTGAGCGCCTGCGCCCTTCCCACCCCCAGAGACATGCTGCGCATGTCTCTTTTTTTGCCTGCCGCGCACCGGCGACGGGGCGGAGGCCTACATGCCGCTGTCGCCCTGGGCTGACGCGGCTTGCGTGCGCGCACCGACGCGCTGCCGCCGGGCACCTGCCTAGAGTCCATTCATCGCCTCGCAATGCCCGGCGCTGTACAGGGGCCAGGCAGGCGATCCCTCAACAACCGCTACAGGAGAGTGACGTATGAACGAAGACCGCATTGAAGGCAACTGGAAGCAGTTCAAGGGCAAAGTGAAGGAGCAATGGGGCAAGCTGACCGACGACGACCTGGACGTCATCGCCGGCAAGCGCGACCAGCTGCTGGGCAAGCTGCAGGAGCGCCACGGGCTGGCCCGGGACGCAGCCGAGGAACAGCTCAAGGGCTGGGAACAGCGCAACCCCGACTTCCGCTACGACTGACGCAACGCGCCGCAGGGGCACGACTCGCGCGCCCTGCGGGATCCAATTTCCATCACATTCATCTGGAGGACATTCCATGAAAAACGCACGCAATCTGCTGGCCCTGGCGGCCGCTGCCCTGATGGCCACTTCGGGCATGGCCATGACCAAGGAGGAATACAACGCCGGCAAGGACCGCATCGGCGCTGACTACAAGGCCGCCAAGGCGCAGTGCGACACCCTGCAGGGCAACGCCAAGGACGTCTGCATGAAGGAGGCCAAGGGCCGCGAGAAGGTGGCCAAGGCCGAGTTGGAAGCCCAGTACAAGCCCAGCGACAAGGCCACCTACAACGTGAACGAGGCCCGTGCCGACGCTGACTATGAAGTGGCCAAGGAAAAATGCGACGACCAGAAGGGCGACGCCAAGGACATTTGCGTGAAGGACGCCAAGGCCGCCCATGTGGCCGCCAAGGAAAATGCCAAGGTGCAGCGCGCGCAGGCCAAGCCCGCCGACTCCACCGCCGAGAAGCGCGCCGATGTCGCAGAGGCCAAGAAGGACGCCGCAGAGGCCCAGCGCGAAGCCAACTACAAGGCCGCCAAGGAGCGCTGCGACACCATGAGCGGTGACGCCAAGGACAAGTGCGTGGCCGATGCCAAGCGCACCCACGGCCAATAAACCGGCAAATATGTGCAGCCCCGCCTCTGGCGGGGCTTTTTTTGTCCCCACGAGCGGCACCGACATGACATGTGTCAATACCGCCGGTGGCGGTTTTTCTTAAGCTCGCGCCGCTTCACAACGCCGCACAGGAAGGAAAGACCGCCCATGGCCGCATTGCAATGGTCCGAGGAACTTGCACTGGATCTGCCG
Organism: Diaphorobacter sp. LR2014-1; assembly: GCF_002916785.1. Classification (NCBI taxonomy): domain Bacteria; kingdom Pseudomonadati; phylum Pseudomonadota; class Betaproteobacteria; order Burkholderiales; family Comamonadaceae; genus Diaphorobacter; species Diaphorobacter sp. LR2014-1. The sequence goes on along the minus strand of NZ_MTBE01000001.1, from coordinate 12,228 downwards.
CAGATGGACCACACGCACCAGGAATTCGTGGCACTGCTGCAGGCCGTGGAGAGCGCCGATGACGTGGCGCTCATCGGTGCCTGGGAAGACCTGGTGGCGCACACCGACGCCCACTTCGCCCAGGAGGACCGCTGGATGCAGGCCACCCGCTTTGCCGCGGGCAACTGCCACAGCACGCAGCACCAGGTGGTGCTCAAGATCATGCGCGAGGGCACCGACCGCGCGCGCCAGGGCGAGCTGCATGTCCTGCGCGAGATGGCTGCAGAGCTGGCCGTATGGTTTCCCCAGCATACGGACGCCATGGACGCGTCCCTCGCCCAGCACCTGCGCCGCGTGGGCTTCGACCCCGCCACGGGCAGCGTGCAGACGCCGGGCGCGCTGCCCGACGATCTGATCCACGGCTGCGGTGGGGCCTGCTCTTCGGGTGACGACACCCCCGCTCAGCCCGCCGCCGTGGCCTGAACGATCGGCCGGCTCAACAGAACTGCAAAACTGGGGCGGTGCGGCGCCGCGCCGGGTGCGTGTGGCGCTTGGCGCTTGGCGACAGGTTGTGCCGGAGTGGCGCGGCGTGGCGTCCCGCGCCCGCCACGGCCGCTGTCGCGTCGCCCTGCTAAGCTTGCTGCGTTTTCACGGCCAGCCGGAGCCCCCATGACGCCGCATGAACCACCCGAAAGCGCGCTTTATCGCACCCTGCTCGAATCCACGCGCGCCATTCCGTGGAAGATCGACTGGGCCACGGCGACCTTTGCCTACATCGGGCCGCAGATCGAGGACCTGCTGGGCTGGGCGCCCACCAGCTGGCGCACCGTGCAGGATTGGGCCGACCGCATGCACCCCGACGACCGGGACCGGGTGGTCAACTTCTGCATTTCGCAATCCCAGTCGGGCGTGGACCACGAGGCGGACTACCGCGCGCTCACCACAGGCGGGGATTACGTGTGGATCCGCGACGTGGTGCATGTGGTGCGCGACTTGCAGGGCAATGTGGTGTCGCTCGTGGGCTTCATGTTCGACATCACCGAGCGCAAGCAGAACGAGCACCAGTTGCTGCAACTGCAGCAGGAGCTGCAGGAACTGTCATTCCGCGACGGGCTCACGGGTGTGAACAACCGCCGCAAGTTCGACGCGGTGTACGAGCGCGAATGGCAGGAGGCGCAGCGCACCGGAGAGCCGCTGTCGCTGCTGATGTTCGACGTGGATTTCTTCAAGAGCTACAACGACCAGTACGGCCACGTGGAGGGCGACGAGTGCCTGCGGCGCGTGGCCCGCGCGCTGCAGCAGGCCGCCCACCGCCCGCGCGACTGCCTGGCGCGCTACGGGGGCGAGGAGTTCGTGCTGCTGCTGCCCGGCGCGGATGCATCTTCCGCGCGCGCGGTGGCGCAGCGCTGCATGCAGGAGGTGGCCCACGCCGGTATCGTCCATGCGGCTTCGCCCCTGGGCCAGCAGCTCACGGTGAGCGTGGGCATGGGCACGGCTCTGCCCGGCACGCAGGATGACTCCAAGCGGTTCCTGGAAACGGTGGACCGCTGCCTTTACCGTGCCAAGCACGCGGGGCGCAACCGCATCGAGGCCACGGCCTGACCGCTATGAACGCGCGGCCAGCACCGGGAACAGCTTGCTCAGCCCGTCGGCCATCACCTCCACGGCCAGCGCCGCGAGGATCAGCCCCATGAGCCGCGTCATCACGTTGATGCCCGTCTTGCCGAGCACGCGCTCGATGGGCTCGGCCAGTGCAAAGCACAGCGCCGTGGCCGCGCCCACCACCACGCCGTAGCCCACCAGCGCCAGGTGCTGCCAGATGCTCTGCGCGCGGTCGGCGTAGATCACCACGGTGGACATGGCCGCCGGCCCCGTGAGCAGCGGGATGGTCAGCGGCACCACGGCGATGCTGCTGCCCGCGGCCGCCTTCTCGGCGCCCTGCTCCAGCTCGTGGGTGTGCGGCTTGGCCTCGGCCGGCTGCGCATTGAGCATGTTCATGGCGCTGATCAGCAGCAGCATGCCCCCGCCCACCTGGAAGCTCTGCAGCGAGATGTTGAAGAAGTCCAGGATCTGCAGACCGACAAGCGCGCAGGCCGCGATCACGCAAAACGCGCTGAACGCCGCCACCTGGACGGTGCGCCGGCGCTGCGCGGCGTTGAAACCGCTGGTGTAGTGGATGAAGAACGGCACGATGGCCAATGGATTCACGATGGCCAGCAGCGTGATGAGCGGCTTCAAGTCCATCAGCGGCCCCCGGCAATGTCCATGAGCGTGGCCGAGGTGTAGCTGGCCGCGTCCGACATCAGCCACACGATGGCCTCGGCCACTTCCTCGGGCGTGCCGCCGCGCCCCATGGGCACCTGGCCTGCCAGGTCGCGCACGCGGTGGGGCAGGCCGCCGCTGGCGTGGATATCGGTGTCGATCAGGCCGGGGCGCACGGCATTCACGCGGATGCCCTCGCCGCCCACCTCGTGCGCCAGGCCTATGGTGAGCGTGTCCAGCGCGCCCTTGGACGCCGCATAGTCCACGTACTGATGGGGTGCACCCAGCCGGGCCGCGATGCTGGACACGTTGACGATGCTGCCACCGGCACCGCCATGGCGCGTGCTCATGCGCAGCACCGCCTCGCGCACGCAGTAGAAGGCGCCCAGCACGTTGATGCTGAACATGCGCCGCAGGCGCTCGCCGTGCATCTCGTCCACGCGGGCAGGGCGGTCCACCACGCCCGCGTTGTTCACCAGTGCCGTGAGGCGCCCCAGGCGGTGGTCCACGGTCTCGAACAGAGTCACTACGTCGGCCTCCACCGCCACATCGGCCTGCACCGCGATGGCGCGCCCGCCCGCGGCCTCGATCTGGCGCACCACGCCGTTCGCGGCTTCGGCGTGGCGCAGGTAGTTGATGGCCACGGCCCAGCCGCGCTGCGCGGCCAGTACGGCGGCGGCAGCGCCGATGCCCCGGCTGCCGCCGGTGATCAGAACAATCTTGTCCATGTACGGGTGACTCCTGCAAGAATGGCGCATTGGAACAGGTTTGCGGCGCTGACGCGTATCGTCCACGCGCCTGCATTCCCTTCGCTCAACGCCTCAGGAGACACGACATGGGACAGTGGGTGGACCTTACCGCCAGCGACGGATTCACGGCCCCCGCCTGGGTGGCGCGCACCGACGGCGCGCCGCGCGGCGCGGTGGTGGTGCTGCAGGAGATCTTCGGCGTCAACGCCCACATCCGCGCCGTGACCGACCGGCTGGCCATGCGCGGCTACCTGGCGGTGGCGCCGTCCACCTTCGCGCGGGTGCAAAAGGGCGTGGACCTGGGCTACAGCGATGCCGACATGAAGGCCGGCCGGGCACTCAAGGCCGCCGTGGAGGGGTTGCCCGCGCCGGGCGTGATGCCCGACATCCAGGCCGCCATCGACTATGCCGCGCGGCACAGCGACTGCAAGGTCGGCGTGGTGGGCTTTTGCTGGGGCGGGCTGCTCACCTGGCGCGCGGCCTGCATGCTGCAGGGGCTGTCCGCGGCCGTGCCCTACTACGGCGGCGGCATGACCACGCCCGCCGAGGTGGCGCGCCAGCCGCGCGTGCCGGTGCTGGCGCACTTTGGAGAGCGCGACCAGTGGATCCCGCTGGACAGCGTGCAGGCCTTTGCCCGCGCGCACCCCGAGGCGCAGGTGCACGTGTACGCGGCGGACCACGGCTTCAACTGTGACCAGCGCGCCAGCTACGACGAGGCCGCCGCCATGACCGCGCGCGACCGCACGCTCGCCTTCCTGGCACGGCACGTCGGCTGAAATTTATAGAGAAAATCACTGCTAGCGCCCACCTGGTAAGCGCTAGCAGCTAGATTATTGATAGCGTTTTCGCATCGACATCGCCGCTCAATGCGCACCGGCCGCGGCGTCGGCGCTGCCGCTGGCAGCGCGCGTGGGGTGGGCCAGCCACACCAGCGGGATCAGCAGCAGGAACAGCAGGGCCGAGGCATAGAAGATGTCGTTGGCCGCGAGCATGAAGGCCTGCTGGTTCACCAGCCGCTCCACCTGGGCCAGTGCCTGCTCGGGCGTGAGACCCCCGGCCTGCAGGCCCTGCAGCGCCTGCGTGAAAGGCAGGTGGCCCTGGTGCAGGCCTTCGGTCAGCTGGGCATGGTGCAGGCTGGCGCGCCGCTCCCACAGCGTGGTGGTGACGGACGTACCCACCGCGCCGGCCGTGATGCGCATGAAGTTCGACAGCCCCGAGGCCGCCGGGATGCGGTCGGGCGCAATGCCCGACAGCGTGATCGTGACCAGCGGGATGAAGAAGAACGCCATCGCCACGCCCTGGATGATGGTGGGCACCATGATGGTGGCGAGGTCTGCCTGGGTGTTGAAATTGGAGCGCATCCACAGCACCAGCGCAAACACCAGGAAGGCCAGCGTGGCAAAGCGGCGCGGGTCCACCTTGGCGATGTTCTTGCCCACCAGGGGCGACAGCACCATGGCCAGCAGCCCCACGGGCGCCATCACCTCGCCGGCCTGCGTGGCGGTGTAGCCCATGTACTGCTGCAGCCACAGCGGCAGCAGCACCACGTTGCCGAAGAACAGGCCGTAGCCCACGGAGGTGGCCAGCGCACCGGCCCAGAAATTGCGGATGCGAAACAGCGCCAGGTCCACCACGGGGTGGTCCTCGCCGCGCTCCCAGATCAGGAAGGCCACGAAGCCGATGGCCGCCACCAGCGCGCAGGCCACGACCCAGGGCGACTCGAACCAGTCGTGCTCCTTGCCGATGTCCAGCATGACCTGCATGGCACCCACCCAGATCACGAGCAGCGCGAGGCCGATGGAGTCGATGGGCAGCGCGCGCCGCTCGGTCTCGCGCTGGTGGAAGATGCCCCAGGTGACCACCACGGCTGCAATGCCCACGGGCACGTTGATGTAGAAGATCCACGGCCAGGTCATGTTGTCGGTGATCCAACCGCCCAGCAGCGGCCCCAGCACCGGCGCGATCAGCGTGGTCATGGACCACATGGCCATCGCCAGGCCAGCCAGCGCCTTGGGGTAGCTCGACAGCAGCAGCGCCTGCGACAGCGGAATCATCGGCCCGGCGACAAAGCCCTGCAGCACGCGCGCCGCGATCAAGAGCGGCATGCTCGGCGCCATGCCGCACAGGAACGAGGCGGCGACGAACAGCAGCACGCTGATCACGAACAGGCGCACCTGCCCGAAGCGCTGCGCGAGCCAGCCGGTGAGCGGCACCGAGATCGCGTTGGCCACGGCAAAGCTGGTGATCACCCAGGTGCCCTGGTTGGGGCTGACCCCCAGGTCGCCGGCAATGGCCGGCAGCGACACGTTGGCGATCGACGTGTCCAGCACGTTCATGAAGGTGGCGGCCGACAGGGCCAGGGTGCCCCAGGCGCGTGCGCTGCCGGTCAGCGGCGCGGGCTGCTGTGCGCCTTGTGGGGGCGGGGGGCTGGCGGGAGCGGTCATGGGCGCGGGCTCACTTGCCTATATTCGCGGCGATGATGCGCGCCACCTCGGCCTCCGCGCCCTGATCCAGCGACTCGTACACAGCCGTCTGGGCCACCGGCTGCGCGCGCGCGGCGCTGGAGAGCTCGGCGCCGCTGCGATCCTTGGTGTCCACCGTCACCTCCATGGACAGGCCCACGCGCAGCGGGTGCTGCTCCAGCTGCGCGGCATCCAGCGCGATGCGAACCGGCACGCGCTGCACCACCTTGATCCAGTTGCCGCTGGCGTTCTGCGGCGGCAAGAGCGCAAAGGCCGCGCCCGTGCCCACGCCCAGGCCGATCACGCGGCCCTGGTATTCGACCTTGCCGCCGTACAGGTCGGCGGTCAGCCTGGCCGGCTGGCCCAGGCGCAGGTGGCGCAGCTGGTTTTCCTTGAAGTTGGCGTCCACCCAGACCTCGTGCAGCGGCACCACCGCCATCAGCGGCGCACCGGCGGCCACGCGCTGGCCCAGCTGCACGCTGCGCCGCGCCACATAGCCATCCACCGGGGCCGGCAGGGTGGTGCGGCGGCTGGCCAGATAGGCCTCGCGCAGGCGCGCGGCGGCGGCCAGCACGCTGGGGTGCTGGGCCACGGCCACGCCCTGGGTCAGCGCCTGGTTGCTGGCCAGCTGTTCGCGCGCGGCGGCCACGCCGGCCTGGGCCGCGGCCAGCTGCGTGCGCGCTGTGGTGAGCTGGCTTTGCGTGTGCTGCAGCTCCTCCTTGGACACGGCGCCGTCGCCGGTCAGCAGCTGGCGCCGGCGCAGGTCGTCCTGGGCGCGCGTGATGTCGGCCTGGGCGCGATCCACGTCGGCCTCGCGCAGGCGCACCTGGGCCGCCAGCGTGGCGTTGTTGGCGTAGAGCTGGCGCACCTGGCGCACGGTCTGGGCCAGGTTTGCCTCGGCCTGCTGCAGGGCCACGCGCGTGTCGGCCGGATCCAGGCGCACCAGTGCGGCGCCGGCATGCACGCGATCGTTGTCGTCGGCCAGGATGGACATCACCGTGCCGCCGGTCTGGGGCGTGATCTGGATCACGTTGCCCTGCACGTAGGCGTTGTCGGTGTATTCCTCGTGGCTGGCCACCAGCCAGTCGTACAGGCCGAAGGCAATGGCTCCGATGACCACGATGCCCGCCAGAGTGAGCAGGGCCTTGCGGCGCTTGGCCTTGGCGGAGCTGGCGTGGGCGGCGGCATGCTCGGCGGGGGTGGGGTGCTGGTGGGTCATGGTGTGTTCTTGTGATTTGTGGGGTTCGGGGCGCTGGCCACGGGCCGGGCCGGGGCATAGCCGCCGCCCAGGGCGCGCATCAGCGCCACCTGGTTATCCAGGCGCCGCGCGGCCAGATCCACGGCCTGGCGGCGCTGGGCCAGCACCTGGGTCTCGGCCGACAGCACCTGCAGGTAGTTGCCCAGGCCGGCCTCGTAGCGGCGTTGGGCGATGCTGTAGGCGTCCTCGGCGGCGGCGCCGGCCTGGCGCTGCTCGGCGATCTGGCGCGCAATGGCGCCGCTGCTGGCGAGCTGGTCGGCGGCGTCATGCACGGCGTCGAGCAGCGCGGTGTTGTAGCTCTCCACGGCTGCATCCAGGTCGGCGGCCCGCCCGCGCAGGTTGGCGCGCAGACGGCCCGAGTCGAAGATCGGCAGGCGCAGCGCCGGGCCCACGCCCCATTCGCGGCTGCTGCCTTCCATGAAGCGATCGAGCTGGATGCTGGACAGGCCCACGAAGGCCGTCAGGCTCACGTTGGGGTAGAACTGCGCGCGCGCCACGGCCATGTCCTGGGTGGCGGCTGCTACGCGCCAGCGCGCCGCCGCCACGTCGGGCCGGCGGCCCAGCAGGTCGGCCGGCAGCGCTGTTGGTATTACTATGTTGTTGATAGCTTCCAGCGCTTGTGTATCAAGCGTTAAAGCCACATTTGGCTCTGCAATCAGGGCGCCCAGGGCGTTGCGCGTGAGGGCCTGCTGCTCGCGCAGCGCCTCGATCTGCTGGCGCGTTTCGGGCAGCGCGCCCTCGCTCTGGCGCAGCTCCAGGCGCGTGTCCAGGCCGGCATGCACGCGGCCCTGCACCAGGCGCAGCAGCTCGCTGCGCTGCGCCAGCTGGCGCTCGGCCACGGCCAGCTGGGCCTGCAGGCGCGCCAGCTGAAGGTAGGTTTGCGCCACGCGGCTGGCCAGCAGCAGGCGCGCGGCCTGGGCGTCGGCCTGGGCGGCCTCGGCCTGGCCCAGCGAGGCCTGCAGTGCGGCCTGGTTCTTGCCAAAGAAGTCGAGTTCCCAGTTGCCCGTCAGGCGCGCCGTCTCCGAGCCTATGGTGGCGCCGGCCACGCCGGGCGGGTACAGGCCGTTGCTGCTGTAGCGCTGGCGCGAGGCGTCCAGGCTGGCGTCCAGGCGCGGGCCCTGGGCCGAGCGGGCAGTGTCGGCAAAGGCCTGGGCGCGGGCGAGGCGCGCCTGGGCCTGCTTCAGGCCCGGGTTGTCGGCCAGCGCCTGGGCTATGAGCGCGTCCAGCTGCGGGTCGCCAAAGCCGCGCCACCAGTCATCGGGTGCCTCGAAATGCGCGCCGGCGGGCAGGCCCAGCGTGCCCGGCTCGCGCAGCTGCGCCTGCGGGGCGATGCCGGACATGTCGGCGCAGCCGGCGAGCGCGGCCAGCGTTAGCAGCACCGCGCACAGCGGGCCGGTGCGCCGGTGGGGAGGGGCTTGGGTCATGGTGGGTCGGTGTCGGGTGTGGGGTCGGCCAGGGCCTGCGCATTGGCGTGCAGGCGCGCCAGGTAGTCGCGCAGCTGGGCTTCTTCCTGGGCGCTGAAGCCCTGCAGCAGCTGCTGCTGTACGCCGCCCAGGATGATGGGCAGCTGGGCCGCCGCGGCGTGGCCTTCGGGTGTGAGGGCGATGTGCACCACGCGCCGATCCGCCTGCGAGCGCTCGCGCCGGCACAGGCCCTTGGATTCCAGCCGGTCGAGCAGCCGCGTCAGGCCGCCCGCATCCGCATGGCAGTCGCGCGCCAGCGCGGCGGTGGTGCCGGGCGTGCCCAGCAGCAGGCGCAGCAGGGGCTTCCACTGCGCGTTGGTCAGCCCCAGCGGCTCCATGCGGCGATCGACCTCGCTGCCCAGCAGCGCGGTGATGCGCCGCAGCTGAAGGCCGATGCTGCGCTCTGGCTCGAAGGGCGAGGGCGACAGCGGATCGTTCGGCGGGCTGGGGTGTGGACTCATGGCCGCCGATAATCATTGACTAGACAATAGTTGTCAAGTCAATTTATCTCGGCTACAGGCCACACATTGCGGCTAGGCGCCATTGGTTGTTGCCGGTGCGCCGAGCAGTTCCGAAACCTTGGCGGCTGCGGCCTTCAGGGCGGACACCGTCGCAGGGTTGGCCTGTGCAGGCAGAAAGTGGATCGAGCCGACCACGGCCATCGAGCCAAAGAGATCGCCGCTCCTGAGAAATATCGGAGCCGCCAACGCATTGACGCCCATGAAAACTTCTTCGGGTGCCTCGGCCCACCCGCGCTTTCTGACCATTTCGATCTCGGCGCGCAATCGGTCGTGGTCGACGATGGTGTGCGGAGTACAGGCCACCAGCGGCGCAGCCAACACCCGCATGAACTGCATTGGGTTGCCGAAGGCCAGGACGATCTTGCCTTGCGCCACGGTGTGCAACTTGTATTCGGTGCCAGGGTTCAGCAAGATTTGGAGCGGACTGCGGCCGCGAACCAGGTCGAGCACGACGACGCGGTCGTCGGTAAACGTGGTGATGACAATGGTCTGTCCGATCTTGTCGCGGAGTTCCTCCATCACCGGGCGCGCCAGACCGACCGCGTCGAACTGCCGTACCAGCCGCTGGCCGAGCAGGAACAGTCGCCAGCCGATCTTGTAGCGGCTGGAGCGTGGGTTCTGGGTGACATATCCCTCCTGGCGCAACGATGCGAGGTGCCTATGCACACGGGCCTTGGGCATTCCCAGTGCCTCGGCCAGTTGCGTGACGCCTAGCTCGGCGTTCGCCTCCGCCATGATTTCGAGGATGCGCAGCGAGACCACAGAGGTCGAGGAGCTGGCCGTGCTGTCCGCAGCCAGGTCGTCAGAGGGAGCACCCGAAGGTGGTGGTTGCGAAGGGGGTGAAGCTTTCATGCTTTGGAATCCTCGAGGGGCGGGGCGATCCCAGACTCTAGTTGAGTTGAAGGAAGCGTTCGCCAAAGACGTGGTAGCGCTGGGTGTTGGCCTTGCCCGCATCTTCTGCCCGAACAAGGCGGAACGAGCTGCGGCCGCGGCAAGCCTGGGGCAGGATAAAGCAACGGATGAAGGTGGTTGCCCTTGCCGGTGTCGTCGGCGCGAGGACTGGCGCATGGCCCAGTTCGAACCAGGCATCCCCAGGAGCATGCACATGCGTCTGGCCCTCGGTCTCAATGGTGATCTCGCCTTCCAGGCAGCACCGGATGCCGGGGCCTTGGTGCACGTGAGTCAGCGCTACGCCTCCCGGCGGAAACTGCACCTTGTCGCAACGCATGAGCCAGGGCATTGCTTCGTCGAGTTCGATCACCTGCTCGAGCTTGCACTCCGAGCGCGATGCCGGTGCCGAGCGCAGCACGCCTGGCTTCGCCTCGCCGCGCAACGACTGGAGCTCCCAGCGCCACAGGATCAAGTCCGACTCACCAGCCAGGACAGTCGCCTGGCCATCGCCTAGCCAAGCCGAGCCTTCGACGACGTGCTGCGCACCCGTCGCGAACTCGATCGTCACGTCGCCTTTTACGACATAGACGGCACGTGCCAATGATGGCAGGTAGATCGGTGCGTGATGCGCCGGCACGCGGTCTTCGAACAAACGCAAGTTGAACTGTGGCATGAGATCTCCTATGGATAAGAAAGATGTGTAGTATCGATAAACGATACAAAGATGTCTATTAATGGTTTTTACTAAGAGTGATCAGGAGAAAATTCGATAAAGTCTCGATGTAAGACGCGAATGTTTCTGTAGTCGATACACAAGAGGATGAAGTCATGGGTGCAATAACGATGTCAAGCGAGGCGGGGCAGGATGCTCGCTGGTATGTGGGCCGGACGCCCCAGCAGTGGCGAGCGTTCGCCTCGTCCTACATAGGCTGGATGCTGGACATCATGGACTTGATGCTGTTCGCGATGATGATCAAGTACATCAGCGCGGATCTCTCGTTTGACAAAGGTATGGCGGGTGTGATCGCGTCCATGACCTTGCTGGCGACTGCAGTAGGTGGCCTGGTGTTCGGCTTCCTGGCAGACCGCATCGGACGCACTCGTTCGATGGTGCTGAGCATCCTTTGCTATTCGCTGGGCACTGCCCTGTGCGGCTTTTCGCAGACCGTCACGCAGTTATTGATCTTCCGCTTCATCCTCGGCTTGGGTGTCGGTGGTGAATGGTCGGCCGGCGCGGCGCTGATCACCGAGAGCTGGCCCGCCCAGCATCGCGGCAAGGTGATGGCCTGGGTGCAAAGCGCCTTCGCACTCGGCTATGCACTGGCGGCGCTCGTCGCGGCCATCGTGCTGCCGCTATTCGGCTGGCGCTGGGTTTTTGCCGTGGGCCTGCTGCCCGCGTTGTTTGCATTCTGGGTGCGCCGCCACACCGAAGAATCGGAAATTTGGGTGCAGCAAAAGCAGCGTCTGAGTAACCGTCTTCGAAGTCAAGCGCAATGAAGCGACTTGTCCCAAGGTTTTCCAGTGCGCACCATGGCGTTGAGCGTGGTGAGCAACTTGCGCATGCAAGCGACCAGGGCGACCTTGGGCAACTTGCCAGCGGCCTTCAGACGCTCGTAGAAGGCCTTGATGGCCGGGTTGTAGCGGGTGGCCGTGAGCGTTGCCATGTACAGCACGCGGCGGATCTCGAAGCGCCCGCCTTGTACGCGCCGCCTGCCCTTGCTGCCGCCGGAGTCATTGGCCATGGGCGCCACGCCCACCAATGCAGCGATCTCGCGCCGGTTCAGCCGGCCCAGCTCTGGCAGCTCGGCAATCATCGTGGCACTGGCCACCGGGCCGACTCCCGCAGCCGACTGCAGCAGCGTGTCGAGCTCCCCAAAGTGCTCGCGCACATGCGTGACCATCTGCTCTTCGATCTCATCGAGCTGCGCCTTGATCGCCGCCTCGATGGCCTCGATGCTGGCGTGCAGCTTCTTGGGCGTGATCTGCAGCCGTTGGCGCTCCGAATGGAGCATGGTCAGCAACTGGCGCCTGCGCGTGACCAGGGCCGCGAGCCACTGCTGGCGCTCATCGGCCAGGGGGCGCAAGAAGCGCTGCAGATCGTCGCGGCGCAGCAGCACCGCTGCCAGCTCGGCCAGCGTGCGCGCATCCACCGCGTCGGTCTTGGCCAGGCGTCCCATGGATTTGGCGAAGTCGCGCGCCTGGCGCGGGTTGATGACCGCCACGGGCAGGCCTGTGGCCTGCAGGGCACACGCTAACGCGGCCTCGTAGCCGCCGGTGGCCTCCATCACCACCAGACCCACGTCCAGGGGCTGCAGGGCAGCCGCCAGCGCCGAGTGGCCTTCGGCATCGTTGTCAAACCGCTGGGCGCTGCTCTTGGCACCCAGCACACAGACATCCACGTGCGCCTTGGCCACGTCGATGCCCACCGTCACTGAGGTAACAGACATGATCTTCAGATCCCTTGCTTGTGCATGCGCGCTCAATCAAGGCGCGCGTAACCGTTCGGGCTTCACGAAGACCAGCGCGGCGGCCATGCGTTCTGTACTCAGTCACGGGCTCTATCACCCCAGCGCCTACCAAACTGCACGGGCCGGTCTGGCCGCCTCAACGGCGTTCAGACTCTACCGCGCTGGTCTGGTTTAA